>NZ_CP158299.1:340000-640000 GCF_040256395.1 Deinococcus sonorensis KR-87 | reverse complement strand
TGTGGCGGCCTCATGGAACCCTGGCCACCCGCTTCCCGGCGCTGGGTGCCGGTCTGCTGCTGCTGCTCGGCGCCGACGCGGTGTATCAGACACAGGCGGTCCAGCAGATCTATGACGCCAGCAGCCCCATGAACGTGCTCTGGAGCTTCGCGGCGCTGGCGCTGGGCCTGTGGGCCACGCTCAGCCGGCGGAGCGCCCAGGCCCGGTCTGCAGGGGCGCCGCCGGGCGTGGCCTGGGCGTCCATGGCAGAGACCACGCTGGGCCTGTTTCCGTCGCTGGGCTTTCTGGTGTCGCTGTGGCTGGCGCTGGTGGCCGCGCAGCGCCCGGACGCGCAGGCCAAGGGCGCGATGGTGGGCGCGGTGCTACTGGCGGTGCTGGGCCTGCTGCGCCAGCTGCTGTCCTTTCAGCGCGAGCGGCAGCTGCGCCGGCAGCTGCAGCAGCAGGCCAGCCACGACGCGCTGACCGGCGTGCTGAGCCGCGGCGAGGTGCCCGCGCATCTGGCGCAGGCGATTGCGGCGGCGCAGGCGACCGGCAGCTGCATGGCGGTGCTGTTCATTGACCTGGACCGCTTCAAGCGCATCAACGACGCGTTCGGGCACCGGGTCGGTGACCGGATGCTGGTGGAAGCCGCGGGCCGGCTGGGCCGCTGCATCCGCCCGCACGACAGCGCGGCGCGCATGGGGGGCGACGAGTTCGTGGTGATCCTGAACCGCCTGCGCGACGCTCAGGAGGCGGGACTGGTGGCCCAGCGCATCCTGCACGCGCTGAGCCGCCCGATCACGCTGGACGATCAGGGATTCGCCCTGACCGCCAGCGTGGGCATCGCCGTCTGCCCGGACGACGGCACCCAGGCCGAGACGCTGATGCACCACGCCGACCTGGCGATGTATCAGGCCAAGCACCGGGGCCGCAACACCCATCACTACTACAGCGAGACGCTCCGCACCGACGTGCAGCCGCAGCTGAAGATCGAGGCGCATCTGCTGGGGGCGCTGGAGCGCGGCGAATTCCAGCTGTACTACCAGCCGCTGGTGGACCTGCAGACCGGCGCGGTCCGCTCGCTCGAGGCGCTGCTGCGCTGGCACTCGCCGGCGCTGGGTCCGGTGTCGCCCGCCGACTTCATCCCGCTGGCCGAGGCCTGCGGCCTGATCCGTGAGCTGGGCAGCTGGGTGCTGCGCCAGGCGGCGGTCCAGGTGGGAGTGTGGCGCGCGGCCGGCTACCCGAACCTCAGCGTCGCGGTGAACATCTCGCCGCTGCAGTTCGAGCATCCCGAGTTCATTGCGGAGGTGGCGGCGCTGCTGGACGAGGAACAGCTGCCGGGGCAGGCGCTGACGCTGGAACTCACCGAGGGCACCCTGATTCAGGACCTGCAGGCCACCACCGCCAAGCTGGAGCGGCTGCAGGCGCTGGGCCTGCGCGTGGCGCTGGACGACTTCGGCACCGGCTACAGCAGCCTCAGCTACCTGCGGCGGCTGCGGGTGGACATCCTCAAGATCGACCGCTCGTTTGTGCGCTCGCTGGACAGCGAGGGGCCGGCCTTCGCCGAGATGATCCTGCAGCTGGCCCGCCACCTGGGCGTGCAGACGGTGGCCGAGGGCATCGAGCAGGAGGATCAGCGCGACCTGCTGGCCCGGCTTGGCTGTGACCTGGGGCAGGGCTACCTGTTCGCCCGCCCGCTGCCGGTCAGCGCGCTGGAGGATCTGCTGGCAGCCAGCGCCCAGCCGCGCTGACCAGCCCGGTGTCCGGATAATCCGCACGGGTCACGGTGACGCCGGCGGTACGGGGGTACAGTGACGGCACCATCATGTTGAGCACTGTCGAACGGGCCTTTCAGGTGCTGCATCTGTTCACGCCGCTGGAGCCGGTCTGGGGCGCGACCGCCGTGGCGGGCCGGCTGCAGGTGCCGAAGTCCTGCGCCCACGAGCTGCTGCAGACCCTGGTGCATCTGGGTGTGCTGGACCGCCTGCCCCGGGGACAGTTCCGGCTGGGGGCGCTCAACCTGCTGGGCGCCCTGAACGCCGGCCACCCCTGGCTGCCGGCGGCCCGCTGGGCGATGCACGAGCTGGCCCGCCTGAGTGGCGAGGCCGCCCACCTAAGCGTGGTGCAGGGCGGCACCCTGCTGCACCTGGAAGGGGTGCAGGCGGCCGGAGAGCCCTGGCCGGCCAGCCGGCCCGCCCGGGTGCCGCCGCAGTGCAGCGCGATGGGCAAGGTGCTGCTGTGCGCCTGGCCATGGCCGGACGTGGAGCGGCTGATCGAGCGGCAGGGCCTGGCCGGGCTGACCGTGAACTCCATCGTGACGCCGGATGAGTTGCAGACCGAACTGCAGCGCATCCGCGAGCGCGGCTACGCCTACGACATGGAGGAGGCGTTCCCCGGCGTGTGCTGCATCGCCGCGCCGCTGCGCGGCCCGGCCGGCGAGGTATTGGCGGCCATCAGCGTGTCGGCCCCCACCGACCACTTCTACCAGCACAAGAGCCGCTGGCGTGCCCTGCTGCTGGAGGTGTGTGACCACGCGTCTCGGACGCTGGCCACCCCAGCCCTGGCCGGCGCCTGAGCCCCCCGTTTCTCTGGAAAGGACTGCCATGACCACACCGACTCCAGCCTCCACCGAGCCCGCTGACCCGCGTCTGGCCGGCACCTTCAGCCTGCTGGCGCCGGACGGCACCCCTCGCCGTCCCGAGCTGCTGCCGCTTGGTCCGGAGGTGCTGCGGCTGTACCGCCAGATGCGCCGCGCCCGCCTCTTCGACGACCGCGCCCTGGTGCTGCAGCGGCAGGGTCGGCTGGGCGTGTACCCGCTGTTCGGCGGCATGGAGGCCACCCAGGTGGGCGCGGTGCTGGCGCTGGACACGGCCCGAGACTGGCTGGCCCCTACCTACCGCGGCACCGGCTGCGCGCTGGCCTACGGCTTGCCGATGCACAAGGTGATCCTCAGCTGGCGCGCCCACCCGGACGGCTTCCGGATGGACCCGCAGCAGCGCCTGCTGCCGTTCTACGTGCCGATCGGCAACCAGCTGCCGCACGCGGCCGGCATCGCGCTGGCCGAACGCCGCCGCGCCGAGCGGGAAGGCCACGACGCCTCGGTGGTGCTGGCCTTTGTGGGCGACGGCGGCACCTCCGAGGGCGACTTCCACGTGGGCCTGAATTTTGCCGGCGTGTACCGCGCCCCGGCGGTGTTCGTGATCGAGAACAACGGCTGGGCCATCAGCACGCCCACCTCGCGGCAGACGGCGGCGGCCACGCTCGCCTCGCGCGGGGAGGGCTACGGCATGCCGGCGGTGCGGGTGGACGGCAACGACCTGCTGGCGGTGCATCACGTGACCGCCGAGGCCGTGGCGCGGGCGCGGGCGGGGGAGGGCCCCACCCTGATCGAGTGCGTGACCTACCGGGTGATGCCGCACACCTCCAGCGACGACCCGGCCCGCTACCGCGACGAGGCCGAGGGCGAGCTGTGGCGCACCGTGCTGGCGCCGGCCCGGCGGCTGCGCGCGTACCTGGACCGGGCCGGGCTGTGGGACGACGAGCAGGAGCAGGCGCTGGCCGCCGAGGTGGAGCAGGAGCTCCGGGACGCGCTGGTGCAGGCGGACGCCGCGCCGGGCCTGGAGCCCTGGCAGATTCTGGATCACGTGTACGCCGAGCCGACCCCGGACCTGCTGGAGCAGCAGGCCGAACTGCGGGCGCTGTATCCCCAGCGTGGGGCGGGCCAGTGAGCGCGGCGACGCGGCCGGCCGAGCCGGCGGCCACCCGTACCCTGACGCTGGTGCAGGCGGTGCAGGACGCGCTGGCGGTGGCGCTGGAGCAGGACGAGCGCGTGATGGTGTTCGGGGAGGACGTGGGCATGGGCGGCGTGTTCCGCGCCACCGACGGGCTGCAGGCGCGCTTTGGAGAAGGGCGCGTCTTCGACACCCCGCTCAGCGAGGCGGGCATCGTGGGCATGGGCATCGGGCTGGCGCTGGCAGGCGAGCGTCCGGTGGCCGAGCTGCAGTTCGCAGGGTTCCTGTACCCGGCGCTGGAGCAGATGGCGGTGCAGCTGGGCCGCTACCGCCACCGCAGCCAGGGCCGCTACACGGTACCGATGGTGATTCGCGCGCCGTACGGGGGCGGCATTCACTCGCCGGAGCTGCACTCGGAGAGCCCGGAGGGGCTGGTGGCCGCGCTGCCGGGCCTGAAGGTCGCGATTCCCAGCACCCCCGCCGATGCCAAGGGGCTGCTGCTGGCCGCCATCGAGGACCCGGACCCGGTGGTGCTGTTCGAGAGCATCAAGCTGTACCGCTCGGTGCGCGGCGAAGTGCCGTCCGGGCGCCACATCGTCCCGCTGGGGCAGGCGCGGGTGGCGCGGCCCGGGCAGCACTGCACCGTGCTGTGCTACGGCGGCATGGTGGAGGTGTGCCTGGCGGCGGCCGAGGCGGCCAGCGCGGCGGGGGTGGAGGCGGAAGTCATTGATCTGCGCTCGCTGGTGCCGCTGGACCTGGCCACCATCGGGGAGAGCGTGGAGCGCACCGGCCGGGTGGTGATCGTGCACGAGGCGGCCCGGCGCATGGGCTTCGGCGCGGAGCTGGCGGCCCTGATCGCCGAGCGGCACCTCACGTCGCTGCACGCGCCGATTGTGCGGGTGGCCGGCTGGGACGCGCCGTATCCGCCCTTCACCTCCGAGGAGGCGCTGTACCGCCCGGATGCCCGGCGGGTGGCGCTGGCGGTGCGGCAGGTGATGCAGTACTGATGCGGCCACTTCCTGAAGGCCACATCGCCCGGCTGGAGGTGCAGGTGACCGACGAGATGACCGTGCAGTTCGACCGGCTGGGGCCGCTGCACCCGGTGTACGCCACCTACCAGATCGCGCGGCATTTCGAGGAAGCGGGCCGGCTGCTGCTGCTGCCGTACCTGGAGCCGGGCGAGGACGCGGTGGGTTCGGCGCTGAGCGTGGAGCACCTCGCGTCCGCGCTGCCGGGCATGCGGGTGAACATCACCGCCACGCTCGACTCGCAGGACGGGCGCCGGCTGGTGGCCTCGCTTAAGGCCGTCTCCGAGCTGGGCGACCTGATCGCCACCGGACACACCACTCAGCACGTGATGTCGGCCCAGCGGCTGCAGGAACGCTTCGCCGCGTTGCAGGGCCGCTGGGCACAGCAGCGCCCGCAGGAGGAAGGAACACCATGACCACCCAATCGCCCGCACTTCAGGCCTTCACGCTGCCCTCACTGGCCGAATCGGTGGTGGAGGGTGAGATTCTCGGCTGGCTGGTCGCGGAGGGGGACACCCTCCAGGAAGGCCAGAGCGTGCTGGAGGTGATGACCGACAAGGTCAACGTGGAGTTGCCGGCTCCGTTTGCCGGGGTGCTGCGGCAGCGGCTGGTCCAGGCCGGTGACGTGGTGGCGGTGGGGGCGACCCTGGCACTGATCGAGCCGCAGACCCCAGCGCAGGCGCGCCCCGAGCCGGTCGCTGCTCCTGCTGCCCCAGTCTCCCAGCCGGCCGCCGAAGGCCTGAAGGAGGAGCGCTCGATCATCGAGTCGGCGGGCGCGGCGGACGTTGACCCGTTGCTGGCGGCCTCGGTGTTCGCCGGCTGGTCGCTGCCGGCGGCGGCGGAGGTGCCAGAGCCAGCCCCTGCGTCGGCGCCACGGCTGACCCCACAGGAGCCGGTCCGTTCGCGGGTGCTGGCCGCGCCCTCGGCCCGGCAGCTGGCACGCGAGCGGGGCGTGGACCTCACACAGGTGCCGGGCAGCGGGCCCAACGGCACGGTGCGCCGCGCCGACGTGGCCGCCCACCTGGAGCAGCAGGTCCGTGCTCCGGCGGGGCCCACTCCGGAACGCGGCAGCTGGCCGCCGCCCCCACCACCCGCCTACCGCACGCCCGCCGGCTACGAGGCGCAGGAGGAGCGCACCCCGTTCCGGGGCCAGCGCCGGGCCATCAGTCAGGCGCTGCTGGCCAGCACGCTCTACACCGCCCAGACGCACACCATCGAGGAGCTGGACTGCAGCGCCCTGATCGCGCTGCGCGGGGCAATGCGGGCCGACGCCGAGGCGCAGGGCGTCTCACTCTCCTACCTGCCGTTCTTCCTGAAGGCGGTGGCGGTGGCGCTCCACGATTTTCCGGCGCTCAACAGCAGCCTGGACGAGGCCAGGGGCGAGGTGGTCCGCAAGCGCTTCGTGCATCTGGGCATGGCGGTCAACGCGCCGCAGGGCCTGATCGTGCCGGTATTGCGGGACGTGGACCGCAAAAGCCTGCTCACGCTGGCCCGCGAGAGCAGCGACCTCGCGGAGCGTGCCCGCGCCGGCACGCTGCAGCCGCAGGAACTGCAGGACGCCACCTTCACCGTCTCGAACATCGGGGCAGTGGGGGCGCTGGTGGGCGTGCCGATCGTGAACCCGCCGGCCAGCGGCATCCTGTCGCTGCACAGCATCACCAAACGGCCGGTGGCGGTGGAGCAGGACGGCGAAGACGTGGTGGTGGTGCGTCCGATGATGTACCTGACCCTCAGCTTCGATCACCGGCTGGTGGACGGCGCCGACGCCGCGCGCTTCAACCGCCGGGTGGTGGCGCTGCTGGAGGAACCGCGCCGCCTGATGCTCAGCATGTAGGCCGGCTGGGGAGGAGGGAGAAGGTGGAGGCCGCGACCCACAGACTGGTGTGGCCGGGTGCAGAGGCGTCAGGGCGCTGATTGCCGGCCGATCTAACTAGCACAGATGGCCGCGCATCAGGCCTCCACGCTGATCCGTCAGGGGATCTCCCAGCTCAGGGCATCGCCTTCGTCTTGCGCATCTAGAGGCCCCAGGTGCCGGGCCCGACGGCCTCATCCGTCAGGCGAAGGTCGTCGGCGATCAGCGCGAGTTTGATCTGGCCGGGCGACAGTCGGGCTGCCTGAGGTGGCGCGGACTGCCAGACTACCGTCCGGAATGGCGCGCAAAAGATATCAGCAGGATGGTATTGCCGCGGTCCTAGTGCCTAGTCCCAGCGAAGATCAGGTTTGCGGGTGGGCGCGGCTTCAGAGCCTTTGAACGGTGAGGCTCAGCTTCTGGTGGTCTTCGTGGTTAGGCTCCACGGTGATGTCACCGCACCTGCACCTCAGCTTGCGTCCTGAAGACCGCTTGGAATTGATTGACCTCACAACGAAGGGGAGCGCCAGGGCCAGAACCATTACCCGAGCGCAGATCTTGTTGCTTGCAGATCGCTCGCAAGGCGAGCGACGCACCCAGACAGTCATTGCTCAGACACTGAGATGTAGCGCCAGCCGGGTCAATGCGGTGTTGAACCGTTACCTTGAGCATGGCCTTCAGGACGCTCTGTATGAGCGTCCTCGCCCTGGGACTCCCCCCAAAATCGATGGGGTCACGGAAGCCCATCTGATGGTGCTGGCGTGCAGCGCCCCTCCAGAGGGGCGAAAACGCTGGACCGTTCGCTTGCTTGCGGATCACATGGTTGAGCTGGGTCACCTCGATTCAGTTGGGCGCATGACGGTCCATCGGTCCTTGAAACAGAATCAGATCAAACCCTGGCAGGTGAAATCGTGGTGTCTTCCCAAACCGAGCGCGAAGTTCGTTGCCAAGATGGAAGACGTGCTCGACGTCTATGCCAGGCCGTATGACCCGAGATTTCCGGTGATTTGTTTTGATGAGGCGAGCAAGGAACTCCGTACAACCCCACGTGGAGGGATCCTACCCACACCGGGTCAGCCGGCGCGGGAGGACTACGAATCCGCGCGGAACGGCACCGCGAATCTCTTTCTGGCCGTCGAGCCGCTGGCAGGAAAAAGGAGCGTGCGCGTCACGGATCGTCGGACGAACATCGACTTTGCCCAGGAACTCCGGCGGTTGGTCGAGGTGGAGTATCGGCAGGCCGAAAAAGTGGTGCTGGTGACCGACAACCTCAGTATTCACAGCATAAACGCACTCTACGAGGCCTTTGAGCCAGAGGTTGCCCGCCGCATAGCGCGCCGGGTTGAGTGGCATTACACGCCAGAACACGCCAGTTGGCTCAACGTTGCCGAGATCGAGCTTTCTGCCCTGTCGACCCAGTGCCTGGGTCGACGCATAGAAAGTAGAGAAGCGTTAGAACGCCAGATTGCCGCCTGGGAACGGTCGCGGAATCGGCAGAAGTCTCGCATCATTTGGCACTTCCGAACCGACGACGCGCGAATCAAACTACGTCGGCTCTATCCAACCTTCCAAAGCCCTGAAGCCGCGCCCACCCACAAACCCTGATCTTCGCTGGGACTAGGCACTAGGAGTCCAGCAGGGCGGCCAGGACCGAAGGGTTATCCGTGTGTAGGGTCATTCCGCTCCTCCGCGGCGCGTGTCCAGACGGCGTGGTGATGTTCAGCGCTCCACCCTGAAGGTCTCTTCCCGGATCGGGAAGGTCTCCGGACGACAGGCGACACCGACCGGGCGGCCTGAAGCAGCCCCACCGGTCGTCTCTGCCTCCGGGCAGCGGGAGATTGAGCCGGTCCTCCCGCTGCCCCTGTTTTATTGGTCCTGAGGGGCCCTCGCCACCAGGGTCAGCAGCTGGTAGGTCGCCACCAGCGTGTCGTGCTGGTTGGTCACGTCCACCTGCCACTTCACCACGCCGCTCGGCGGCTCGCCGGCCTTCTGGTCGCGGGCCGTCTTGCTGTGGACCGTCAGGCGGGCGCGGATGGTGTCCCCGAAACCCACCGGCTCGATGAAGCGCAGGCCCTCCAGGCCGTAGTTGGCCAGCACCGGCCCCACGCCGGGGTCCACGAACAGGCCGGCGGCGGCGCTCAGGATGAAGTAGCCGTGCGCCACCCGCTGCCCGAACAGGCTCTCGCGGGCCGCGATCTCGTCGGTGTGGGCGTAGAAGCGGTCGCCGCTCAGCGCGGCGAAGGCGCTCACGTCGCCCTCGGTCACGGTGCGGCGCGGGGTGAGCAGGCTGTCGCCCACCTGCAGCTCCTCGAAGGTCTTGCGGAAGGGGTGCAGCCGGTCCTCGTGCACCTCAGCGCCGCGCACGTACTCGCCGGTCAGCGCCTGAAGGGTGGTGGGGTCCGCCTGCAGGGCGGTGCGCTGCAGGTAATGCCGCACCGCCCGCAGGCCGCCCAGCTCCTCGCCGCCGCCGGCCCGGCCGGGGCCGCCGTGCTTCAGGTGGGGCAGCGGCGAGCCGTGGCCGGTGTTCTCGCGGGCGTCGTCGCGGTTGAGCACCAGGATGCGGCCGTGCGCGCTGGCCATCCCGAAGAACAGGGCCCGGGCCTCGTCGCGGTCATGGGTCACGATGCTGCCAGCCAGGCTGCCGCGTCCCAGGCGGGCCAGCTCGGCCGCGTCATCCAGCGTGCGGTAGGGCAGCAGGGTCGCCACCGGCCCGAACGCTTCCAGTTCATGCACCGCCCGGCCGTGCAGCGGCTCGCGGCTGAGCAGCAAGGTGGGTGCCATGAACGCCCCGGCGTCCGGGTCGCCGCCCAGCAGGTCCAGGGTGTCCTGGCCGATCAGCAGCTCGGTTTCCGCCCGCAGCTGCTCCACCACGCCCCGCACGTTGTCGCGCTGCGCCGCGCTGACCAGCGGCCCCATCCGTACGTCGTCCCGGCTGGGGTCGCCCACCGTGATGCCCGCCAGCCGCTCGCGGATGGCCGCCGCTACCGGCTCCTGCATGCCCTCCGGCACGATCACCCGGCGGATGGCCGTGCACTTCTGGCCGGCCTTGCTGGTCATCTCGTTCACCACCTCGCGCACGAACAGCGAGAACTCCGGCGCGTCCGGCGTGACGGTGCGGCCCAGCACGATGCAGTTGAGCGAGTCGGCCTCGGTATTGAACGGCACGCTGCGGCCCACGATGGTCGGGTGAACCTTGAGCTTGCTCGCGGTGGCGGCCGAGCCGGTGAAGGTCACCACGTCCTGCTCCTCCAGGTGGTCCAGCAGGTCGCCGGTGTCGCCGCAGATCAGCTGCAGCGCGCCGTCCGGCAGCAGACCCGACGCGTGGATGGCCCGCACCACGGCTTCGGTCACGTAGGCGGTCTGCGAGGCGGGCTTCACGATGGCCGGCAGCCCGGCGATCAAGGTGGGCGCGATCTTTTCCAGCATGCCCCACACCGGGAAGTTGTAGGCGTTGATGTGCAGCGCCACGCCCTCACGCGGGACCAGCACGTGCCGTCCCAGGAAGGTGCCGCCCTTGCCCAGCACGCTCACGTCATCTTCCAGCAGAAACGGCTGGGACGGCAGCTCCCGGCGCGCGAGGCTGGCGTAGCTGAAGAGCGTGCCGATGCCGCCGTCGATGTCCACCAGGTTGTCGCGGCGGGTGGCGCCGGTGTGGTGCGACAGCGCCGAGAACTCGGCCTTGCGCTCGTTGAGGTACACGGCCAGGGCGCGCAGCATCCGGGCGCGGTCCTGGAAGGTGGTGCGGCGCAGGGCGCGGCCCCCCTGCTGGCGGGCGTAGCGCAGCGTGGCCGCGAAGTCCACGCCCTCGCTGGACACGTAGGCCACCGGGCGGCCATAGGCGGCGTCACGGATCTCCTGGCCGCCCAGGGCGGCGTGCCACTGGCCGGAAACGTAGGAGGCGACCTGCAGGGGCCGGATCAGGGTGGTCATGGGCAGTCCTTTCAGAGGCTCTTGAGCCCCTCGAACGGTTCGCGGCAGTGCTGGCAGACGTACATGCGTTTGCACAGCGCCGAACCGAAGGTGGAGGTGACGCGGGTGTCGGTGCTGCCACAGTGCGGGCAGGCCACCGGGGGGGCTTCCAGCCGGATCAGGTCCAGGCCGGACGGGGCGGGGGCAGGCGGGGCGATGCCGGCCTGCTGCAGCTTGCGGCGGGCCGAGTCGTGCAGGTCGGCGCTGCTCCACGGCGGGCTGATGACCGTATCGACCTGCACGTCGCTGGCCCCCAGCTGCGCCACGGCCCGGCGGATGTCGTCGCGGATCACCTGCACGGCGGGGCAGCCGGAAAAGGTGGGCGTGAACTGCACCCGCACCTGCCCGCCCTCCACGGTCACGCCCCGCACCATCCCCAGTTCCACGATGTTCACCACCGGCAGTTCCGGGTCCGGCACCTCCGAGAGCGCCCGCCACACGTCGGCTTCCACCGGCTGCACGGTCGTCATCTCCCTACCACCCCGCCGACGTCCGGGTGCTCGCGGGCCACCCGCTGGAACTCGGCCAGCAGCGGCCCCAGGTGCGGGGTGTGCTGGCCCCTGGGTATGGGCGCCGTGTCCGGCGGGGTCAGCTGCAGCCGCTGCAGGTGCCCGCCCACCAGCATCAGCCAGCGTTCCTTGAGCACCGTTACGTCCGGCAGCAGGTCGGCGTCGATGCCCGGCTGCTCGCCCGGCAGCGGCTCAAACAGGCCCAGCGCGTACGGCCACAGTTCCTCCAGAGCATTGCTCAGGCGGCGGGCGCTCTCGGGGGTGCCCAGTGCCAGCCGCTCGGTCCACAGGGCGGTGTGCTCCAGATGAAAGCGTTCCTCGCGCAGCGCCAGCGCCGCGGTCTGGGCCAGCGGCGTGTAGTGGCTTCGGGAGGCCGCGTCCAGCCACAGCGCCTCCCAGGCATCGAAGAGGTACTGGCGCAGCATGGTGAAGGCCCAGTCGCCGTTTGGCAGCTCGGTGATGGCGCTGTGCCGGAAGGCGGAGGCGTCGCGGGAGAAGGCCAGCTGGTCCGGGTCGCTGCCGTCCAGGGTGCGCCGCAGTTCCAGCCAGCCGGTGGCGTGGCCCAGCTCGTCCTGTGCGATGTTCGCCAGCGCGATGTCCTCTTCCAGGATCGGGGCGTGGCCGGTCCAGGCCCCCACCCGGTGTGCCAGCAGCAGCTCATCGTCGGCCAGCGTGGCGAGCCGCAGCAGCAGGGCGTTGCGCTGTGCCACGCTCAGGGCGGGGTCACTCATGGCTGCTCCCGGCGGCGCTCACCCGGATGGCGGCCCACCAGCCCGTAGCTGCCCTGCTGGCGGTAGGTCTTGTCCTGCGCCGGGGCAAACCAGCTGTCCAGACTGGGCGCGTCCTCGGGGCTGCGGTGCAGCGCCGGTTCCGGCACCACCCACCACACCAGCAGGTCGTCGCCGTACCGCTCACACGCCTGCTCCAGCGCGGCCTGCGGGCTGGCTGCCTCCACCGTGCCGAGGTCGTCCACGAAGGTCATGGCCCGCCGCTGGCTGGCCTTGCCGAACACCCGGTACGGCTGCGCAGGGCCGGGCGTACCGGGCAGGGTTGCTCCCGCCTGCCGCTGCTCCAGCGTGATGGCGTGGATGTCCTGCGCCAGCGCCACCCACAGGCTGACGGCGGCGGGCCGGCGCGCGAAGACGCTGCGGGCGGTGTACAGGGCGTGCTGCGGGTCGGCGGCGTGCACGCTGCCCACCGCCTGATGCCGCTTGCCGGGGCCGTCCTGCTTGAACACCTCCCAGCGCGGCCACTGGGTGTCGGGCCCGGCGCTCATGCGGTGGGCGCCGTGCGGGCGGCGTACGCGCTCATGGCCTCACGCACCCACGCGCCGTCCTGGTGGGCCTGCTGGCGGGTGGCGAGGCGCTCACGGTTCAGGCCGCGCTCGCCCTTCACCACCGCCCAGAACTCGCTCCAGTCGATCGGGCCGTGCCGCCAGTGGCCCTGCTCGTCCTGGTGCAGCAACGGGTCGGGGATGCTCAGGCCCGCCTCCAGCAGCTCCGGCACGTGCTCATCCAGAAACTGCTGGCGCACCTCGTCGTTGCTCTTCAGCTTGATGCCCCAGCGGGTCAGCACACCGCTGTTGGGGCTGTCGGCGTCGTGCGGCCCCAGCATCATCAGCGCCGGCCACCACCAGCGGTTCAGGGCATCCTGCGCCATCTGGCGCTGTCCGGCGGTGCCGCGCGCGTAGGTGACGATCATCTCCTTGCCCTGCTTGTGATGAAACGTTTCCTCGCTGCAGATGCGCACCATCGCGCGCGAGTAGGGGCCGTAGCTGCACCCGGCCAGCATCGTCTGGTTCTTGATGGCCGCGCCGTCCACCAGCCAGCCGATCATGCCCACGTCGGCCCAGCTGCGGGTGGGGTAGTTGAAGATGCTGCTGTACTTGGCCTGACCGCTCAGCAGCGCGTCCAGCATCGCCTCGCGGGTGGCGCCCAGCGTCTCGGCGGCGTGGTACAGGTACTGGCCGTGGCCGGCCTCGTCCTGCACCTTGGCCATCAGGATCAGCTTGCGGCGCAGGCTGGGGGCGCGGGTGATCCACTCGCCCTCCGGCAGCATGCCCACCACCTCGCTGTGGGCGTGCTGCGAGATCATGCGGATCAGCTGGCGGCGGTACTCGGCCGGCATCCAGTCGCCCGGCTCGATCTTCTCGCCCCGCTGAATGCGCGCCTCGAAGGCGGCGTGCTGCTCCGGCGTTTCGCCGGGGTGAATCCGTGCGGCTTCGGTCATGGGCCTCCTCCTGAAACGGTGCAGCTGCGAGCTAACGTTAGTTAGGTAATGTCCGGAGTATAGCCGGTGGGAGAAGGGGAGTCAATGCCGTGCTGAACGTCAAAAGTGTGCGTTCTGCTGCGGAGACGGGGGCGTCTGGTAGGATGCTCCTCTAATGGAGTCCGGTTCCCAGGTGCCGCCCGACCGCAAGGAGCAGATCTACCGCACGGCGGCCCGGCTGTTCTCGGAGGCGGGCTACCGCGCCACCAGCATGCGCGACATTGCGGCGGCGCTGCAGCTGAAGGCCGGCAGCCTCTACTCGCACATCGAGAGCAAGGAAGAGCTGCTGTGGGGCATCGTGAGCCGGGTGGCCGACGAGTTCGACGAGGCGCTGGGACCGTCCGGCGCGTCCGATGCCCCGCCCGCCGAGCGGCTGCGCGCCGCCCTGGTGGCGTACACCGGCGTGGTGACGCGCAACCTGGAATACGCGGCGGTGCTGTTCAGTGAGTGGCGACAGCTGCCGCCGGAGCGGCAGGCGCAGATCACCCGGCGCCGGGACGCGGTGGAGCAGGTGTTCCGCCGCATCCTGCAGGACGGCGTGGCCGCCGGGGTGTTCCTGCCCGACACCGACGTGAAGCTGACGGCGGTGCTGGCGCTGTCCGGCGCAAACTGGCTGCCCCACTGGTTCAACCCGGCCGGTGACCTCAGCCCCGAGCAGGTGGCCGACCGGTTCGGCACCCTGCTGCTGCGCGGCCTTCAGACACCAGATTGAAGCCGGGCCCCCAGTGCGGCCCGCTGGACGGCACCCGACTGTACGGAGGCGTACGCCCCCCTGTGGGGCCGCCTTTTACCCTTGGGGCAAGCCGGTAACGGAGCCCCTCATCCAGGCGCGCACGTTTCCTTTCAGGGCCTGCGGCCAAGCCGCGGAGCCCTGAAGGAGACGCGCGTCCCGGAGACATGGCCCGCTGCCGGCCGACGGGGTGGCCAACAGTTCAGGCCGCTCCGCTGGAGGAGCCTATGAAGATCAGGACTGCGATTCTGGGGCTGGCGCTGCTGGGCGGGGCACCGGCTGTGGCTGGAGGCGGCGCGGCGGTGCCGGGCGGGACGACCATTGCGGGCATCGTGGCCAACGACCCGAACTTCAGCACGCTGCTGTCGGCGGTGCAGGCGGCGGGCCTGACCGAGACGCTCAGCGGGGCCGGTCCCTTCACGGTCTTCGCGCCCACCAACGCCGCGTTCGCCAAGGTGCCGGCCGATCAGCTGAACGCGCTGCTGGCCGACCCGGCCCAGCTCAAGGCGGTGCTGCTGTACCACGTGGTGCCGGGCCGGGTCATGGCGGCCCAGGCGGCGCGGCTCACCTCGGCCAAGACGGTCAACGGCGCCAGCCTGAACATCATGGCCTCCGGCGGCATGGTCCGCATCAACAACGCGACCGTGACCAAAGCGGACGTGATGGCCAGCAACGGCGTGATCCACGTGATCGATACTGTGCTGCTGCCGCCCCAGTGAGGTGAAGCGGCCGGGTGTTCTGGGCTGGCTGCTGGCTGGGCTGGGGCTGCTGGGTCCAGCGGTCAGCGCGCCGCGTCCTGCGCTGTCCGCGCCCGGTCCGGCCCGGCTGCGGCTGGTGGTGGTGGCACCGGAGCCGACCCTCCACGAGGGCCGGATAGAACAGACGAAGCTGAGGCGCACGCTGGACCTCACGCTCCCGGCCACGGAGCTGGCCGCCTGGCGCTCGTCTGGAACGGCCATTCCCGCGGCCCTGAGGTCGCTCTACCGTCAGCTGGAGACCCGAACTCCGCAGGACGCCCGCTTCTTCCCGGATGCGGAGGGCGGCTGGACTGCCCGCGCCCAGACCGGCTGGACCGTGAACCGCGCCGTCACCGGGGCGCGGGTGCGGCAGGCGCTGCAGGACGGCGGTCGTGAAGTGCAGGTGGCGCTGCGCTTCACGCCGCCGACGCGCACGGTGCAGCGGTTGCTGGCGGCCGGCGTGCGCGGCCACATCGGGTCCGGGCGGTCGGCGTTTACCGGCAGCCCGGCCTTCCGGGTCCAGAACATCCGGGTGGGCAGCGCCCTGCTGAGCGGTCAGCTGCTGCAGCCGGGCGAGGTGTTCGACTTCAACCGCGCGCTCGGCCCCATCCAGGCCGGGCGCGGCTTCGTGCCGGGCTACGTGATCACCGGCGGTACCCTCAGCCTGGAGGACGGGGGCGGCATCTGTCAGGTCAGCACCACACTGTTCCGGGCGGCCTACACGGCGGGGCTGCCGATCGTGGAGCGGCACGCCCACTCGCATCAGGTGGCGTATTACGACCCGCCCGGCTTCGAGGCCACCGTGTATGCCCCCACGCTCAACTTCCGCTTCCGCAACGACACGGCCGGGGCACTGCTGGTGCAGGCGTCCTGGAACCTGAAGGCCCAGACGCTGCAATTCGATCTGTTCGGAGTCCAGCGACGCGTGGTGAGCGTGTCGGCTCCACGGGTCAGCGGCGTGATTCCGGCGAGCCCGCCTGGCTTCCTGGCCGATCCCCGCGTGGCGCCGGGCCAGGCCGTGCGTGTGGACATGCCGGCCCAGGGCGCCACCGTCCGGATCGAGCGGCGGATCACCCTGCCGGACGGCCGGGTCCGCCACGATCAGCTGCTCAGCCGGTACCGGCCCTGGGGCGGGGTGTTCGCGGTGCCCCCCGGCGACCCCCGACTGAAGCGCTGAGCCGGGGCAGGTCACAGTCAAGCCAGGCGATCTGCCCTCCTGGTGCAGGTGATCCAGCGCCCTGCCGGCCATCCGGGGCGATCCTTCAGGTGGTCTGAACCGTAGGCCGGAGCGGTCCGGCTGCGTTGGTATGATGGGCGCCGCCGTGGCCGATCGTGGTCCCGGCGGTGACTGCTGCTCCAGCGGCACGTGCTCGCGGGCACAGCCGGCAGCTCCATCAACGATCGACCCTGGGCAGGCGGCTGCGGCCCACCCCGGGGTCCGCGAGGTTCCCTATGACCGATGAGCGTTCCCCTCACCTCGAACTGGGTGTCTGTGATTACCCGGAGCACGTGCCGCAGGACCGCTGGGCCGTATACGCGCAGCAGCAGAAGGCGCTGGGCCTGACTTACGTGCGTATTGCGGAATTCGCGTGGGCGCTGATGGAACCGGCAAACGAGCAGTATGACTGGGGCTGGCTGGATCAGGCCATCGAGACCATCGCGGCCGAAGGCCTTCAGGTGGTGCTCTGCACCCCCACCGCAGCCCCGCCCGCCTGGCTGGTGCAGCAGCACCCGGAAATTCTGCCGCACGACGCCCGTGGCCAGGTCCGGACGTTCGGGTCACGGCGGCACTACGACACCGCCAGCCGGGTGTTCCGGGGATATTCGCGGCGCATCACGCGGGCGATGGCGGAGCGCTACGGCCAGCACCCGGCCGTGATCGGCTGGCAGACCGACAACGAGTTCGGCTGGGGCGACACCGCCCGGACCTTCACGCCGGCCGCCACCGAAGCCTTCCGCACGTGGCTGGAGGAGCGGTACGGGACGCTGGACCAGCTGAACGAGGCGTGGGGCAACGTGTTCTGGAGCATGGACTACACCGCCTGGGACCAGATCCTCCCGCCTAACCGGCTGGTGGCCGACGCCAATCCCTCGCACGTGCTGGACTTCCAGCGCTTCTGCAGCGACCTGACGGTGAGCTTTCAGGAGGAGCAGGTCACCATCCTTCGTGAGCTGTCGCCGGGCCGCTGGGTCACGCACAACTTCATGGGCTTCTTCGGCGGCTTCGACCATTACCGCGCGAGCGCCTGCCTGGACTTTGCCAGCTGGGACAGTTATCCGACCGGCACCCTGGAATCCATCCACGAGTGGGGTCCCGGCGGCGACGCGCTGGCGCTGGCCTATGCCCGCACCGGTCACCCGGATTTCACGGCCTTCAATCACGACCTGTACCGGGGCATGACCGGCAAGCCGATCTGGGTGATGGAGCAGCAGTGCGGGCAGGTGAACTGGGCGCCGTACAACCCGCTGCCGGCCGACGGCGCAGTGCAGCTGTGGACCGCGCAGGCGTGGGCACACGGGGCGGATGTGGTGAGCTACTTCCGCTGGCGCGCCGCCACCATGGCCCAGGAAGTGATGCACTCGGGCCTGCTGCGCCACGACGAGACCCCCGACCGTGGCTACACGGAGGTGCAGGCCCTGTCTCTGGATGCCTTTCCGCTGGGGGACATCCCGGCACGGGTGGCATTGCTGCACGACTACGAGAGCCTGTGGCTGTACGACGTGCAGCGGCATGCGGCCGGCCTCAGCTACTGGGCGCAGGTGATGGCCTACTACAGCGCCCTCAGGCGCCTGGGGCAGGATGTGGACATCCTGCACCCGGACAGCGACCTGAGCGGGTACGCGGTGATCGTCGCGCCGGCCCTGACCGTGATGACCCCCGAGCGGGCCGCCCATCTGGAGCAGGCGGCCGAGCACGCCCAGCTGGTGTTCGGCCCGCGCAGCGGGTACCGGACCGTCTCGGGCCGCACGCCGGAGGACGGTCAGCCGGGCGCGGCCTTGGCGCGGCTGCAGGGGGTGCGGCTGCTGAACTTCGACAGCCTGCGCCCCGGGCTGGAAGTGCCGGTGGCGGGGGAGGACGGGGCACCCTTCCTGGCGAGCAGTTGGGCGGAGAGCTACCGGCTGGAGGGGGCGCAGGCGCGGTATCGCTATGGGCCGGGGCCGCAGGCGGGGCAGGCGGCGGTGACCGAGCAGGGGGCCGTGACGGTGATCGGGGCGCACAGTGACGGGTTGATTCAGGCGGTGCTGCAGGCGGTGCTGCAGCGGGCCGGGGTGCCGGTGGAGCCGCTGCCTGAAGGCGTCCGGGTGTCCCGGCGCGCGGGCAGGACGCTGCTCCAGAACTGGAGCCAGACCGAAGTCCACCTCGAAGGGACTGTCCTCCCCCCCACCTCCTTCACCCTGCGCTGACCCAGCTTGAGCCGGCGGCCTGGCGGCAGAGGTGACGGACCCTGCCCCAGGCCGAAAGCGGGAGTTCGTTCCTCTCATAGCTGAGTGAAGGAGTGGCCATGACCCTGACTGACAAGGACGCCGTGCTGTACGCCATCCGCCACCTGGTCGACCGATGGAGAACGCTCGACCCTCAACGCTTCGCGGCCTCGTTCTCAGAGGACGCAGAGTTCACAGACGTTGTAGGCAACACTGCCCGGGGCCGGCCTGCCATTGCAGAGCTGCACGTCATGCCCTTCACACGGCTCTTCAGGGAGGCGGTAATCGACGTGGGGGACACTCCCATCCGGTTTGTGACGCCGGAAGTGGCCTCCGTGGGGGTCCACTGGACCATGCATGGGCACACCTCCGCCCAGGGGGAAGTCCTTCCACCACGGCAGGGCATCCTGCATGTGGTCGTGGCCCAGCAGGACGGGCAGTGGTGGCCGGTCGTCGCCCACAACACGGATCACACGGCGGTGTACAGCCGCAGCAGTGCTGAGCCGGCCCCCGGCCACAATGGGTGACGTCGGGAGCGTTGTTCACGGCCGCTCAACCGGGAACATTGGTCTCTTCCGGGAAGTCGAGGACCCGATCAGGCGCTGCGAGGATTTCCTCACCACCGTCGGTTCGCGGCTGACGGGCAAGAGCAGCAGAGCGTCGGCAAGTCCCTGTCCCGGACTGCATAGGTTTGCCTGACTCCTCCACGCTGCGGGACGCGTTTGACGCTTTCCGCAGCCTCCTATCCGGTCCCGAGTGCCAGTTCGGCGGCGCCCACAATGCCCGCGTCCTGGCCCAGTGTGGCCAGCCGCAGCGGGGTGAAGTCGTGCAGCGCGCCGGTGTTGCGGCGTTCGTGTTCAATCAGCGGCAGCAGAGTCTCGGCCTGCGCCATCAGGCCGCCGCCCAGCACCACCACGTCCGGGTCCAGCAGCAGCTGCAGGTTGTGCAGAAACAGCCCCAGGTGCGCCGCCGCGTTCCGCAGCAGTCCGGCGGCCTGGGGGTCGCCGGACTGCTGCCGGACGAACAGGTCCGGGACGCCGGTCGGCCGGCCGTACACGAAGCTGGCATCCCGTGCCAGAGAGGCGCCGCTGGCATACGCCTCCAGGGTGCCGAGGGTGCCGCTGCCGTCCATGGTCCCGAAAAAACCGATCCGGGTGTGGCCCACCTCGCCGGCCATGCCGGTGCGCCCGGTGAAGATCCGGCCGTTCAGGATCAGCCCGCAGCCGATGCCGGTGGACCAGGTGAGATAGACGCTGTGGCGGCTGCCCTTCGCACTGCCGTACCGCGCTTCCGCGAGCGCGGCCAGATTCGCGTCGTTCTCAAACGCCACCGGCCGCCCCAGACGGCGGGCGATCACCTGCTCTACCTTGGAGTCGTTGAGGCCCTGAAGGTTGGAGAAGAAGGTGGTTTCGCCGTGGACCACCGGCCCCGGCACGCCCAGCCCCACCGGCAGGGTTGTGCCGCCCTGCAGTTCGTTCACCATCGCGTCCACGCGCTCCAGCAGCGCTTCCAGGCCGCCGGGGGTGGGCACCTCCAGCCGCCGCTGCACCTGCCCGTGGTGCACCAGGCCGGCCGCCAGTTTGGTGCCGCCCAGGTCCAGGCCGATGGCTGGCCCCGGCGAGGGGAGGCCGGCCGCGTCCGCCGGGTCGGTCCGGTCCTGCACTAGCGGGTCACCTTGGCGCTGCGGACCGGCTCGCCGACCCGCTCGACCCGCTGGCCGGCCAGGTCAATCACCACCTGCTGCACCGAGACGCTCAGCGGAAGCAGGGAGCCAAGCTGGCCAGGCCAGGCAGCATCGCTGGCCGGTGCCGTCAGGGAGAGGACCGGGCTGCCGGCCTGCTGGGCGGCCTGCAGGATCAGCTCCGCGGTCTGCCGCTGGTGAGCAGATTCCTCCGCCGCGCGCAGCAGCATGACACCGAGGCCGGGGCCGAGCAGTTCCAGCGGGCCATGCCGCAGCTGGCCCAGGTCGTAGTGCAGCGCCGGGAAGCGGCCCAGTTCGATGGTGCCCAGCGCGGCCATGGCGGCCAGCCCCGCCAGCCCGCCGGAGCCGGCAAAGACCATCGCCTGCACCGACCGGAACGCTTCGAGGCCCACCGGCGGCGCGCTCAGGTCCGGCAGTGGCAGGGTGGCGCTGCCCCAGGCCCGCAGGATCAGGCCGTGCAGCACCAGCGTCAACAGGTACGAGCGGGTGGCTGCGAAGCCCTGCTCGGCGCCGCCCGCCGCGATCAGACCGGGCACCTGCCGGGCCAGCTGCCCCTGCGGGTTGAGGGTCAGGCCGAAGACGCCGGCCCGGTCTGGCCCGGCCGCCTCCAGATAGCTGTGAAGCTCGCCGGACTCACCGGACTGGCTGACCAGCAGCGTCACCCGTTGCGGGTCCGGCGGCAGCGGCATGCTGAGCGCCTCGTCCAGCGACACGGCGACGGTGAGCAGGCCGAGCGCGCGGTAGGCCGCCAGGGCTGCCGCGTTGGCGTGGTGGCTGGCGCCCATGCCCAGCAGCAGCAGCGAGGCGCCCGGCTGGCGCAGCCGCGCCGCGATCCGCTCGGCCCCTTCGCGCTGAGCGGGGTCGCTCCAGGTGGTCTGGGCATCCTGGGCCTGCCGCGCCTGTTCGCGCCGGATCAGTTCCAGGCCGGTGGGAGAAGAGGTGAGGTCGGTCATCCTTTGACGCCTCCAGACGTCAGGCCGGCCAGCAGGCCGCGTTGCAGCGCCACGGCGATCAGCACGGGGGGCAGCGCGGCCAGCACGCCGGCGGTCATGATCAGGCCGTAGTCGGTGGCCCGCCCGGCGGTGAAATCGGAAATGGCCACCGGCAGCGTCTTGGCGGCCAGGCCATTGGTGAACAGCAGCGCGAAGAAGAATTCATCCCACGACAGCAGGATGGCGAAGATGGCGGTGGTCACCACGCCCGGCAGCGCCAGCGGCACCGTGACGCGCGTCATCACCCCGAAGCGGCTCAGCCCGTCCACCAGCCCCGACTCCTCGATCTCGCCCGGCACGCCGTCGAAGTTGGACTTCAGCAGCCAGGTGGAGAACGGCATGATGATGCAGCAGTACACCAGAATCAGGCCCCAGACGGTGTTGAGCAGGTGCAGGCGGGCCAGCAGCTGGTAGAGCGGCAGCAGCAGCGCCACCGGCGGCAGCATGTAGGTGGCCACCACGCTGGAGAGAATCCAGCCTTTGCCTCTGGGCGCCCGCGACAGGGCGTAGGCGGCCGGGATGCCCACCAGCAGCGCCAGCAGGGTGGTGGTGAACGCCACCGCCGCGCTGTTGCGCAGCGCGTACAGAAACGCCTGCCCCGGCGTGTTGTCGCCGAGGGTCAGCAGTCGGCCATAGCGGGTCCAGTCGGGGTGCTGCGGCCACCAGTGCAGCGGCTTCACGGTCAGTTCGCCGGCCGGCATGATGCTGCTGACCACCATCCACGCCACCGGCAGCAGCACGCTGGCCGCGAAGACCAGCACCGCCAGATACAGCAGGGCGCTCTGCAGCGGCTGACGTCTCACGCGGGCCCGCTTCCGCTGCCCTGGCGGCGCATCAGCAGCAGGTACCCGGCGATCAGCACCGCGCTGATCAGCACCATCACGTTGGCGTAGGCCGCCCCGCTGCCGGCCTGCAGGTACGTGAAGGCCTCCTGGTACACCGAGAAGGACGCGGTCTTGGTGGCGTCCGCCGGGCCGCCGCGCGTCATCACGTAGATGATGTCAAAGACCTTGAAGGCCTCGATGGTCCGCAGCACCACCGCCACGCTCAGCGGCCCGAGGATGGCCGGCAGCGTCAGCCGCCAGAAGCGCACCCACGCGGAGGCGCCGTCCAGCGACGCCGCTTCATGGATCTCGGCCGGCACGCCCTGCAGCGCGGCCAGCGCAATCATGGCCACCAGCGGATAGTTCTTCCAGACGTCCGCCAGAATCACCATCAGCATCGCCGAGGACGGCTCGCCCAGCCACGAGCGGTAGCCGCCGATCAGTCCGGTCTGGGTCAGCAGGGCGTTGAGCGCGCCGTACTCCGGGTTGTAGATCCAGCGCCACATGGTGGCGTTCACGATGGTGGGAATCGCCCACGGCAGGATCAGCAGCGCGCGCGCCAGCGTCCGGCCCCGGAAGCGCTGGTTGAGCAGCAGCGCCACCAGCACCCCCAGCACCGTCTCCAGCGCCACCGACACCACCGTGAAGGTCGTGCTGTTCCAGAGGGTGGCCAGAAATTCAGGGCTGGTCAGCGCGCCCTGGTAATTCGCCACCCCCAGCCACTGCGGCGGGATGCCCAGCGCGTTCAGGCTGGCGTCGGTGAAGCTGAGGTACACGGTCCGGACCAGCGGGTAGCCGATCACGCAGGCCAGGATCACCAGCAGCGGCAGCAGAAAGCTCCAGCCCTGAAAGCGGGCGGCCGGGGCGTTCCCTCTGCGGGCCGTCATTACCGGAAGCGGCTGGCGGTCCGGGCCGCCGACGTCCAGGGCCTGCGCGGGCGTCTGGCTGCCCAGCAGCGCTTTCTGCAGGGCGGTCTGCAGCACGGTGCTCAGCTGCGGATACTGCGCGATGGTCGGCCGGGGGAACATCACGTTCAGCGACGTGCCGGCAGCCTTCACCAGCGCCTCCTGGCCCTTGGTCACGGCCGGCTTGCTGTAGCTGGCCTTCCAGATCGGCAGGCTGAGCTGCGCGAACTGCTCCTGCACCGGGGCGGAGGTCAGGTACTGGATGAAGCGCCACGCCTCGTCCTTGTGGGCGCTGCCGGTGGGAATGCCCAGCCCCATGCTGCCGTTCATGGCGCTGACCTGACTGACGCCCGCCACGCCCGGCGCCGGCACGATGCCCACCTGACCGGCCACCTTCGACTGCTTGGGGTCGTTGGCCATGTTGTACATGTAGGTCCAGTTCAGCGCGAAGGCCGCCTTGCCGTCGGAGAAGACCTTGCGTACGTCCTCTTCCAGGTACTCCTTGCTGTTGGGGTTGCTCACCCCGCTCTTCAGCGAGTCGGTCATGTACTGCAGCGCCTTCAGGCCGCCGCCGGTGTTGAACACGGGCTTGCCGCCGGCGTAGAACTGCCCGCCGAAGGCCGAGATCAGGGTGGTGTAGTCGCAGATCAGCGCCTCGGCCTGGCTCCAGCTCCAGACGATCGGGTACTCCACCAGTCCCTTGGCCTTGATGGTCGCGGCCTGCTGCTGCAGCTCGGCCCAGGTCCTGGGCGGGGCCGCGATGCCGGCCTTTTTCAGGATGGCCTTGTTGTAGTACAGGTACTTGGTGTCGAGAATCCACGGCATGCCGTACCGCTTGCCGCCGGCCGTGACGGTGGTCCAGGCGCCGGAAAACACGCGGGCGTTGTCGGCCGCCGGAATGCGGTTCGTCACGTCGACCAGAAAGCTGTTCTTGGCGAACTCGGTGGGCCAGATCACGTCGAACAGCACCACGTCGTAGCCGTTGGTGCCGGCCGAGGCCGAGCTCACGATCTTGTCGTGCAGGCCCTCGTACGGCACGAACTCCAGGTTGACCTTGATGTTCGGGTTTTTGGCCTCGAACGCTTTGGTCATGTCCTTGATGTTGGCCTCGCTGTAGGCCGCCTGTTTCATGAACAGGGCGTTGAGCGTGACGGGGGCCGCACTGGCCGTGGAGAGCAGCAGGGACAGACTGAGCAGCACTCGTTTCATGACAACCTCCGGAGGGGAGCAGGGGGGAGCGTGGGTCGGGCGGCCGGGCGCGGGGCCGCGGGTGGGGCCGGCGCGGGCCCGGTGGCGAGCATGGTCTGGGCGTAGCGCAGGCGGCTGGCGGCCAGGGCGCCCAACGCCGACCCGCTCTCGTCGAGCGGTGACGGCACCACCTGCAGCTGAGGGGCCACCTGCTGCAGCCGCCGGTCCAGGCGGTGGTCGCCGCTGGCGTCGTCGGTCACGATCACCAGATGCAGGTCCAGCGCGGCCGCGATGGCCGCCACCAGATACGTCAGCGCTTCCTGACGCGGCAGCGTGGGGAGCTGCTCCACGAAGGTGGGCGTCCGCCGGTACGGCCAGCGGGCCAGCGCCAGTTCGCCGGCCCGCCCGTCGGAGCCGCGGTAGATGGCGCCGTCCAGGTACAGCCCCAGGCCGATGCCGCTGCGGCGCTGCACCAGCACCATGAAGTTGTCGTGGTCGGTGGCGGCCCCGTGGTGCTTCTCGCCCAGCGCGCGCAGGTTGGCGTCGTTCTCCACCACAAAGGCGGCGCCCGCCTGCGTCACGCGGGCCTGCAGCGGTGCCAGATCGAACTGCGGCAGCGAGTTGGGTTCCAGCAGCGCGCCCTCCTCGGCCACCGGCGCCGGAAAACTGACCGTCACCTGCCGGACCGGCCCGAAGGGGGGGGCGCGCAGCAGCTGATCTACAGCGTTCAGCAGCTGGCGCTGCAGGTCCGGGAGCTGCTCGGCCTGCAGACGCTGGCGCTGCTGCCGCTCCCCACGGACATCGCTGCTGAGCACCCAGAGGTCGGTCGGTTGACAGTCGATGCCGATCAATGTGCCCAGCTGCGGATGCAGGTCCAGGATGCCCGCCGGCCGCCCCGCCGCCCCCTCGGTCTTGCGGATCTCCATCACGTAGCGCTGCTGTTCCAGGTCTTTGGTGATGGCGTTGATGGTGACGGCCGACAGCCCGGTGCGCTCCGCCAGCTCGCCGCGCGAGAGACTGCCATGTTCCAGCAGCTGCCACAGCACCTGCTGACGGTTGTGTTCCCTGAGCCTGCTCGGCTGGACCGGTTCGATACCGCCACCTCGCTTTTTTTAATTGGCTTTCTTAACTTATAAGCCGCTTCGTCAGCTGTGTCAAGGCAAGGGGCAGGGCGTGGGAACGACCGGCTGTCCTGCAGGAGCGTCGGGCCCTATCCGGCGTGCGCGCCAACCCGGCTGGAGCGTCAATCTGCTCCTGCGCGTTTATCGGATGGGTTGGTGCCAGCAGCTGACCGGGCACGTCCTGGAGCTCCAGAGGGCCAGACGATGGGGTGCGGCGCTGGCGTGGCTGGCTGCTATGCGCAGCGAGCGTCATCCACCAGCCAGACCCGGCTGAGCGACAGGGACTTGAGGCGCCTGCGGCCGCTCGGCTGAATCGGGGCAGCGTATGGCAGCGGCGGCCTACGGCCTAGCGGCTGGCCCGCTTGCACCACTGCAGGTCGTGGTTGTTTCCCGCCTGGACATCCTTCAGGTCTCGGATCACGATGGTGTCGCCGTCCATCCGGCTGCCGGTCTCGTCAGGAAAGCCGTCTGGGATGTACATGCCGACCCAGCCATGCCCGGCCAGCCCGCCGCTCTGGAAGGTCAGGGTGCGCGTGCTGGCCTGATAGCTGGAGGCGCCGGGCGTCTTGTCACTGAGATAGCGTCGGGCGTCCAGAATGGTCAGCTCCGGTCGCAGGGCGCCCAGGGTCCCGGCGGTCACGACCCCGTGGCAGGTGTAGTGGCCGGGCGTGATGTGCGAGGCGTCGAAGCGGACGGGGGCCGGTGCGCGGTAGTTCGCCCGCAGGGCCGCGACGACCTCCGGGTAGGTGAACCCGGTGTTGACGCGGCGCTCGTCCTCGGCGGTGAGCTGGAAGGCCACCCCGCGCGCCTGAATCAGGCAGATGGCAGCCTGCGGCGAGATGGTGCTCCACAGGCTGAAGAACGACTCGCGCGTAACCGGCTGGCCCGAGAAGTGGTAAGCGCCACAGGCTGGATTCGCGGCCGCCGTCGGCTGGGGCGGGGCGGCGGCTGGTGCGGACGCCGTCGCCGGGCGCGTCGCGGGCGCGGCCGGCGCGCCAACGCTGGCCGCGCGCTGCCGGCCCGCCAGGAATTCGGCGCGGCTGACCTCACCGTCATGGTTGGTGTCGCTCTGGGTGCAGTTGCATCCGGTCAGCTCGGTGCCGGACAGCCAGCCGTCCTGGGTGAGGTCCAGCGCCGCGAACTGCTGCTCCGCCGTGCCGGTGGGGAGGGCGGCCTGACCCACCTTCAGCGCACACCAGCCCAGAATGGCCTGGCCGCCGGACTCCATCCACAGGCCCGCCAGCGTCTGCCCGCTGCCGGTCAGCCGGAAGGCGTTGACGGAACCGTCCGGACCCTCGCTGTGGTCCAGCAGGTCGTAGCGGAAGCCCAGCGTCTGCATTCCGCTCCGGAAGTGCACCTGCAGCTGATCACCCGCCTGTGGCCACGCCACAAACTCGCTCTGCCGGCAGCTGCCGCCGGCGGCACTGGCCGCGTCCCGCAGGCTGGCCGCGAAGTCCGCGACGCTGGCCCGGTTGCTGACGATCACTGCGCCGGGCGTAAAGGTGGCGTTCACCAGGCTGCTGGCCGGCCCTGAGGCCGCAAGACCGGAAGACCACGGTCCCAGCAGCAGGGTGAGGAGGGGAAGGGTGGACCGGGGCAGACCGTTCGGCATGGAGCGTCCTTTCTTCAGGGGAAGGAACAATGGAGGGCAGGGTGTCCCTCAGGATACCGGTCACCCTGCCCGGACGGCCTGCCATATGGAGGATGTGGTGGCCTGGGGCGACGGACGTCAGCGCTGCTCTGCGTTGCCTGAACGCAGCCGCTGGGCGGTGGCCAGGAAAGGAGCGCCCAGGGCCGGCAGCCCGTGGTGCCTCAGATAGAGGCCGGTCGAAACACGCTCCAGAAAGCCCCACTCCCAGATGGCCTCAGCGTCGGTGCTGGTGTCCTGCGCCAGCCGCTCACACCACGCCCGCAGTTCCCCTTGCGGATCGTCGGAGGCCAGCAGGTGCGCGTTCCACTCGCGGACCGCCACGCCCAAGTCGTACTCGGGCTCGCACCGGAAACCTTCCGGATCCACGAACACGACCCCCGTCTCGGCCCCTGGCCGGGCGCGCTCCACCCGCAGCAGGTTCCCGGCATGCGCGTCTCCGTGCACCACCACCTGACGCCTGGGCTCGCTGGCGTGCAGCCGGGTCCTGGCATGGTCAAGCGCCTGCTGAATCACTGCCTCCTCTCCCGGACCAGCGTGCGAGGCGCCCAGCGTCTGCACCAGGGCAAAGAGCTGGGCGGCCTTGTGCTCATCCACGTGCTGCAGCGGAGGGAACAGGTCCAGCGGCAGGTCCCAGACCAGGTTCAGTGTGCGGGCTGTCAACGACAGCACGTCGGGGATGCTGGACGCCTGAACGGGGGCTCCGAGCGCTTCCAGCAGCAGCGCTCCCTGCGCCGGGTCATGAGCGAGCACCTGCACGTAGCCGCGCCCCTGGGCCGCGACCAGGGTGGACATCTGCGTGGTCAGCGCGGCTTCCGGAAGTGCGACCTTGAGCACGGCCGGCTGGCCCTCCGCCGTGGTGACCTGACAGACGTAGGAGCGGCTTCCGCCCGCGATCGGCGCTCCTCGCGTCAGCATCCACGCCTGACACACCTCCAGGACGATCCGGGGCAGCGCGTCCAGCCAGCGCTGCCCTGGTGCCCCCACGCTCTGCGCATAGGCCCGCACCTGCGGCTGCACCTCGATCGGGAGCGGCTCGTTCACGTTCCAGGAGCGTACCACCCGCTATGGGTGGGGCTGAGGCTGGACGGCCGTCCGGTCACGCGGGAGCGTCCGGCCGGGCGGTCCGCGCTGGCAGCGGATGGTCTGCCTGGGTCTCGATCAATGGAACCGTCAGGCGGATTCAGCTTCGAGGATCGTCCTGGATCTAAGGCACCAGGGCCCAGTGCAGCAGGCCGTCCGGCCAGCTGTCCTGCGCCGCCTGGATGGCCGCCTGTGGATCGCCATCCAGCCAGGTGTGCAGGTCCTTGCTCAGCAGCAGGGCCGGCATCCGGTCATGCACCGTGGCCAACTCACCCACCGGCGCACGCGTCACCACCGTCACCGACTCCAGCACCCCTGCCGGTGTCTCGGTCCGTTCCCAGACCCCAGCCGCCAACAGGGGTCGGCCGTCCGGCCGCTCGACCCGGTACCAGCGTTTGCGTTCGCCCTTTCTGGGCGTGTGGCTGGGGTCCGGTTCGAAGAAGGCGCTCATCGGTACGATGCAGCGCCGGCCCTCCAGGAACGCCGAGCGGTAGGTGGGCTTGCTGGTCAGGGTGTCCAGGCGGGCGTTGGTGGTGGTGACGCGTTTGTAGTCCTCGGGGGTCTTGCCGGGAGGAATCAGGCCCCAGCGCAGGGGGGTCGCCTGGTACCCGCCTTCGGTAGTTCGTACGGTGAGCAGTGGATCGGTGGGGTTGATGCGCTCGCGGTCCCCTTCCCAGGTGAACACCGGACCGAACAGCTGCTGGAGATCCTGCTGGGCCCTGGTGCTGAAGCGGTCTTCTGCACGGTTACACATACATCGCCTCCGTTTTTACGTACATAACATAAGAATAGCGCAGAGTGACGGCGATAGGTCCACCTGAACATCAGGCCGGATTTCCTTGATCCAGCCGCTTGAGCAGGGCTCGGGCCAGGTGCGCTCACCAGCGAGGGTTCAGCTGCTCACCACTCAACGGTTCTTCGGACCATCCATTCCCGGTGCCCCGCCCTTCGCACCCCCATGCCCATGATGTGACGGGGGGTCTCTTTGCGGACAATCCGAGTTCTTCGACTGCTCCACGCGCTGCGGCTGCGGATGACTGGCCTGGGTCACAAGAAGGACAGCAGGCGCAAACCTGAACTGTTGGGACAACTCCCGGATCAAGGCAGGCGGCGTCGCCAGGCTGGAACACGGCCCGGTCCTCCTGGCCACACGGGTGTGTGCGCCCGCCTTGCTGCTGCCGGTACGTCCCTGATCAGGGTCTCGGTGCCCGCCTTCGATTCTGAGCCGCTTTCAGGCGGGCCAGCTGAGGTCCATGGTGACGGAAGTGGACGGCCATGAAGGCCAGGCCCTGACGGGCGGTGAGGCGGCCCGCCACCGGGTGCCGAAAGACCGAGACCGCTGGCCGGTCCAGTGTGGCGAGCAACTCGGCCAGCTCCCGGCGGGTCACGTCCCAGCGCGACCACACGGCTGCGAGGTCCAGACCGTCGACCTGCGGGGCCACGTTCCCCGCCGTGCCAGGGGTCCGGATTCTCAGGCGCGAGGACATCACCAGCCACATCACCGCGAACGTGACATAGGCCCGCAAGTCCGGCACCGAGGGGGGCTGGGTGAGCTGGTGGTGGGCATTGTCGAGCAGGGCGCGCTCCACCCGTTCCAGGTGGTCCACCACGCCCAGCATGGACCACTCGTCGGGAGCTGGCCGGAAGGTGAGCCACTCGGGCGGCAGCCGCTGAAGCTGCCGCCCGAGACGGGCCCGCTCACGTTCAAGCACCGCGTGGGCCGACAGAGCGGGGGAGGGCATGCGACAGTATAAAACCGGCCCCACCGGCTGGCCGCCCGATCGCGATGGGCATAGGTGCTGAGCTGTCGGAGGCAGGACGCTGCTGGTCAGCAATTCACTTGTGGGGAAAGACATGGTCTGCTGTGAAAAGAGGGGAAGCACCCTGGCTTTCGCTGTCCTTCAACGTCCGGTGTTGCTGGTGTGGGACGCCATGCGCGGGGCTGTTCGGGCCATCCTGAACCCCAGCGACCGTTGAACAAGCGTGTTCATGGCGTCCCAGGTGCGGTCCCACGACATTCCAGACAGCAGCGTGTCGGCCTGGCGCTGCCGATCGGTGTGGTCGGCCTCCAGGGCATGGGCAATCGCCTGTTCAAATGCCTGCGGGTCGGAGGCGATGCTCACGAGGCCGCCGTCACCGTAGGGCCGCACCACATCATGGATCGCCGTGCTGACGACCGGCACGCCGGCCGCGAGGTACTCGGGTGTCTTGGTGGGCGAGATAAATTCGGTGGCGGCATTGCGCGCGAACGGCAGCAGGGCCACGTCCCAGTGCGTGAGGTACGCGGGCAGCTCCGCGTACGATTTCATCCCCAGGTAGTGCAGGTTCGGTCCCTGCGGCAGCTGCGATGGGTCGATCTTGACGACCGGGCCGAGGAACACGAACTGCCACTCGGGTCTTCGCGTGGCCAGGGTCCGGACCAGTTCCAGATCGAAGCGTTCATCGATCACCCCGTAGAAGCCCAGCCGGGGACGCGGCAGGGCCTGCTGGTCCGCCGGGTCCGGCAGGCCCTGCCGCGCCTGGGCAAAATGGGCGACGTCCACGCTCGACGGAAACGCGTGGACGTTCGGATGCTGTGAGCGCTTGGCTTCCCAGAGGTGGTGCCCGCCGGTGAACACCACGTCTGCCTGTCGGAACAGGCGCTGTTCGCGGGCCTGTAACTCCGGTGGCGCGTCACAGAAGCCGCCCAGCTCATCCATGCAGTCGTAGACCACGCCGCCAGTCTCGAAGAAATCGGTGACGGGCAGGAGCATCGGCGTGTACACCCAGGCGAGTGGCCGACGCACCTGCTCGGTGTGCAGGAAATCGGCCAGCAGCTGACCGATCCGGCGTTCGGCCTGGACCCACGGCAGATCGGTCCGCAGGTGGGGCGTCACCACCGTCACCGGCCCGTCCTGCCGGGTCTCCAGGTGCGGCTCGGCGGCGTCGTGGCGGGGCACCTCGCAGTAGTACACCCGGCGCTGGTCAGCGGCGCGGCTCATCAGATGCTGTGGACGCTGGTACACGAAATCCCAGCGCAGGTGCGCCAGGCAGAGCACGTCAGGATTCAGGCTCATCACTCCTCCTTGGATCAGTCGGCGGCGTCGGCCAGGTAGCGGTCCAGGGCCCGCTCGAAGCTGGGCATCAGGTGGCCGCGGCGGCTGCTCAGGGCGCTGTATCTCGGCCGTGGCGCCAGCCAGCCGGGCTGGGTGCCGAGCAGCGGCTGCACGGCGTCCCCAGGCAGGCCCCTGGCCTCCGCAACGACCCGCACGAAGTCCGACCAGGTCATCTCACCGTCGTTGACCAGATGCCAGATGCCCCGCTCGCCGTCGATCAGCAGGTCCAGGCTGGCGTGGACCAGGTCCGGCATGTAGGTGGGCGAGAAGGCGTGCTGATGGTCCAGGTGGATCACCTCCCCGGTGCGGACCCGGGCCAGCGCCCGGCTCAGGGCGCTCCAGCGTTCTGCCGGGCCGAACAGCGCCGCACTCCGCACGATCAGCGTGCCGGGGTGGTACGCGAGGGCCTGGCGTTCCGCTTCCAGCTTGGCCCGCCCGTAGGCATTTACCGGGGCCGGCGTGTCGAGTTCGTGGTACGGGGCCCGCCGTTCGCCGGCGAACACCTGATCGGACGAGAAGCTGAGCAGCTGCACGCCACCGGCGGCACACGCACGCGCCAGCACGGCGAGCCCCACCGCCTGTGCCCGCCAGAAGTTCAGGCGGTGGCGTTCTGCCGCGTCGATGTGGCCGTACCCGGCGGTGTGCACCACCGCCCACGGGTCCAGCTGCTGCAGCGCGGCGCCGATGGCCGGCGCGTCGGTGAGCTCGGGCAGCAGCTGATACGCCAGACCACGCTCCACACACAGGCGGCGGACCGATCGCCCCAGGGCGCCCTGGCCGAGAATCAGCAGCGGCCGCGCCGTCCGGTCCGGCGAGGGGGCCCGTCTCGGGGCGGACGACCGGACCACCGGGAAGAAGTACCGGTCCGGCCGGTCCCAGAAGCCCGGCGAGGCCAGCACCGGATGCGGCGCTGCGCGGCCGTCTGCACAGTCGCGCAGCAGCGTGGCGAGCGCGGTAGGCCGCGGCGCTGGCCCACGGACATCGAAGGCACCGGGTTCGTAGTGACCCTTGAGTTCGGTGTGCAGGGTGTTCCAGTCGAAGCTGCCCAGCACCGCCCACGACGTCACGGCCAGTACCTCCACACCCTCCTGCCGGACGCGCTGCGCGGCCTGCCAGAAGGTGCTGAACCAGCGCAGCTGCTCCTCACGGGTGCTGCCCAGGTGCGCTTCGGTGATGGCGATCGGCAGCCGGTAGCGCGCCCACACCTCGCGCAGCAGCCCTTCGATGCCCGCGAGGTCCTCATACACCCGCACCGCCTCGATGTCGGCGTACTCGGAGCCGCACTGGTGATGACCGGCGTAACGTTCGGTGCGCTCGTCCAGGAAGCGTTCGCTGGTCACGTAGTAGTCCACCCCGACGATGTCAGGCGGGCAGGGGTTATGGCGCAGCCACGCCAGTTCCTCTGGGGTGGCGCCGGCCTGTAGCAGGTAGGTCCACAGCGGATGCTGCTCGTCCACCCGGCCACACAACAGGTCGTAGGCCAGCCAGCGCCGGTCATTCTGGAAGTCCGCTTCCGGCTGCATGAACGGCGTCGCGTGCGTCTTGCCCAGGTCGTCGGTCTGGACCAGCTGGGCCTGCGGCTGCACCTCGCGGATGGCGCGCATCGCCAGGACGGTGCCGCGACATTCGTTGAGCAGCATCCGCACAAAGCTCGCGTCGCTGGTGTGATGCGGGTACCACACGCCGTACAGCCCGCTGAAGCGCGCGGTGGTGAGTGGTTCGTTGACTGGCGTGTACAGGCGGAGCCAGGGGTACCGTTCGGCGACCTTCCGGGCGTAGGCGGCCAGTTTCTCCGGGAAGTGCGGGTCGAGCAGATCGGTGTACTCCGGACCGCTGCCGTGATGCAGCAGGGTCGCGATCGGCTGCAGGTCCAGCTCACGCAGCCGGGTCAACCGCTCGTCGGTCCAGCGCCAGTCCGGCTGCTCCGGATCGGTGGGCGCGACCATCTCCCACAGCACCGGGTAGCGGATGCGGCGCGCGCCGAGACCCGCGAGGAGATCCAGGTCGTCCGGGCGGCGGCTGTGGCCGCAGGTGTCGAGCTGATGGAGGTACTGGTCCTGGACCCGGTTGAGGGTACACTCCACCCCGATCCAGACTTCCAGCGGGGCGGGGGCCGGGTGTGCTGTCGGTGCCGTCATGGTCGGACGTGCTCCCGAGGGCCGTCAACGTGCGTTCTGTCAGAGGGAAGCATGGTCCCGGTATTGTCTTGCCGCCCATTCGGGCGGGCGCTTGGTCTGGCTGAAGGGCCATGTTGACGCTTCCTGTGGCTCTCCTCGATTTCCCGCAAGAGGGCTCTGGCGTTTTCTCATAGAGCCGGCGGGACCCCACGAGCAAGGGCGCCGCCCTTTCGTGGCTGGGTGCCTGCCTTGCGAACGCATCAATAAGGAAGGCCCCTCCTGTCAACCAGGAGGGGCCAGAGCGGCGGTGGGGAGGGACGCGGCGTCTAGTGGTGTCCGCCCGCTGCGGGTGGCGTGCTGCCGTGGCCGTTCCCACTGCCGTGGCTGCCGGCATTGCCCTGCCCTCCTGAGCTTCCTTGTCCGCCAGCGTTCCCCTGCCCGGAGTGGCTGGTGCTGGTGCCGGTGTGTGCCGGGGCGGACGGCGTGGACGGGACAACGGCCACAGGGCGGTGTGCCTGACCGGGAGCAGCGTCGCGGTTGATGGCCGCGACCAGCGGAATCACCTGGGCCTTGCCCTGGGCGTTTGTCACGCTGACGAACAGCGGGCCGCCCGCACTCACCTTGGCGGCCAGCGTGTAGGTGGCTGAGGTGGTGCCGCGCGTCACGCTGACCCGGGTGGCGCTGCTGAGACTGGCTCCCGCCTCCAGCTTGAGGGTGCCGTCTGCCTGCAGGGTGGCGATCAGGGCGCCGTCGGCGCCGACCAGCGTCACCACGCTGCCTGCGGCCACCAGGTGGGTCAGGCTCGACAGGGAGGTGCTGGACGCGTCATCTGGGGTGGACGGTGTTTCCGGGGTGCTTGGGGTGCTGGGCGTGGCGGTCTGGGCCTGAACCAGCCCCAGGGCGAGGACGGCGGTGAACATCAGCAGGTGACGCATCGGGACTCCTGGAGGGGCTCGTGGGTGCTGCATCCGGGCAGGGCCGCACACGCCGAGCAGGGAGAATGGGGAAGAGGGTGCGGAGTCAGGACACGGAAGGCCGCACCAGGCAACGAAGCCATGAGCAGGAGGCCCAGGGTTCAGCCTCACTCTGCGCCGGATGGTCTGGGCCCGGTACACCCGGATTGGGGTGGGGGAGTAGAGGAGAGACCATCAGGGCACTTTGCCGGATTCAGGCGGTTCGGCTAAATGCTTAGAAGTCGACCTTTCTCCTCGAATATCGCACAGCGGCAATGGCTTAATTAAGCAAAGATTAAACTATGTCCTCACGTACCGACCTGTCCGTCGGCACTCCGCCGCTCCCCTGCTCCTCTGTGGAGTGGCGGCGATGACCGCCACCCTCAGTGTTCAGACCTTCGGGATCGGTCAGGGCCGCGTCGTCCGCGCCGGGCGTCCGCTGCTCACCACGTGCGGTCAGGTGCATCACCTGTTCTTCTACCTGCTGGCGGCCCCGGAAGGCCGGAGTCGCCACCAGCTGCTGCACGACCTGTGGGACAGTGACGACACGCCGGCGGCGCTCAACCGTCTGCGCGTCACCGTTCACCGGCTCAAGGCGGCCTTCGGCGGCCTGAGCGTGGTCCAGGAGATTGGCGGTCACTTCCGCCTGGCGCCGGAGGTGGCGGCCAAAGCGGACGTGAGCACCTTTGCCATGCACGCCGCCGCTGCCCGCACCGCAGGCAGCGTGGCTGGCCGGCAGGCGGCGCTGGAGGCCGCCGTGGCGCACTACCACGGTGACTTTCTGCCGGAGCTCTCGTGCAGCTGGACCGATCAGGCGCGCGAGCAGTACCGGCAGCAGTACGTCCAGGTGCTGCTGGATCTGGCCGCACTGCACTGTGACGGCATGGAGTGCTCGCACGCCACCCACCGGCTGGCCGAGGCACTGAAGGCCGATCCGTTCCTGGACGAGTCGCTGCACCGCAGCCTGATCAGCTGCCTCGCCCACTCCGGCGACACCAGCCGCGCCGTGACGCACTACCGCACGCTGGTCCGCTTTCTGCGCGACGAGCTGGGCGACGTCCCGATGGTCCAGACCAGCGAGGTGGCCGAGCGCGTGCGGACCAGCCGTCCGGTCTGCCCCCACCACATCGGCACGTCCGCCCCGTGTCCGCGGCTGGCACGGCAGATGCCGGTGCCTCCGGCCCAGGACCTGCAGACGGTGCCGGCCCTGCTGGAGCTGCTCAGCTTCTCGGAAGCGTTGCTGAGCGCGGCCACGCCTGCAGACGCGGCGCGGCTGGCCGCGCCACTGCTGAGCGCGCGGCTGCACGCCTCCAGCGTGGTGATCGGGACGGCCGGACCACAGGGCCAGGGACGCACCGTGTGGCACGCCAGCGGTGGCCACCCGTCGCCGGTGGCGGACCTGCCGCTGGAGGCCGCCCCGGACTACCGCCACCCGTCGCTGGAAACGGGGGAGACGGGACCCGTGGGCCACGCCAGCGCCTGTGAGACGGTGCCGCTGCCCGGCGGCCTGCTGTTCATCCGGCTGGACCGTGCGGCCACCGCCGGTCCCTGGCTGGACGTGGAGCGGTTCTTCCTGGCCCGTGCCACCGCGCTTACGGGGCGGGCCGTGCAGAGGCTGCTGAACTGAGCGACTGCAGGGCAGAGGCGGTGCGTCCATCCTGGACCGTGCCGTAGAGTTCACCCACCACCTGGCGTTCCACCGCCGTCCAGCGGTGCCCCGGCTCGAAGCTGACCAGCAGGCTCAGCAGCACCGGCGCGGGCGCCGCGGCGAGCGGCACCAGCGCCACCGCCTGCGCGCCGGCCTGCACCAGCGGGGCCCACACGGCTGGCCGGTGCAGCCATTTGTCCGCGAAGGTGGCGCCGCCGCGCCGGCTGATCTGCTGCAGCTGTCGGCCATCCAGCAGCAGCGGCTCCAGACGCGGCGCCCACCGCTCGTCGGCGCAGTTGTGTAGGGTGGACACGCCCGCGGGCGTCAGCAGGAGCAGCCGGCTGACGTGCACGTCGAGCGCCGCGTACAGCGCTTCCGTCACCCGCTGGCCGGCCTGTTCGGCAGCCGACGTTGTTGGCCGGGCCCCGTTCATGTGTTCACCCTTGTTCACCACGCCACCCTGGTGTGCTGCCGGTCTGGTCCCGCAGGCAGGCGCCGGGGGCCAGCGCCTCGTTTCGCCTGCGCATGCCGCAGTGTGCCTGAACACGCGTTACAGCGGCATTACACCGGGCATGGCGGGGGTGTAATGGCAAAGTAATCGCGGCCATTCACAGTGGGGTCAGGAAAGCACATCGCCCCGCCCAGCGGGCGCGGCGGTGAGAAAGGAGGACCACGATGGCGATCTTTGGAGAGTTCTCGGAGCTGCCGTTCCCGGAAGTACTGAACATGATGGGCCGACGCTGCGGCCAGCTGCACATCCAGCAGCACGGACGGCAGTACCGCCTGCACATCGACAACGATCAGCTGCTGGCCATCTTCTGTGACCACCAGCTGATCAAGGAGCCGCAGCAGGTGCGCGATACCATCCTTCACCTGAGCCGCAGCCAGGATGGCCGCTTCGAGTTCCACAAGGACTCCCCGAACACCCTGCGTCACCACTACGAATTCAGCATCACCCGGCTGTTGCTGGGTGCCAGCACGGTCATTGACGAGATCAGCCATTACCGTGACCGGCTGCCCTCCCCGGACACCCGCTTCGTGCTGCTCGACGCGGCCCATCAGACGCTCGAGCCGGAGCTGCAGCGGTTCATCGCCCGCACCGAGGTGCAGCTGCTGCTGGGCGCCAGCGCCAACGACCTGGCCCGCAGCCTGGGGTGCAACCCCGGTCAGGTACAGCTGATGCTGTACAAGCTGCGGACCAGCGGCCTGATTGCGCCGCTGCGCGCCCAGCCGACGACAGCGGCCCCGGCGCCGGCGGTCCCGGCGGCCCGCACTGCTGGCGGTCTGGTGGCCCGGCTGCTCGGCGCGCTCGGTGGCCGGCGCAAGGGCCAGCGGGGAGCCGCGACATGAGGCCGCTCAAGCTGGTGGTCGCCGGACCGGTCGCGGCCGGCAAGACCACCTTTGTGCGCGCCCTCAGCGAAACCCCGGTGGTGGACACCGACGTGGAGGCCACCGAGGACATCGGCAAGCTGAACACCACCGTCGCCTTCGATTTCGGCACCCTGACGCTGGACGGCATTCCGCTGCATCTGTACGGCACGCCGGGCCAGGACCGCTTCGACTTCATGTGGGAGCTGCTGTGTGAGGGTGCCCTCGGGCTGGTGATGCTGGTGTCGGGTGACCGGCCACGTGACTTCGCGGCGGCGCGCAACATGCTCGAATTCATCACCACCCGGTATCCGGTGCCGTACCTGCTGGGCGTGACCCGTCAGGACCTGCCCAGGGTCTGGGAACCGGACGACGTCGCCGACTACTTCGACCTGCCCCCCAGCCAGGTGCTGGGCCTCAACGCCACCGATCCTGCCGCCTGTCACGACCTGCTCGCCACGCTGCTGGAACAGCTGGACAGCAGCGCCTCCCGCCTCCCCGACCTCTCGCCCCTTTTTCCCTCCCAGGAGACGCCATGACCGCAACGATGAGCAAGCAGCAGCAGCTTCACGAGACCCTCAACAACCTGCGGGTGAACCTGCCGGAACTGCGCGGCGCGCTGATCGCCACCGCCGACGGCCTGCCGATCGCTCAGGCGATGAATGGCGGCACCGACGCCAACCGGGTTGCTGCGATGGCCGCCACCGCGCTGGGCCTGGGCAAGCGCATCAACGACACGCTCGGCTCCGGCAGCCTGACCGAAATGAGCGTCAGCGGCACCGAAGGCCAGGTGTACCTGTACGCGGCCGGCAAGGGCGTGCTGGCGGTCGTGGCGCCCAGCGGCATGAACCTGGGCCTGCTCCACATGGAAGCGCGCGACGCCGCCCACAGCATCTCCACCATCCTCTGATCGCTGTTCCAGGCGTATGAACGCGCTTGATCGTCTGCTCGCCTCACTCTATCCCCCCAGGAGATCCCCCATGACCGTCACCGCCATCCCTGCCCTGCGTCCTCAGCTGGGCGATTACAGCAGCATCGTGTGCTTCAAGGCCGTCATCACCGGCGTGGAGGACACCCTCGGGCCGGACGGCGCCGCCGTGGTGTTCACCCGCGCTGGCAAGGTGCGCGGCCAGCAGCTCGCCACCGAGCTCGGCCTCGCCGGCAAGAACGTGCCGGTCGACCAGATCGCCGCGGCGCTGGATCAGGCGGTCGGCCGCGGCGGCACCCGGCTGTGCGCCGTGACCCGCTCGTACCAGGAAGGTGACACCATCGTGATCGAGACGCAGGAGACGGTGTGCAGCGCCGGCGAGCCGCTCGGCAGCGACCGGAAGTGCACCTTCACCCTCGGCGCGGTGTGGGGCGCCCTGGAAGCTGTGACCGGCGGGATGTTCCTGGGCGAACACACCGACTGTGTGCTGCGCGGCGGCACCAGCGACAAGTTCGTCTTCAGCCCGCTGTAACAGCAACCGAATCAGAACAACCGGCCGCGGGTCCTTCGGGACCCGCGGCCCTGTTTTGGCATGGGGTTCAGCATCCTAATGGGGTTGCTGCGGTGAACTCTTCTGAGCTCCAGGCACCGGCCGCCGAGTATTCAGCCATCCGGCTGAGGACGTTGAGTCTGCGCGTCTGCCCGGTCCACCTGCAGGCGTCCTCGTCAGACCACGCCCCAATGCCCGGTCGCGGGTTCCTGTCCGGATCGATCCGGACCTAGCTGAGGAAGCAGGTCAGACCGGTGGGAAGGGCAGACCTCATCTGCTTCCAGCTCTCTAAGAACGCTACCCATCTGTCTTGAGTCAACCTCATTTCTGCCTCAGAGCTAGCGTCAGAAGTCCGGAAAATATGTCGGTATCGTTCAACATCAAGAAACATTAAGGTTGGGACTCTCATGCAGGCTGATTCTATGAATCAGGTCTGACACGTCAAAATCTGTCCCTCTCATAATTTTTCAGCACGTGACCCACTAAAATCTCACGTTCTTCATTCGAGGGCAGGTTTTTATGCATCCCGAAGGCAACGTTTACTTTTACTTTAAGCAGCGATCTCTAAATGCGTTTTCTGGCCACCCTGACGAACGCCCGTTCCCTCACCTTCTGAGTTTCAGGGACCACAACGTTCGTCACCGCAGATGAACTGGCCAGACCACCCCGCTGTCCTTCACGCCCCACCTGCATCGAATTGAACTGCCCCGCCAACCCGTGCCCAGCGCTCCTGTCTCCTGCATCATCTCAGCGCCTTAGCACACTGACCCAGGCCCCCGTCTGGTCGGTGCCTCATGCCGCGTGCGAGACGCAGGCCCACAGGAGATTCCATGACCACACATTCTTTCGCTGCCTTTTCTCTGCTGAAGCGTCCCGTTGTTCTGGGCCTGGTCACTGCATTGACCGCAACTCTGGCCGCGTGTGGAAGCAATCCCACACCCGTCAGTGCGACGGCCACCGCCAAGCAGACGTTCATCTACGACGGTCACGATGCCAGCTGGACCGGTGGGCCGCGGCACACCATCCGGGCGCTGTCCATCGATGACGGGGACAACACCCTGAGCAACGAGGACTGGACCGCGGCTACCAGCGGCTGGGGCCCCATTGAGATCAACCGCAGCAACGCGGGCTTCAAGGGCGGCGACGGCAAGACCCTGATGCTGAATGGCGAGAGCTACGGCACTGGCTTCGGCGTGCACTCGGATTCCTCCATGACCTTCGACCTCAGCGGGAAGTGTGACACCTTCACGTCGGACATCGGCGTGGATGACGAGGTGGGGAGCCTGGGCAGCGTGGTGTTCCAGGTGTGGGCGGACGGCACCAAGCTGTACGACAGCGGCACCATGACCGGTGACAGCGACACCAAGAGCATCAGCGTGGATATCTCGGGCAAGGACGAGTTGAAACTTGTCGTGACCGATGCGGGCGACAACAACTACTTCGACCACGCCGACTGGGCGAACGCCACGCTGCGCGGCTGCAGCACCTCCGACAGCTCCGGCAGCACCCCTCCCCCGGTGACGCCACAGAGCTTCGATGGCCCGATCACCATCACGAAGGGTGGCACGTACAGTGGCAACTGGCAGAGCCTGGATCCGAAAGTCCCGGTGATCACGATCAAGACCAGTGAGCCGGTGATCATCGAGAACAGCACGCTGCGTGGCCGCGGCAACCTGGTGGCCGGCTTCCGTAACCGCGTGACCCTGCGCAACAACAAGGGCTACGGCCTGAACCCGAACGTCGCGGGCCGGATCATGGGGCGCTTCGCCAACCTCGAAGAGGCGTACAACATCACCATCGAGAACAACTACTTCGAGCACGGCACCGGCATCTACCTGCGCAGCTTCTACGGTGACCCCAGCAAGGGTGAGGGGATCCGCATCCGCAACAACCAGCTGCGCAACATCGATGGGCGCCAGAGTGACGGCAACAACGGGTATAACGGCAAGCGCAATATCAGCCAGGCGGTGCTGTTCAACAGCATCCAGCGGGTGGCGAACGTGGACATCAGCTGGAACGAGATCATCAACGCGCCGTATCACAGCTACACCGAGGAGAACATGAACTTCTACCTCAGCAGTGGCACCGCGGCCAGCCCGTACCTGATCCACGACAACTACATCCAGGGCGCCTACAACGCTGACCCCGCCAATAACGCGACCTACCCCGGCGGCGGGATCCTGCTGGGCGACGGGCAGGCGAGCGACCCGAGCCTGATGGGCCATGCCCGGGTGTACAACAACCAGATCGTCGCCACCACCAACCATGGGCTGGGCATCGCGGGTGGCGTGGACAACCAGATCTATAACAACCGGGTGATCAGCAGCGGTCGCCTGCCGGACGGCCGGCCGATTGCGGCGCAGAACGTGGGCCTGTATGTGTGGGATCCGTACAAGCTGGGGCAGAAGACGCCGGCGATGTTTGCGAACAACGTGATGCGGGACAACTTCGTGATGTGGACCAAGGTCAAGAGTGACGGCACGACGACGACCAACCCCTGGTGGGTGCCGGACTGCGGCCTGAACAACACCGTCTGCACTGGCAACGTGAGCGGCGGCACCGCCACCCTTGACACCGAGAAGCAGGAGTACCAGCGCTGGCTCTCCAAGCTCGACAACGCCAACGTCAACGTCGGCCCTCAGTAACCCCCGGCACCCAGCGCGGGCCAGCGGACATCCGCTGGCCCGCGCTCCTTCTCTCTCCGCCTCCGTTTGGTGATGCCGCGTATCCACCGTCCCTCCGCGCTGCAGGTCTGGGCCAGGGCATACTGGCCTCACGTGAACCGTACCGACCGCCTGCTCGCCATCGTCCTGACGCTTCAGGGTCGTGGACGGGCGCGTGCCGAGGACCTCGCCCGCTCGCTCGACGTCTCGAAACGGACCATCTACCGTGACGTGCTCGCGCTCAACGAGGCCGGCGTGCCGATCGTCAGCGCGCCGGGGCAGGGCTACACCCTGATGGACGGCTACTTCCTGCCACCGCTGCGCTTCAGTGTGAACGAGGCGATCATGCTGATGCTCGGCAGCGACGTGGTTACGGCGTCGTTCGACGCGGAGCTCGCGAGCGCGGCGCAGCAGGCGGCCCGCAAGATCAGCGCCGTGCTCAGCGAGGAGGTGCGCGGCGACGTGGCGTTCCTGCGCGACAACCTCAGGCTGGTGCAGCGTGACCCGAACGGAGAAGACACGCAGCGCAAGCTGCTGGTGCTGCGGGAGGCGATCGTCCGGCGGCAGGGGGTGAGGTTCCAGTACCACAAACGCCACGCCCGGCCGGAGGAACGCCGCGCCGATCCGCATGCCCTGTTCCGGCTGAACACCGCGTGGATGCTGTCGGCGTTCGATCATGCGCGCGGCGCGCTGCGGACCTTCCGCCTGGAGCACCTGGACGACCTGACGCTCACCGGTCAGCACTTCGAGCGGCAGCCGGGGTTCCAGCTGCGGCGCGACGAGGCAAGGGAGGCGCGCGACACGGTCGTGCGGGTGCTGTTTGCCGCGGAGGTGGCGCGCTGGGTGCGGCAGACTCCGTCGTATTTCGTCACTGAGCTGCAGGACACGCCGGGCGGGCTGCTCGTCACCCTGCGCGTCCGCAACGTCGAGGACGTCCTGGCGTGGCTGCTGTCGTGGGGTGGCGCCGCGCGCGTGCTCGAACCGGCCGCGCTGCAGACCCGCCTGCGCCAGGAGGCCGGGCGCATCCTCGACCACTACCGCTGAACGCTGCTGACAGGACGGTGTCACCAGCCTGCCCGATGCTGGATGAGGAGGTGGACGAGATGCAGACACGATTGGATTTCGCTTCGGTGCAGGTGCGGGACCTGCAGGCTTCGCGGGCGTTCTATACGCAGGTGATCGGCTTCGAGGCCCATGGGCAGGACCGGCCGGGCGCGGTGGTGTTTCAGGATCAGGACGGCGCCATCTTCGCCATTCGCGAGCCGCTGGCCACCACCGACCTCGGCGGGGCGTTCGGGGTGGGTGTCAGCCTGTGGTTCGCCGTGCAGGACGTGGACGCCACCCATGCCCGCATCGTCGCGTCCGGGGGTACGGTCCTGTCGCCCCCACAGCCGGGACCATTTGGCCGGATGTTCGCAGTGCGTGACCCGGATGGCTATCAGCTCACCTTCCATCAGGGATGAAGGAGGACCACATGACCACCCTCACCACGCACCGCCTGCGCCCCGCACCCCCCTTCGATTTCGCGCAGACGTTGGGCTTCCTGCGCGGCTTCACCCCCACCAGCGGCGAACAGGCACTCGGGGAGCAGACACTGTCCAAGGCCGTGCGCCTGCAGGGGAGGACGGTGGCGTTCCACGTGCGGTCGGTCGGGACCGTGGACGCGCCGGACCTCGCCTGCGAGCTGTCCGCGGATCAGCCGCTGACGTCCCACCAGGAACGCCTCGCCCTGGAGCGTGTGCGGTTCTTCCTGAGCCTCGACGAGGACCTGCGCTCCTTCTACCGGCTGGCCCGGCAGGACGAGGCGTTCCAGCCGCTGCTGCGGCGACTGTACGGCTACCATCAGGTCAAATTCCTGACCCCCTTCGAGAACGCCTGCTGGGCGGTCCTGACGCAGCGGACGCCGGCACCGGTGGCCAGGGCGGCCAAGCGGCGCCTGGTGGAAGCGTACGGCGGGTCAGTGACCACTGCGCACGGCCGGCTGTGGGCCTTTCCGGAACCGGCCGACCTCGCGGACGTGGGGGCGCCGGACCTGGGCGCGCTGGTGGGCAACGCACGCAAGGGCGAGGCTCTGGCGGCCGTTACGAACGCCTTCCTGCAGGTCGACAAGGGGTGGTTGCGTTCCGCTCCCAGCGCTGAGGTCCACGCCTGGCTGCTCGGCATTCGCGGCCTGGGGCCGTGGTCGGCGGCCTTTGTGCTGTTGCGGGGCCTGGGGCGCATGGACAGCGTGCTGCTGGACGATCCGCAGACCGTCCTCGCGCGCGAACTGCTCGCGGCGGCCACACGGGTGTACGGCCCGGTGAGCGTTCAGGTCCTGCAGGCCAGGGCCGAGGCCTACGGGGTCTGGCAGGGGTACTGGGCCCACTACCTGCGCGCCGCCGGCTGAAGAGCTGGCACTCCGGTTCCGGAAGTGCCGAGCAAAGCGCCGGAGGCCTCCGTGCCGGCCTGGGCGGAGGCCGGTTCCTTCAGGTCAGGCGTGTTTGAAGACGGGCGAAATACGGCTGCAGGAGCCGCTGGAGCGGCCTATTGAGAAACAGCAGAAACAGCGCGTAATAACTCAGGCCGGGGATCAGCAGGGCCAGGCAGAGCACCAGGACGAACAGCAGCGAACTGCTGAAGGACGCCGCCAGGCTGGACGCCTCGAAGGTCGGCCGGCCCGACCGGATCCTGGCGTCGCGCGACACCAGCCAGGTCATGGCGCTCAGAATCAGGCTGCTCAGGGCCATCAGCCCGATGTACAGCCCCAGCAGGATCGGCTCGGGCGACAGCGCGCCCACCATCGCGGTCGGGAACTGCAGCAGCACGATGGTGAACATCCACAAGAAGCTCAGGCCCATCAGCGCGGGCGTGTACCGCGAGACGTGCTCGAAGATCCGGTGATGCACGATCCAGAAACTCGCCACCACCACGAAGCTCAGCGCGAAGGTCATGATCTGACCGCTGTGTTCCGCCAGCATGTCGGTGGCGGACTGCTGCGTCCTGGCCGCTTCGGACACCGATTCCAGCAGCGGCAGGATCAGCAGCGTGAGGGCAATGGCCACGACGGCGTCGGTGAAGAACTTCAGCCGTTCGACGTTCTTGAGGTCCTGGGCCTGCTCACTGGCTTCGGGGTGGGCCATATCGGCATCGTACTGTGATTTTTCGGGGAGCCGACTAGGTGTGTCGCAGCTGGGCTGGGCTCCCTGGCGGGTGGCGACTGGCCACATGTGAGGTCCCGCTTGCCCTGCTGCTTCCTGCCATGCGTTACACCTCCACCTTCAGTTCGGCGGCCTGGTCGGTCAGCTCGAACACCTCGCCGTGCGGCACGACCGTGATCTGGCCGAAATGTTCCAGGATCTTGCGGTAGGCGGCCGCCACCGGGCGCGGATTGCGGTTCAGGTCGTACAGCCCGCAGGCGTTCACGGTGCCGCGCTGCTCGGCCAGCTCGCTGTCCCAGTCGATCTGGTCGGTCAGGCTATACCAGGTGAAGCCCACCACCGGCGCGCCCTCCTGGCGCAGCCGCAGCACGTTCATCCACTGCTTCCACAGCCAGGTGGGCGCCTGATCCGCGTCGAAGACATTGGTTTCGGTGTGGAAAATCGGCTTGCGGTAGCGCTGGTAGTAGTCCTTGGTGATCTGGTACCAGCCGAACACGTCCTCAGCGGTGCAGATGCTGCCGTCCGGCTTGATGATCTTCTCGTTGCGCCCGTAGTAGTCGTTGCCCATGATCTGGTGCCCCGGCGGCTCGCCGGCCATGAACCACTCGTACTCCTGGCGGCTCATGCCGTTGTCCAGCAGGTACAGGCACACGTCCGCGTCGGGCGCGTGGGCGTACAGCAGGTCCAGCGAGAGAAAGCGCAGGCGGTTCTGCAGGGCGATCTCCGGGCGCTGCTCGACGGAGCCGTCATGCAGGTACTCGGCGCTCTCGCTCTGCACGATGATCGCGTCCGGGCGGTGCCGGGCGATCGCGTGGCAGGCCAGGATGTTGGCCGCCGCCGCGTGCTTGAGGGCCGTCACGAAGCCGGTCCCGCTCTTCAGCTGCTCGTTCCACAGCCCGTCCTGTCCGCTCGTCCTGGCCGTCACGTAGATCTCGTTGACCGGGGTGTAGTAGCGCACCCAGGGGTAGCGGGCGGCCACCTGCCCGGCGTACGCCTCGAAGTGCAGCGGCAGCTCGGGGTTCTGGAAGTTGCCGAGCCAGTCCGGCACGCCGAAGTGCAGCAGGTCCAGGATCGGGACCAGGTCCAGCCGCCGCATCTCGGCCATCACCTGATCGGCAAAGTCCCAGTCGTAGCGGCCGGGCCCCAGGTGCATGCGGTGATACGGCAGGCCGTAGCGCAGGTACTTCAGGCCCAGGTCCTTCACCAGGTGCAGGTCCTGCTGCCAGTGCTCGTAGTGGCCGCACTCGGCCAGCTGGTCGCGCCGCACCCGCCCATTCTGGATGGTGGGGTACGAGCACTCGATGCCGGTGGCGAACATGAAGTTGCCGGGCCGCCGGGTGGGCAGCCCCGACCCGTCGCGGCCGCTGGCGCCGCCGAACTGGTCGCCGGAGGCCGCGTCGCCACGGACGCGGCGGATGATGTCCAGAAAGCCTTCGCTCATGCGCGTCCACCTGCCTGGGTGGAGAAGCCGCCCACCCGTTGAGTCTCCAGAAAGCAGTCCGCTGTGCGCAGCGCCAGCGCCATGATGGTCAGGGCCGGATTCACGCTCAGGGCGCTGGGAAAGGTGGAGTTGTCGCTGATGTACAGATTGCTCAGGTCGTGACAGCGCCCGTCCCGGTTCACGACGCTGCTCGCCGGGTCGTCGCCCATGCGGGCGGTGCCGATGGTATGGGCGGCGCGGTTGAAGCTCCACAGCTGCTGCCCGCCCGCCGCCGTCCAGATGTCGCGCATCACCCGCTCGGCGTGCCGCTGCATGCGCCGCTCGTTCTCGCCCCAGCTGAAGTGGATGCGGGGCTTGGGCAGGCCCTTGTGGTCCAGCTCGTCCGAGAGCTCCAGATAATTGCCCTCGTGCGGCAAACAGTCGCCCAGCACGTTGATGCCGGCGGTGTGGGTGTAGCCGCGCAGGTGCTGGTGCAGGGCCGGCCCCCAGGTGTGCGTGCCGCGCGCGAACTGCGAGGCGTACGTCACCAGCATCACGCCGATGGACTGTAGCAGGTAGCCGCCGGCGAAATCGGCGTCCCTGGGCCGGTGGGTGTCCTCGCTGATCAGCGCGCCGGGAATGCCCTTGTACGGGCGCACCTCCTCCTCGAATTGGCCCCACACCTGCAGGCCGACGTGCGCCATGAAGTTGCGGCCCACCTGCCCGCTCTGGTTGGCGAGGTTCATGCGCAGCAGCAGCCGGGGCGTCTCGATGGCGCCCGCGCTCAGGAACACCGCGTGGGCGCGCTGCCTATGTTCCTGCCCCGCGTGGCGGTATACCACGCCGGTCACGCGTGGCCCCTGCACCTCCAGCGCGGTCACGTAGCAGTCGGACCGCAGCTCGGCCCCGTGCTTGAGGGCCAGCGGCAGGAACGTCACGTCCATGCTCGCCTTGGCGCCCACCGAGCAGCCCGCCTGACAGAAGCCCCGGTTGGTGCAGGCGGGGCGCAGGCCATGGCCGTCCTGCTGCTGTGGGCGGCTCAGGGCGGCGTTGGCCGCCGGGGAGGTGCGCAGCCCCAGCGCCGCGCAGCCGCGCTCCATCAGCTGCGCCGCCCCGTTCAGCGGCAGCGGCGGGTGCGGGTACTTTGATCGGCGCGGCGGCCCCCAGGGGTAGTGGCCGGGCCCCGACACGCCCAGAAACTGTTCGAGTTCGTCGTAGTAGGGCTCCAGGTCCGCGTAGGTGAGCGGCCAGTCCACGCCCACACCTGCGTCGGTGTGCAGTCGCAGGTCGTCCGGCTGCGCCCTGGGCGTGTAGGCGGTGTAATGCAGGGTGGAGCCGCCCACCCCGCACCCGGAATTGTTGTTCCCGAAGCTGACCGGGTCCGCGCCGGCCGAGAGCCGCTCGTCGTTCCAGAACAGCGACACCTGCGCCCGCTCGTCGGTGGGCATGTCGGCGGGCCGGTGGTGGGCGCCCGCCTCCAGCGCCACCACCCGCAGGCCGGCGGCCGCCAGCCGCGCCAGCAGCGGCGCCCCGCCCGCCCCGGTGCCGATCACCACGGCGTCCACCACCTCATCCGGCGCGTGGGTCCGGGTCACGGCGTATCCCTGGGGCCGGGGAAGGCCAGCTCACGCCGCTCGGCCTCGTTCAGGCCGATGCGGGTCCAGCCGGGCGCGTCCGCGAAGCCCACGTACCCGAGCGCCAGCTGCACCGCCGGGTGGCTGTAGTATCCCTCGGTCAGTTCGGCCAGCAGGTCCTCGAACGGGTGGGGAAAGCGGCGTTCCAGGTCCTGCAGGTGCCGGTCCTGCGCCGGCCCCTCCAGCCCTGTGAAGTCGGCGGGCAGGGCGGCCAGCAGGTCGCGCATCGCCTGCGGGTCGGGCGGCGTGTCGGCGTAGCGCCAGCCGTCGGTGCGGTCCTCGGCCAGCCGGTCATCCACCACGCCCGCCAGGTTCAGGTGGGCCGGGTCGTGCGGCACCAGCCGCGCGGCGGCCGCCTGCAGCACCCGGAATTCCGCCTCGCTGAAGAAGCGCCGCTCGAAGGTGCGGTGCAGCCGCTCCTCCAGCACCCGCCGGGTGGGCGCGGTGACGTGGCCGGATAGGAGCAGCTGCTCGAGCGTGTCGTGGGTGCGGCTCATGACCCGCTCGACAGCTTGCCGCCCGTGACGTGCAGCAGACTGCCGGTCACAAAGGAACTGTCGTCCGAGGCGAGGTACACGTAGGCGGGGGCCAGTTCCTCCGGCTGACCGGGCCGGCCCAGCGCGACCTCGTGCCCGAACTTCTGCACCTCGTCCAGCGGCATGGTGGCGGGAATGTTGGGGGTCCACACCGGGCCCGGCACCACGGCGTTCACCCGGATGCCGTTGTCCAGCTTGCCGAACTGCAGCGCCAGCGACCGGGTCAGGGCATGGATGCCGCCCTTAGTGGCGGTGTAGTCCACCAGAATCTCGTTGCCGGTCTCCCCGACGATGGACCCGGTGTTGATGATCGCGTCGCCGCTCTTCAGGTGCGGCAGGGCCGCCTGGATCATGAACACGTACCCGTACAGGTTCGTCTCGACGGTGCGGCGCAGCTGCTCCTCGGTGATGTCGAGGATGCTCGTCTGCGCGTGCTGGTAGGCGGCGTTGTTGACCAGCACGTTCAGCTGCCCGTACGCGCGCACCGTCTGCTCGACCGCGTCCTGGCACTGCGCCCGGTCGCGGACGTCGGCCCGGAGCACCAGGCAGGCTCCGCCGCGCTCCTCCACCATCCGCCGGGTGTCCTGGGCGTCGCTGTCGTTCTCGTTGTAGAGAATGGCGACCCGCGCGCCCTCCAGGGCAAACGCGAGGGCCACCGCCCGACCGATGCCGCTGTCGCCGCCGGTGATCAGTGCGGCCCGGCCTTCCAGTTTGCCCGCCGCCCGGTACGTCCGCAGGTCACTCTGGGGCGGAATCTTCATCTCGGACTGCTTGGCGGGGTAGGGGAGCGTCTGTGCGTCCTTGAAGTCCTCGGCTTTCGGTCGCCTGGTCATGCCTCCAGGCTGAGCCTCGCCGCAGCCCGCTTGTGTCGCAGAGGATACGCAGGTGGGGTTCTGAAGAAAAACCCAAGGCGGGGAGGCGAAAGGGGAGAGGAGCGGATGAGCTGGAGGTCGACAGAGCTGCCGCGAGTCAGACAACCGAGAAGAGCCGGCACGTCGGGGCCGAGGAGGCTGAGCCCCTGAAAACGACCTGGACGACCTTGATCTGGTCTGCGAGGTGTAAGAGGGAGGTAAGACCCGGATTTCTATTGTCGGGGGAGTTTCGTGGCTGCCGCGGGCCCTTGATCCGCCGGCCCCTAAGGAGTGTTATGAACCAGCTTTCCCGTTCGATGCTGGCCGCCGCCGGCCTGATGACCGGCCTTGTGGCCGCACAGGGGACGTCCCCTCTGACACTCTCGCTGGCCCAGGCACTGGTCCGGACCGTCACCGTCGGCGGCAAGAGCACCGAGCAGCTGAGCCCGGCCCCCAAGACCGTGCAGCCGGGCGACGTGCTGAGCCAACTGCTCACCGCCAGCAACGCCACGGCAAAGCCGCTGGCCCACGTGATGGTCCGGTTGCCGGTCCCGAAAGGCACCGTCTACCTGAAGCCGTCCAGCACCCTGAATGCCGGCGTCACGATGGAGTTCTCGATCGACGGCGGGAAGACCTACGCGCCGGCCCCGCTCAAGAAGCAGGTCAGCGTCACCGAGAACGGCCGGACGGTCCTGCGGGACGTGGTGGTCAAGCCGTCGGAGTACACGGCGGTGCGCTGGACCCTGGCGGAGCTGCCGGCCAATGGCAACGTTCAGCTCGGCTTCTTCGTTCAGGTCAAATAACTGGGTTGCACGGCCGAGCCTGACTCAGGCTCGGCTTTCCTGTGCTGGTCGAGCCACTGGGCGGTGCATTCGGAGCTGGACCCCGTTCAGAACAGCGCTCCCCCGAATGGGGGCAACCCACCGGCCGTAATAAATCCGTCATAGTCAAAAGTTAAGAATTCTTAATGAGTGAACGCGAGATGTGTGCCGGTTCAATTCGGCATAAATCGCGCCTCTGCCTGTCCGCTTCTACGTCTCTGGAGGTCCCGAATATGAACGTCACCCCTCGTCTCCTTGCTCTGATGGCTGCCCTGGCCACTGGAGCCGCCGCTGCCGCCGGGAACACCCCCGCCGGCACGGTCATCTCCAACACCGCCACGGCCAGCTTCGAGGACCCGACGAACCCGGGCACCCAGGCCACGCCGGTGAGCTCCAACACCGTCACCTCCACCGTCCAGCCGAAGCCGGACTTTGACGTGACCTACGCGGGCGCCCCCTCCAGCGACGGCACCACCCCGACCACCCCGATCGCCAGCCACGACAAGAAGAACGTGCTGCCGGGCGCCACGGTCGTCACCCAGTACACCATCCTGAACAACGGCAACGTGGGCAGCAACACGCCCGCCGGCGTGGCCTACAACGTGACGGTCGCCCCGTACCTGGGCGGCACCACCCTGCCCACCGGCACGGTCGTTCAGTACTGGGTGGGCACCACCAAGGTGTACGACTCGAGCGACACCGTCACCTACCCCGGCATCGTGTCGGTGCCGGCCGACGATCCCACCACCGCCACCGACGAGGGTCAGGTTGCCCTGGAGCAGCGCATCCTGGTGCCGAGCTCGGCCAATCCCACCGCGGACTTCTCGGTGAGCCCGCGCGGCAATGCAAACGTGTACAGCGCCGGCACCATCGCGGCCACCGACGAAGCCACCACCGACCTGCAGTACACCCGCGTGCGGCTGTACAAGCCGCTGGTGTCGGTCGACCCGCCGAGCAAGGATCCCAACAACCCCGGCACTCCGCTGCCCACCGTGGTCGTGCCGCCCAGCGGCCCCACCGGCACCCAGGATCCCAACTACGATCCGGCGAACCCCACCACCCCGGTCAACCCGGTGTCGCCTCCCGGCACGCCCGGCACCACCAGCGACCCCAAGGTCACCGGTTACGTGGACCCCACCACCACCAGCACGCCGATCGCCAAGTCCGGCAGCAACCAGATCGCCTACCCGACGGCCGACACCAACACCACCGATGACGTGGTCACCTTCGTCAACACCCTGACCAACACCGGCATGGCCGACACGGTCAACCTGTTCCCGACCGACAGCAGCGGCAACCCGATCGGCATCAACAACAACGACGGCAGCTTCCTGCTGCCTGGCGGCGTCGTCGTGCGCTTCCTGAACAACGACGGCACGGCCATCACGACCCTCTACACCGATCCGGCCACCGGCTCGAAGTACCCCACCATCGCGCTGGCCTCCGGGTTTGTCACGCCGAGCACCACCGACGTCCGCGTCCAGGTCACCTACCCGGACTCGAACAAGACCGCCACCACCGATCCCGCGCCGGTCGTCGTCCTGGTGGGCATCGACTCGGGCAACGACAGCGGCGTGGTGGCCGACGCGACCAGCAGCGACACCATCATGCCGGCCAGCATGCAGTTCGGTGACAGCAACGGCACCACCCTCGGTGTGGACAACACGGTGGCCACCGCCACCCAGACGGTCGATCCCACCGTCGCGCCGGCCTCGGCCACCACGGTCGCGCAGAACACCACCGACCGCCGCGCGGTGTTCCCGATGGACCTGGTCAACCGTGGCGAGTACGCCGACAGCTACACCCTGACCACCGCCACCCTGAGCTTCCCCAACACGGCGAACGGCACCAGCACCGCGACGGTCCGCTATGTGAACGCCAGCGGTGTGGAGCTGGCCAAGGACAGCTCGGGACGCTACATCTCGCCGATCGTCGGCGCCAACGACGAGATCACCGTCTACGGCATCGTGGACGTGCCGGCCGACGCGCTGGCCGGAACCGTGCTGGTGCCGCAGTCGGCCACCGGCAACTTCAGCACCATTCTCTCCAGCGACAACGATGACGTGATCAAGATCTCGGTGGTGAACACCGACCGCGACCCGATCACCGGTGATCCCACGACCGGCATGTTCATCCGCAAGTACCAGACCAAGGGCGCGACCGGCCCCACCGGCATCGCGGCCGAGAAGCTGGCCCTGACCACGCTGCCCGGCGACACGCTGCGCTACAAGATCGTGGCGAAGAACAACTACAACGCCGCGATCAAGAACTTCGTCCTGAGTGACAGCGCGACCGGCAGCACCAACGTCTACACCTACTCGGACCTGGTGTCGGTCAGCGCCACGGCCAGCTTCAGCGGCACCGTGTACTACAAGGTGAACGGCGGCGCCTGGAGCACCACCGCGCCGGTCGCCGGCACCGTCATCACCAGCCTGCAGGTGGCCGTCGACACCAACAGTGACAACGTCATCACGGCGACCGACACGGTCCCCGCGCTGGGCAGCGTCACCCTGAACATCGTCGTCACCGTCAAATAACCCGCTTCGCCTGATGGGTGATTCCGCGTGCCCTTGAGCAATCAAGGGCACGCGTTGTCTGAAGCCCTCCCCGAATTCAGACCCCATCGTTCCGCAAGGAGTCCCCGCCTGTGAACCAGCTGTTCAGACCATCCGCTCCGCTCATGACCGCCGTGCTGGCGCTGATCGTGGGCCTCGGCCTGCCGCGCGCGGCTGCCGTCGGGACGCCGGCCGGCACCGTCATCACCAACGTCGCCACCGGCACCTTCGACCCGGTGGCGCCCGGCGACGTCACCGAAGCGCAGAGCAACACGGTCAGCAGTGTGGTCCAGGCGATCTGTGCGGTCAGCGTGTCTCCGGACGGCACCGTGGCCGCAGCCGGCCAGCAGGCGGTCCTGCTGCCCGGCGAGCAGACCACCTTCCCGTACACGGTGGTGAACGCCGGCAACGCGCCGGCCACCCTGCCGCTCATCGGCGCGGTGGAGGCGACCAGCGCGTTTGCCCCCACCACCGCGGTGTATCAGGACCTGAACGGCAACGGCCGGCTCGACGGCGGGGAGCCGCAGATCAGCAGCGTCACGCTGCCCGCGGACGGCAGCGCACAGGTGCTGCTGGTGGTCCGCACCACCGACGCGGCGCGCGGCGACGCGTTCGTCAACCTGATCGGTGCCTGCTCGGGTGGCGCGCAGGACAGCAACAACGTCAGCCGCGTGACGGTGGGCCCGCCGCCCGAGCTGACGGTGCAGAAGACCTTCAGCCCGGCGCTGGTACGGCCCGGCAGCGAGACGACCGTCACGGTGAAGGCCAGCAACAACGGCCAGGGTGACAGCCGCGAGCTGCTGCTCAGCGACCCGCTGGCCGCGCAGTTGAGCCAGGGCCTGAGCTTCGTGCCGGGCAGCGCGGCGGTGAGCGGCGCGGCCGGGGCCACGCTGGAGTACACGGCGGACGGCACCACCTGGGGCGCGGCCGAGCCGACCCCGGTGCAGGGCGTGCGCGTGCGCGTGGCCAGCCTGCCGGCCGGCGCGCAGCTGAACCTGAGCTTCCGGATGCTGGCGGGCGCCAGCGCCGAGAACCACATGATCCCGAACGTCGCCACCGCCACCACCGGCGGCAAGGACGTCGCCAGCACCGCCACCGCCGACGTGCGCTACCAGCCGGCGGTGGCCATCGGGCCGCTCGGCGTGCCGGAGGCGCCGGAAGACTCGCCCAGCGATACCCAGACGCGCAGCTTCGGGGTGGTGGGGCAGCTCATCTGCTTCGACCACACCCTGAAGAACACCGGCGACGTGCAGGACAGCTACACCCTCACGGTGCAGGACACCCAGGGCCACGCGACCGCCACGCTGCTGTCTGCCAGCGGCGCGCCGCTGGTCCAGCCGCTGACCCTCGACCCCGGCGCCAGCACGCCGGTGCGCGTCTGCTACGCCGCCGACCAGGCCGGGGCGCTGGACGCGCTGGTCACCGCCACCGGCGCCCGCGGCACCAGCAACCGCACCCGTGACGTGGTGCAGGCGCTGGAGGCCGGCCTGCCGGAGGTGCACAAGAGCAGCAGCGTGGCCCCGGGCGTCACGGTGGCCAGCGGGGAATTCATCACCTACACCCTGACGGTCCGCAATCCCTACGCCCAGCCGCTGACCGGCGTGGTCCTGAGCGATCCGCTGCCGGCCCATACCGACGAGGTGGAGGCGTCCGGTGGCGGCAGCGTGACCGGCACGTCCGGCGCCCAGACGGTCCAGTGGGCGCTCGGCACCCTGCAGCCGGGCGAGACCCGCACGGTCACGGTCCGGGTCGTGGTGACGGAGCGCGCCCTCGACGGGGAGGTGCTGAAGAACACCGGTCAGCTGACCAGCAGCGAGCTGCCGGCCGCCGTGCCGAGCAACGAGGTGGTGACGCCGGTCTGGAGCGCGAGCCTCAGCGTGACCAAGGTGTCGAGCGCCGCCCAGGCCACCTTCGGGGACCGGCTGGTCTACACCCTGCGCATCCGCAACCACTCGCCCACCACCGACATCGTGGACGCGCTCGTGACCGACACGCCAGCCGTGGGCCTGCAGTACGTCGCCGGCACCAGTACCCTGGATGGCCAGGCGTTCCCCGATCCGGACACCACGGCGCGGGTCCTGCGCTGGACCGTGGACCGCATCCCGGCCGGGGGCGAGGTGGTGATCACCTACGCCACGCGCGTCACGCCGGAGGCGACGGGCACGCTGGTCAACACCGTGCAGGTGGTCGGCATCGGGGCCGGCGGCACCGCGCGGGCCATCAGCAGCAACCAGGCGGTGGCGACCGCCACGCTGGCGCCCCTGAAGTTCGCGCCGCTCGGCGACCTGATCGGGGTGGTGTTTATCGACCGCAACCGCAACGGCATTTTCGATGCGGGCGTGGACACCCCGGTCGAGCGGGCACGCGTGCTGCTGGCCGGCGGCCGGCTGACCCTGACCGACCGCTCGGGCCGCTACCACTTCACCAACGTGCCGTACGGCCTTCAGGCGCTGCGTCTGGACCCCGGCAGCACCCCCTACCCGGCGCGGCCGATGCCGGCCGACGGCGGCCTGCGCGGCACGCAGACGGTGGAGGTGCGCGGGCTCACCAGCGTGGACTTCCCGCTGGAGCCGCTGCCCTCGGCCATCGACGTGCTGCGCCGCACCACCCTGACGGTGGGGGACGTCCGCATCGACAAGGTCGTGGTGCCGGACGGCGACGGCTACCGGGTGACGCTGACGATCCAGAGCCCCCGGACGCTTGAGGCGGTGACGCTCACCGACCCGCTGCCGGACGGGGCCGTTCTGAAAGAAGGCAGAAATACTTACAGCGGTACGTTAAGCGCAGGTGAAACCTCTCTCACCTACCGTTTCAACGGCGTCGGGGCAGACCGGGCCGCCACCACCGACCCCGATGTGAGCTGGAGGTACTAAACGTGAACGCAGAAGGCAAACTCGTCCTGGCGGCCCTGACCGCCCTCACCGCCCTGCTGGCCGCCGGCCCGGCCGCCCGCGCGCAGGGCGTGGACACCAGCCTGCCGCTGACCAGCGTCGGCGACCGGCTGATGTGGACGGTGGGTGACCAGACGCTGAACCTCAATGTGGCGGTCGGCGGCCGGATCCGGCTGGACCTGTACAGCCCGCGCGTGGACCCGGCCGACTACCGCAGCGACCGCTTCTACGGCGATGAGGTGTACGGCGGCCCGGCCGTCACCACCACCTTCAGCGTGCTCGCCGACGACGGCACGGTGGTGGTGCGGCGCACCTTCACGCCGGGCAGCCACGCCTGGGACACCCTGCTGGACCAGGAGCTGCCCGCCGGGCACTACCGGCTGAGCGCCCAGACCAGCGGCAACGGCAAGAACACCTTCGCGGTGCGGCTGACCGGCCTGAGCGCCGACATGCAGTCGGACCGCCTCACCGTCACCATCCACGCCCAGGACTGGGTGCCGGCCGTGAACGTCACCACCGATGGCGCCGCGCCCTACGTGGTGCGGATGTACGACGGCGACGGCCCCGGTGAACTGGAGGCGCGGGTGCGCGATGAGCAGGGCCGCGTCACCCCGCTGCCGGTCAGCGGCGACCTCGCCTGGACCGACCTGCCGCTCCCGCAGGCGGCGGGCCGCTACGTGATCGAGTTGCGGCAGGCTGGCGCGGCGCGGCAGCACTCGAACTCGGTCGGCATCAGCCTGATGCGGGCCGGCGCCAGCACCCCGCTGACCCTGACCCGGGTGGACCAGACCGGACAGCTGCGCGTGACGGCCGAACTGGTGCTGCCCGGCAGCGTGCAGCCGACCAGCGCCGACGTGACGGTGGGCCAGCAGACGCTGCGGGTGGTGGGCAGCCTCACCCAGCGGGTGCCGGCCGGCGAGTATCCGCTCAGCGTGGCGCCGATTCCGGGCGCTGAGGTGGCGCTCGACCGCTCCGCCCTGGCGGTGCCGCAGGGCGGGCTCAGCGACGCGCGGGTGGAGGTCCGCCCGCAGGTGGCACTGAGCGTGGAGGCGGACAAGACCGAGGTGTGCGTCGGTGACACGGTGACGCTGCGCGCGCGCGCCAGCACCGCCTACGCCGGGGCGCTGCCGCTGCAGCTGACGCTGGACGTCCCCGGCCTGCGGCTGCAGGGCGCCACCGAGCAGCGTGGCACCTTCAGCGCGGCCCAGCCGGGCGCCCTGAGCGTGACCGGGGTGGCGACCGCCGCCGGGCCGCTGACCGTGCTGGCCCGGCTCTTTCCCTGGGGGCAGCTGCAGAGCGTCCGGGTGAATGTCCTGCCCACGGCCACCCGCCTGCAGCTGAGCCGCGCGCCGCTGGAGCCGGCCCAGGTGGGCGACACGCGGACGGTGCACCTGACGGTCCGCAACACCGCCGCGCAGCCGATGGCGTTCGTGCTGCACGACACGCCCAGCGATGGCCTGGAGGCCGTGGACGCCCCCGACTTCCAGGGCACCCTGGCGGCCGGAGAGGCGCGCGAGCTGAGCTACCGGGTCCGCGTCACTGCGCCCGGCACCCACACCCTACAGGCGCGGCTCGACAGCCGGGCGTGCTCCGCCCCGCAGACGGTCGGCGGCACCCTGACGGCCGTGGCCCCGGCCACCCCGGTCACGCCCGCCCCCGAGCCGCGCCCCGCGCCGAGCGTGTCGCGCGAGAGCACCGTGACGCTGCCGTACAGCGCGCCGGCCCGGAGTGGCGACCTGGTGATCGCCCACCGGCCCCCGGCGGGCGCCAGCTTCGTGCCGGGCAGCAGCCGCCTGAACGGGCAGGCCCTCCCCGATCCGCTGCGCGGCGCCAGCGGCACCCTCTACTGGGTGTTGCCGGTGAGCGGCATCCAGCTGCAGCAGGGTCAGCTCAGCTACCGGCTGACGCACCAGGACGCCCTGGGCGTGCTGGACGCCCCCGCGCTGCTGGCCCGCCCGGAAGCGGCCCCGCGCGAGCTGCTGCAGGGCGTGCTGGACCCGGCCGACCTGGCGGCGGCCACCCCGCTGACCGAGACGGCGCCCGACGCCGAGAACGAGGGCGCCATCCGGCTGCCGCTTCAGGGGTCGGTGCTGCGCATCCGCGACCGCATCAGTGTGGTGGTGGACGCGCCGCTGGGGCCGGTCCCCACCCTGAGTGTCAACGGCCGGGCGATCAGCGAGGACAGCATCGGCAGCGTCACGACCGACAGCGCGCGTGGCGTCCAGCGGCTGGTGTACGTGGGCGTGCCGCTCACCGCCGGCCCGAATGTCCTGAAGTTCCTGAACGACACTGTGACGGTGCAGCTGGTGGGCAGCACCACCCGACTGGAGGTGCGGCCCGAGCAGCTGCTCGCCGACGGCAGCACGCCCGTCCGCGTGCGGGTGCGGGCGCTGGACGCCGCAGGGAACCTCACCTCGATGCCGAGCGTCACGCTGCGCACCAGCCTGGAGCCGCGCACGCCCGACGCCGACAGTGGCGAGAGCGGCTACCAGCTGCGCCTGCAGAACGGCGAGGGGGTGCTGGAGCTGCAGCCGCAGGCGTCCCCCACGACCCTGCAGCTGGACCTGCAGAACGGGGACCAGGTGCAGCGCCACACCTTCGAGATCCGCCCGGACGACCGGCGGGTGGGGGTGGGTGTGCTGAGCGCCACCGTGGGCCTGGACGGTCAGCTGTCCTCCAGCGACCTGAGCTGGCAGGGCCGCGCCTCCTTCGAGGGGCCGCTGCAGGGCGGCAAGCTGTACGCCGTGGCCGACAAGGACGGGCTGCCGACCGGCACCCTGCCGCTGGTGCGCAACCCGGTGATCGGGGACGCCAGCAGTGAGACGGTCACGCTGCAGGGCAGCGATCCGGCCGCGCTGCTGTACGACCACCCGGCCTTCCGGGTGCAGTACCGCCGCACCGCCCTGCCGATGGACGTGCTGCCGGTCAGCGAGCAGTTCACGGCGCTGAGCGGCTACAGCAAGGGCAGCACGTCGGTCTCGGGCTTCGTGGCGCTGGTGCCGCGCGACCGGGTGTCGGAGCTGCCGCTCACGCCGAGCGGCACGCGGCTGCTGCGGCTGCCGGCCGGCGGCATTGTCGAGGGCAGCGAGACGCTGGTGCTGGTCACCGTGGAGCCGGACACCGGCAAGATCCTGAAGCGTCAGACGCTCACGCGCGACGTGGATTACGTGCTGGACACCAGCACCGGCATCATCACCCTGACCCGCGTCATCGAGCCGCTGGACCCGGACCTCAACCGCCTGCAGGTGCTTGCCAGCTACCGGCTGCTGAATGCCGAGACCAACCGGCCGCTCGCCTTTGGGGCGCAGGTGCGGCACACCGGCGAGCATTACACGGTGGGGGTGGCGGCGGTCCGGCTGGACCAGGCGACTACCTACGGCGCGCGCGCCACCTACGACAACGGCGCCGTGCACGGCCAGGCGCTGCTTGCGTACTCGGGCGGGCTGCAGGGCAGCGCGGACGTCTCGGCCCCGGTCGCGAACGGCACCCTGAACGCGCGGGTGCGCTACCAGCAGGCCGGGTACCAGGGCCTCGGCGCCTTCGATCCGGGCCTGACCGCCGGCGCCAGCTATCAGGCGAACTTCGGCACCAACCTGAAGGGCGTGCTGGACGGCGACTACCACCACCTGCTCACCGGCGACGGCGGCAGCGTGGGCGCGCGGGCCGAGCTGCGCGTGGCCCCCTTCACGGTGGGCGGCGGCCTGCGCTACGCCTTCGGCGACACCTACGGGGTGGGCGCGGTGGGCAGCGTTGGGTACCAGCAGGGGCGGTTGGACGCGAAGGTGGTGCACACCCAGCCGCTGACCGGCAACCTCGACCCGACCACCAACATCACGGCCAAGTTCCGGGTGACCGACAAGGTCAGCCTGGGCCTGACCGACGCGATCGTCTGGGGAGCCGGCGACACGGGCGACATCACCCAGGCGGCCGTGCTGAGCCTCGACGCCGTGGTGGGGAACGTCAACTACGCTGCCGGATACGAACTGCCCACCGCCGCCGGGGCCGGCAACCGCGCCCGCTTCGGCGTGAGCACCGGCCTGACGCTCAGCGAGCGGGTGTCGCTGGGCCTGCGCGGCAGCGCCGTGTACGACCTGGGCGCGAAGACCTCCACCGTGGGCGCCGGCGCCAACCTGAATTACCACACCGGCACCGTCAGCGCCACCGCCGGCAGCGACGTCACCTTCAGCGGCGGCACCTTCGGGGTGGTGCTGCGCGGCGGCGTGACCGGCAGCGTCACGCCCAACCTGACGCTGACGGCCGACGCCCTGGGCGAGCTGACGACCGACCGCAGCGGGCTACGCGCCAGCCTCGGGTACGCGTACCGCACCGGCACCCTGAACAGCCTGGGCTACGCCCGCTACCAGCAGGGCAGCCTGGGCGGCACCCAGCCGGAGATGAGCGCCGGCGTCAGCGCCGAGGAACACCGCAGCAACTGGGCCGTGCGCGGCGCCGTGGACACCCGCACCCTGCTGAACGACCCGGACAGCTTTACCGTGCAGGCGCAGGCGGGCGGTACCTACTACCTGAGTGACCGCTTCGGGGTGGGCGCGTGGGGCCGGCTGCTGAGCCAGCCGGCCTCCAGCAGCACCCAGGCCGGCTATGGGCTGGAGGCCAGCGTGCGGGCCCTGCCCGGCACCTGGCTCACCGCCGGATACAACTTCCGGGGCTTCGAGGGCCTGCCGAGCAGCGGGACCTATACCAAGCCGGGCCTGTACGTGCGCCTGGACCTGACCGTCGACGACCAGAGCTTTGGAGGGAACAAGTAACATGCATCGTGTACAGCGCCTGAAGAACAGTTCCGTCGCCAGCCTCTGGGCTGTGGCCGGCGGGACCGCGGTCCGCCGGCTGGTCTGGGCCCTGCTGGTCTGGATCTGTGGCTTGCAGGCCCTGGCCGCTGCCGCCCCGGTCCTGAGCATCACCCCCATCAGCTGGAACGTGATCGGCCTGGACAGCAACAACCCCACGGCCGGTCCGGACACGTTCCCGGTCGGCGCGCGGGTCTGCAACGTTGGGGATACCACCGCCACCGGCCTGTCGGCCAGCTTCGTGTTCGACGGCACCAGGAACACCTACCTTAACACCCAGGGCCTGACCACCGTGACGCTGAACGACCTGCCGTCCGGGTCCGCGCCGACCGATTTCAACACCATCAACAAGGTGCCGGCCAACTGTCAGGACGCGTACTTCAACATCGTGGTGACGCGCACCTCCGCGGCGTACAACACCACCCAGAACTTCCACATCACGGCGAGTGCCACCGGTCTGACCGCCGTGAGCACCCCCACGCCCAGGCAGCTGTTCGTGGAGAAGCTGGTGTCCCAGAACCGCAACGCGGTGATCAGTTTCACGGGTTCCAGCACCGTGAGTGTGGGACAGGTGGTGCAATTCACCCTGAACGCCAAAACAGCGACGGGCGGGTACGAGCAGCTGGAGAACTTCCCGGTGCTGCCCAACTCGGTGTACCAGATCCTGAACGTCGCCACCAGCTACAACTCGCCCACCGGCGCCATCAACAGCAGCGTCTACGGAGACGCCTGCGGGTGGGACAACGTGATCACCAATGCTTCCTACCGCTCCTGTATCGGGCCGACGCACTACAGCGGCGGCAAGGTGGGCGATAACATGTCGTCGGTGTACACCGTGCGGGTCATCAGCGGCGGCGCGGCCGGTGTGTTCAACCTGATCTACGACTTCTCGGGCAGCAGCTATCACTACAACAGCGACTACGGCACCAGCACCAACGGCTTTCAGGTGACGGCCACCGCGCCGGACGTGACCTTGACCAAGACCCACACCGGGAACTTCACGGTGGGCCAGCCGGCGAGCTTCACCTTCACCGTCGGGGTCACTGGCGCTGGCCTGTACGGCACCACCACCGTCACCGACACGCTGCCCGCCGGCCTGTCGCTGCCGAACGGCCCGGTGACACTGAGCGGCGCCAATGCCGCCAGCTGGGCCTGCACTTCCGCCAGCAACGTCGTCACCTGCAAGAGCACCAACGTCGACACCCCCAATGCGGTGAACACCCCCCTGATCGCGGCGGGCGGCAGCAGCGTCTTTTCCATCACCGGCATCACCGTCCTGCCGACGGCCGCGGCGAGTGTCCAGAACACCGCCACGGTCAGCAACCCCAACGAGGCCAGCACCACCACCGCCAACAACAGCAGCACCGATACCGTGACGGTGCTGGCGCCGGACGTGACGCTGACCAAGACCCACACTGGGAACTTCACGGTCAGTCAGCCGGCCAGCTTCACCTTCACGGTTGGGGTTACCGGTGCCGGGTTGTACGGCACCACTACCATCAGCGACACGCTGCCCGCCGGCCTGACCCTGCCGAACGGCCCGGTGACGCTGAACGGCACCAACGCCGCGAACTGGCAGTGCAGCTCGCTCACCAACGTCGTGACGTGTACCAGCACCAATGCGGCTGCGACCGCGCTGATCGCGGCGGGCGGCAGCAGCAGCTTCACCATCACCGGGCTGGCGGTCGGTGCCGCCGCCGTGCCGAACGTCTCCAACACCGCCACAGTCAGCAACCCCAACGAGCGCAGCACCGCCACCAGCAACAACAGCAGCACCGACGCGGCCACCGTGAGCTACGCGCCGCTGGTCATCAGCAAGACCTTTTCCCCGACCACCATCGTGGCGGGCAACACCACCACGCTGAGCGTGACCGTGACCAACCCCAACCCCGTGGCCGTCAGCGCCCTGAGCATCACCGACAACGTGGCCACCACGATGGGCTACCTCACGCCGATGCTGTTGCGGGTCACGGCCAACACCTGTGGTGGCACCACGTCCGCCGCCCAGAACGCGACCGGCGTGCTGACGCTGACGACCGGAACGGTGCCGGCGCAGTCCTCCTGCCAGCTCACTGTGGCCTTCACCCCGTCCAATCCGACGGTCGGCACCGCCACCAACACCATCCCTGCCGCCAATGTCACCGGCACTGTCAACGCGGTGACGGTGACCGCGGGCGCCGCGGCGAGTGCCACCCTGACGGTCACCGCCGGCAGCGCGGGCGGCATCTATGTCTGTGACCCGAACTTCTACCAGATTCGCGAAGACCCCACGACCCTACTCTCCACCATGTACATGCTGGACCTCAACAACCTGGGCAGCGGCGGCGTGGCGCAGTGGTCGCAGGGCTTCGGCCCGGCACTGAACGCCCTGGCGTACAACCCCAAGGACAGCTACTTCTACGCCGTGAACATCACGGCCATGAACTCGGGCTCGCCCTTCCGGCTGTACCGTCTGGGCCGCACCGGTGCCGTTGAATACGCGTCCCTCACGAACATCCCCACCGGCTCCTCGGTCGCGGCCGCGGCCATCGACCGCAACGGCGTGATGTACATCAAGAAGCTGCAGCAGGATGCCGTGATCTACCGCTATGACCTGGTGGCCAATGCGCCTCTGTCCAACCTGAACCTGGTCAACACCCTGAACCAGAGTGCCAGCGTCACCCTGTGGGACCTCGCGGTGAATCCGCTCGACAACCAGATTTACGGCGCGATGACGCCCGGCGCCGTGTCCATCATCAACCCCACGACTGGGGTCATCGTCACCAGAGGCACGGGCGCCGCTCTGGCCGCCAACAACACCAACGCCGTCGGAACACTGTTCTTCAACTTCAGCGGTGTGCTGTACGCCTACCAGAACGGAGGGGCCTTCGGCACCATCGACCTGACCACCGGGGCGTTCATACAGACGGCCACCGCCTCCAGCGCGGTCCAGTCCGATGGCGGCTCGTGTGCCTTCGCCACGAGCGCCACGCCGAACCTGACCATCGCCCTGACCGGGCCAACCTACGCCAAGCCCAGCACCGTCGCCAGCACCAATCCGCCGGTGGCCGCCTCGACCAGCACCATCAGCTACACGCTGACGGTCTCGGTCACCAACGCCAACACCACCGGCACCACCACCGTCACGGACACGCTGCCCAGCGCCCTGAGCTGGACGGCGACCGGCAACTACACCTCCAGCAGCGGCAGCTGGACCTGCGGCATCAGCGCCCAGGTCATCACCTGCACCACCAGCAGCAGCATCGCCGCTGGAACGCCGCAGACCCTCACCCTGTTGAATGTCCGCGTGGCGGCCGGCACCGCTGGAGCGCCCAGCTTCACCGACACGGCGACGGTGAGCAACGCTGGAGAGTCTTCGGCGGACGCCACCGTGGGCAACTCGGCCAGCGCCATCACCAAACTGATCCTGACCACGGTGAGCAAGGAGGTGCGCAACGTGACGGCCGACCAGCGGGACAACGCGGGCGTCGCCCGGTTCGGCACCACCAGCACCGGCCTGCCCACCGAGCTGCTCGAGTACTGCATCGACACGAAGAACCTCGGCGGGGCCGACCTGCCCAAGTACATCCTGACGGACGTGCTGGACAGCAACAGTCAGACGCTCACCAGCGTGACCAGCGACGCGGCGTACAGCAGCAAGGCGATCAAGTGGACCCGCGTCACCCCTGGCTCGCCGGCGACCACCACCACGGGCAGCTACACGGCGGCCGCCAGCGACGACAACGGCACGCTCGACACCAGCCTGACCATGAACATGGGGACCCTGCTGGCCGGGGAGACTGTTCGCACCTGCTTCCAGGTCCGCGTTCGCTGAAAACTGAGGTCAGACGGATCGCCGGGCCTATCGTCCCTCCAGAACGGAGGGGACGATGGGCCCGGAACCATTCAGGGGGCCTCACCACCGCGATGATTTCACGGAAGCAGGACGACCTTCCCCAGCACGGTGCGGGACTCGGCCAGTTCCATCGCTTGCCGGACCTCGCTCAGCGGAAAGCGCGCGGCGACCTGGGCGCTGATCGCTCCTTCAGCCAGCAGGCTCAGCACCTGGGCCAGGTCTTCGTGCTGATGCCGGCGAAAGACGGCCGGCCGGAGCGTCTTGCCGCTCCAGAAGTCGTAGAAAGAGGCGCGCCGCCCGTTGGGCAGGGCGGACCAGAGGACGATTTGGCCGAGCATGCGCATGAACATCGGGAGCATGCCTCCGCGTGCATTCAGGTCAGCCGCCGTTCCGTACGCGACCAGGGTGCCGCCCTGGGCCAGCAGATCGAAGGAACGCCGGGCGCTGTCCAGGCCCAGGTGGTCGAACGCGGCATGCACGCCCCCCGGCACCAGCGGGCGCACCTGTGTCGTCAGGTCCGGGGCCGCGTAGTCGATCGGTTCCACGCCCAACTCACGCAGGGCCGCGTGGTGCCGAGGGGCCGCCGTCCCGATGACCCGGATGCCGGCGTGGCGGGCCAGCTGCACCAGGATGCTGCCTACCCCTCCGTTGGCCCCGTGTACCAGGATCGTCTGGCCGGCCTGGACTCGGGCGCTGCGGAAGAGCATCTGCCAGGCCGTGATGCCGTTGACGATCACGGTCTCGGCTTCGGCCGGGTTGAGGGTGGGGGGGACCGGCACCAGGTCGACCGCCGGGATGAGCGCGTGGGTGGCCCAGCTCCCGGTCTTGGTGGCGGCGGCGACGCGCTTACCGCGCCATGCCGGGTCCACGCCGGTTCCAAGCTCACGCACCACGCCGACGAGGTCATAGCCTGGAACGAACGGGAACCGCGGCTGACCAGGGTAGCGTCCCCGGCGCATTCCCTGCTCGGCAAAGGAGATGCCGGTGGCCTCCATCTGGACCAGGACTTGACCACGGGCAGGAGCGGCAAGTGAACGCGACTGAATCAGGAGGCCAGACGGTTCCACCAGGCCGGGCAGAACAACTTCGGTGATGGGGGTCGTGGCGAATGGTGCGGTGATAGTCATGGTTGTGCTCCTTGGTGACCCGGAAGAGGGCAGGTTTGATTGATTGAACACTCACTACTTGAAACGAACCGGTACACCCGAAGGTCCGGCGTTGTTGCCGGTTAGAAGTGCTGGATGCCTCTGGACAGGACCTGCGCCCAATCGGCCGAGTCATCATCGAGTCCGATCACCGTGATGAGATGGCAGAGCTGACCATAGGCGATGAACTGCTGCACCGCGTTGTCCGGGGCGAGCGAGCGCTCCTTTACGAAGGTGGTGATCTGCCCGACGCCGCTGCGCAGGGCGGCCGCGATTTCCGGCACCGTCGCGGCGGACTGCGCGTGCACCTGCAGCATCAGGAGGGACCGGTCGGCAATTAGGGCCGCGTACGCGTCGCCCATGGCCGCGAGGAGGGCCTGGGGCGTCTGGTCGACGGCGGCGTGTGCGCCGGTTTCGAGCGCGGTCAGGATCAGGCGAAAACAACGGGCGAGCGCGGCGACAAACAGGTCCTCCTTACGTGGGAACAGCTTGAAGACATAAGCGGTGGAAATGTTGGCCTCCGCCGCCACGGCGGTCACGGGGGTGCCGAGATAGCCTGCGCGGGCGAACACCGTGACCGCGCTCTGAATGACCGTTTCGCGGCGGGCCTCCGAGGTGGAGAGGGAAACGGTCGAAGAAGGCATGGAGTGAGTGTACGCTCACTCTATAAAAGATGCAAGTGGCAGCGTACCTGGGCCTTGGAGATATGAGACACAGCCCCACTCAAGGTGATCGGGAGCAGCCGAGCGTACTGACTAACCAGAAGCCTGCTTGAGCTGTTCGCAACACGTTTCAGGACCAGCTTGACTCGACTGGTGTTCGGCAATGGGCGTCTACTCCCACTGAACACGTGGTGCCCTACGATGGAGGCACACGAACTTCATCCCTATTGGAGGCCGCGATGTCATTCCAGGCGTACCTTGACACCATTGAGAAGCAGACCGGCAAGACCCCGAATGAGTTGGTTGCTCTGGCTAGAGGAAAAGGATTCGCTGATCCGAAGACCAAAGCCGGCGTCATCGTCGCGTGGCTGAAGGAGGACTTTGGCCTGGGTCGTGGGCACGCCATGGCGCTGGTGCATGTCATCAAAAACGGGGCGGTTATCTCGGACAAGCACGTCAGCAGGGACGGCGCGCATCGAGATGAAAGCAACACGCTGCGCCTGGATGGCCTGGAGCACCGGAACCAGCCGTAGAGGGGTGCTAAGCGTCTCGTTCCTGGCATATCCAACCCGGCCCTCTGTCAGGGTTGTGAAAGCGGTTCGGCAAGATTCCGGCAGGCCAGCTCACAGTGGCCCGCCGGAAAGAGATCCACCGTTCTGCTTCAGCGCTTCCCAGGGATCAGCACGATCTTGCCGAGCGTGTGCCGGTCTTCCAGCTCGCGGTAGGCCGCCTGGACCTGCTCGAGCGGGTAGGTGCGGGCAATCGGCATCTCCAGCTGCCCGTCCGCGATCAGCTGGGCGAGCTCCGCCACCACGTCGGCCCGGCCACCCGCGGCGTTGCCCTCGGCCTGGACGCCGTACTGCTGAACGGCCGCGAAGTCGATGATGGTGTTGATGCGCTGCGGCGGGATGCCCAGCTCCACGGCGAGCTGCACGTAGCCCTGCCCGTAGGTATCGATGAAGGCGTCGATGTGCCCGCCGGCCGCCTCCAGCAGGCGTTCGCGGAGCCCGTCTCCGTACGGCACCAGGTCCACGCCATGGGCCGCCAGCCACTCCGCCCGTGCGGGGCTGGCGATGCCCAGCACGCGCGCCCCCTTCAGCCGGGCGAGCTGGACCGCCAGGGTGCCCACGCCGCCGCTGGCCCCGGAGACCACCACCGTGTCACCCGCCTTCACGTCCACGGCGCGCACGGCGGCGTAGGCGGTCGTTCCGGCCACGAACAGCCCGCCGGCGACTTCCCACGGCACGTTCGCCGGCTTGGGCGTCACCTGGTCCTGCGGCACCACCACGAACTCGGCCTGACTGGCCCGGTTGTGGGTGAAGCCGATCACTTCTGCGCCCGGCTGCAGGCCGGACACGCCCTCACCCACCGCTTCGATCACGCCAGCGAAGTCGCTGCCCTGGCCGGAGGGAAAGGTGGACGGCCAGGTGTCCTTGAACACGCCCTTGCGGATGGACGCTTCGCCGGGGTTGATGCCGGCGGCTTTGACCCGCACCAGGACCTCTCCGGCCGCCGGGGTCGGCTGCGGTACCTCTTCGACCTTGAGGACGTCAATGTCGCCGTAATTATGGAGCTGGACTGCCTGTGGCATGGGAATCCTCCTGCGCCGGGTGAATGGACCGGCGCTGCTGATGTCCTTGACTGTAGATCTCCGGCCGTCCGGCCGGAAGGTCAATTTCCGCTCAGAACTGGTGAATTTCCGCGGCCCTGCTGTCGGAGCTGCCGCGGCGTCTGGCCGGTGTGGTCCCGGATCCAGCGGCTGAACTGCGAGGCCGAGCCGAACCTCAGCGCGGCGGCCACCTGCTCCACCGGCTGGTCGGTGAGGGCGAGCCGCCGCCGCGCCTCGGTGAGCAGCTGTTCCTGCAGCCAGGCGCTGGGCGTCTGGCCGGTAGCGCGGCGCACCGCGCGCGTCAGGTGGTCGGGCGTGACGTGCAGCAGCTCGGCATAGGCGGCGACGGGGAGGCGCTCCAGCACCCGCTGACCGGCGTGCAGCCGGAACAGCCGCGACAGCCGCAGATCGCTGCCCGCGGCCGGGCGGGGCGGCTCCTGAGCCGGGGCCAGGGTCGCCGCTTCCGCCAGGATGACGTGCAGGTACGCGAGCAGCACCCCCTCACGGTGCTGGGGCAGCACCCGCCACGACCCGCTCCCGTGCGCTTCGCTGAGCTGCCGGTACCGCTGCCGGCACAGGGCGAACAGGCGTTCGAGGCTGTCCGCGTTCTCGTCGGCCGCGAGCACCGCCGTCCCCTCGGGCCGGAAGAGCGGCAGGTCGTGCAGGAGTTGCACGTCCAGCAGGCCCCCCTGGGCGCGCCCCACGGTGAAGAGATTGGCCTCGAAGCCGATGAGTGTCGCGCGAGCCGCGTCGTCGGCCGCGCTCCAGCGATACACCTGGCCCGGCGAGAGGCAGATGAGCGAGGGGGGCCGGACCTCGAAGTGCTCGCCGTCGCACACCAGGGAGGCGGAGCCACCGTTCAGCCACAGCAGGGCGTGGAACCCGCAGCGCCACACCCGGCCCAGCTCGCTCTTGCGGACGAGGTAGGACGCAACAAACAGGCGCGCCCCACCGTGCAGCACCGTTTTCGGGATCAGCTCTGAGGCAGGGGCCGGTGGATGCGACATCGTCTCCAGTCTGCCCAGCGCCCGGCTGGATGTCCACGCCCATCGAGGGCCTTCCAGGAGCTGGACGTACAGAGGAAGTGGGCAGGACCCGCGGGCCTGAAGATCAGGAGCCAAGGACTCGACCGATCAGGTGTGCAGCTTCAGGGATGTTGCCGAGGGGACCTGGTGTTGAGCGGGACCTTCGCCGCCGCTGGCCTTGCTCTGCATCCGGTCGATTTCAGCAGAAGGAGAGGCAGATCGCGAAGCCACAGCAGACCCGAAGCGGACGACTCCTCTTGCCGTTCGGCGCTCCACCAAGGACTGGTTCGGCGGCCGGGCTCAACCGATCATTTACTTTGGCTCGTTGCGGCTCTTTCGGCCCCTGAACGTCTTGACAGCGGTTGCAGAACCTTCCTATACTTCGCCCAGCCTGCACAACAGACGGCGGTCGGAATCCTGTTCCGGCCCATCACCTCATCCTTTTTTCCAGACGATGTTGCCGGGTATGCCGTGAGGTCCACCCAGGAAGAGCTGCCTCCGTTCTCCCTCAACATGACAGCGCTTGCACATTGGTTCTCCGTGTGCATTGTTCTCTGTTCACTGCCGTGCCGAGGCCCGTCGCCCCGCTTCCACGCCCACCCGTCAAAGGAGTTCCGATGTCGCTGCTTCCCCGCACACCGCATCACGCCCGGCCGATGCTGCTGGCGCTGACTGCCGCCCTGCTCGCCAGCTGCGGTCAGCCGCAGGCCACCAAGCCCCAGCCGTGTACCCCCACCCTGGCCGACACTCCGGACGGTCCCGCCGGCCCCTATGACCCGGCCACGTCGGAAGCGGCCCTGCCGGACCTGCTGACCGCCGCGGCTCGCAAGCCCTCTCAGGCGGGCGCGCTGAAGATCGTGCGCCTGAACTGCATGACCACACTGGTCGACGCCTCCGGCACCCCGATCCAGCTGCGCGGCATGAGCACCCACGGCCTGCAGTGGTTCCCCGGCATCGTCAACGACAACGCCTTCAACACGCTCGCCAACGACTGGGGATCCAACGTCGTCCGCCTGGCGATGTACGTCAGCGAGGGCGGGTACGCGACAGATCCGGCGATCAAACAGCGCGTCATCGACGGCATCAACGCCGCGATCAAGAACGACCTGTACGTGATCGTGGACTGGCACGTCACCACCCCCGGCGACCCCAACGCCGACGTGTACAAGGGCGCCCTGGACTTCTTCAAGGACATCTCGCAGCGCTACCCGAACAACCGCAACATCATCTACGAGGTGGCCAACGAGCCCAGCCCCAATGACCCCGGCGTCAGCAACGACGCGGCCGGCTGGGCCAAGGTCAAGGCGTACGCCGAGCCGATCATCAAGATGCTGCGCGACACCGGCAACAAGAACATCGTGCTGGTGGGCAGCCCCAACTGGAGTCAGCGCCCGGACTTGGCCGCCGACAATCCGATCAAGGACGATCGCACCATGTACACGGTGCACTTCTACAGCGGCACCCACAAGCCGTCGAACGACGTGTCGGACCGCAGCAACGTGATGAGCAACGCCCGCTACGCCCTGCTGCACGGCGCGCCAATCTTCGTCAGCGAGTGGGGCAGCAGCGAGGCAAGCGGCAACAACGGGCCGTTCCTGCAGGACGCCGACCGCTGGCTGGCGTTCTTGAACCGCAACCACATCAGCTGGGTCAACTGGTCGCTGAGCAACAAGAACGAGACCTCCGCCGCGTTCATGCCGTACTCGACGAGCAGGCCGGCCACCGATCTCGATCCGGGCACCGATCACCTGTGGGCGCCCAGCGAGCTGACCCTGTCCGGCGAGTTCGCGCGCGCACGGATCAAGGGGGTCGCCTACCGCCCGATCGACCGCACGGCCTTCACGCAGACGCTCTGGAACTTCGACGACAATACGTTGCAGGGCTGGGGCCTCAACAGTGACAGCCCGGTCAAGACCGTGACGCTCAGCAACACCGGCGGGGCGTTGACCCTGACGGGCATGACGGCCAGCCACGACGTGAGCGACACCGGCTACTGGTCCAACGTCCGCATTTCCGCCGACACGTCCAGCGTCCGTCAGGACATTGCCGGCGCCAAAACCCTCAGCATGGACGTGACCGTGGCGGCCCCCACCACCGTTGCGGTGGCGGCCATTCCGCAGAACGCCGCGCACGGCTGGAGCAACCCCACCCGCGCCATCCTGGTGAAGCCCGAGCAGTTCGTGAAGCAGGCGGACAACAGCTACAAGGCCACCCTGAGCATCTCCACCGCCGACTCCCCGAACTTTGCGGCGATCGCCGAGGACCCGACCGTGGCCGGCAGCACCCTCAGCAACCTGATCCTGTTCGTGGGTGCCCAGGGCACCGACCGGGTGGCCATCGACAACATCACGGTGGCCGGCAACCGCAGCACCACCGGCCCGGTGGTCAACCACGCGCCCCTCGGGACCGCCACCCTGCCCTCCACCTTCGAGGACGGCACCCGGCAGGGCTGGGCCTGGGACGCGGCGTCCGGCGTCACGACCTCGCTCACCGTTGCTGACGCGGCCGGCTCCAAGGCGCTCAGCTGGGACGTGACCTACCCGGACGTGAAACCCGCCGACAGCTGGGCCTCGGCGCCGCGGCTGGTGCTGGGCAACATCAACGCCACGCGCGGCAGCAACCGCTACCTGGTGTTTGACTTCTACCTCAAGCCGCAGCGCGCCACCACCGGCACCCTCTCGGTCAACCTGGCCTTCTCGCCACCGGCCCTGGGGTACTGGGCTCAGGCGGCCCAGACGCTCGACATTCCGCTGAACACGCTGTCTGGTCTGACCAAGACCGCCGACGGGCTCTACCACTTCACCGCCTCGTTCGACCTGACCAACATTGCGGACAACAAGGTGATCGCCTCCGACACCGTGCTGCGTGACGTGACGGTCGTGGTTGCCGACAACAAGAGCGACTACGCGGGCACCATGTACGTGGACAACGTTCACTTCTCCGCCACGGCGCCCTGAGCGTCGCCAAGAACTGAAGAGGCCCCAGCCGGAATCCCGGCTGGGGCCGAATGCTGTCCGCGGGTCTGCGTTCGCCCTGCGTTTCCCTGCTCTGATCGGCGGCGCCTTAACGTGCGGGCTGGTCGAGGGCGGCCAGCGCACTCGCCACAGTCGAAGGACCAACCCGGAGCCGCAGGGCATTCCTGGAGGGATCACGCACGACCAGCCCGGCCGAGGAGTCGTGCACCTGGGTGCCGGCACGGTTCAGCCGCGTGATCACGGCCTCGAGCTCGGCCGCGCTCGACAGTTCGATGGTGGAGTGCCGCAGGCCCAGTGCGCCGTCCGGCGCCGCGGGGCCGCCGCGGCTGTGCCAGGCGTTGTTGCCGAGGTGATGGTGGTAGCCGCCCGCCCCGGCGAATACGGCGTCCATGGCGTCCAGCGTGATGTCGAAGCCCAGAACCTGTTCGTAGAACTGCCGGGTCGCGGCCGCGTCGCTCATCTTGAGGTGCACGTGGCCCATCCGGGTCCCGTTCGGCGCCCCTGCCCAGCCGGGGTCGTTCGCCGTGAGCGTGCCCAGCAGGCCCCGGAGATCGACCGCCGCCTGATCCATGCGGCTGAACTTCCCGTCCTTGAACGGCCACTGCTCACGCGGCCAGTCGTGGTAGATCTCGATGCCGTTGCCCTCCGGGTCATTGAAGTAGAAGGCCTCGTGCGTCTTGTGGTCGGACTGCCCGAGGCGCAGGCCGAGCGCGGCGGCATGCTGCAGCCAGCGGGCGAGGTCCGGGCGGGTCGGGAACGCGATGGCGAGGTGGTACAGGCCGGCCGCGTTCGCCGGGGCCTCAGGGGCGGCCGCGTCGCCGAGCAGGGTGACGAGCGGGTGGCCGTCCGGCGTACCCAGCACGGCCGCCGGGCCGTGCCGGTCCAGGAGGGTGAGGCCGAGCGTCACCTGGTAAAAGCGGGAGGCGCGCTCCAGGTCGCGGACGGTCAGGGCGACCTCACCGAGGGTGAGCGCGGGGTCGATGCGCGTGGCGAGCGGGGTGTGCGGGGCGGGGCTGGTCATGGGATCACGTCCTTGCTGGGTCTGGCGCTCAGCGGGCCTGAATGGGTGCCCGGCGGGCGCGGCCCCAGGCGATGAGGCCGGCGACGACCGCCAGGGCGAGGTTCATCGGCAGCACCGTCGGTTCCCCGCGGCTGAGGTGGAAGGCCGAGGCGAGCACCATCACCGCGATGAGGCAGAGCGCCGCGAGCGGCGTGAGGTTCGGGCGGATGCGGGTGAGGCTGGGCAGGATCAGCCCGAGCGCGCCGGCGACCTCCGCGAGGCCGATGAAGCGCACCAGGCCGGCGGGAACGTCGCTCACCCAGGCCATCTGCTGGGCGAGCTGCAGGATGGGCGTGATCAGCTTCGTCACGCCGGTCATCAGGAAGGCGGCAGCGAGCAGCACCTGAAGTGCCCAGAGGGTGAGGTGCAGGGCGCGGCTGGGTCGGGCGGTGAGGGTCGTCATGGTGAGCTCCGTTGAGCGGCGAGGTCGAGGGAGCGGTTCAGGCGGTGCGGAGGCGGACGGTGATGCCCCAGGGATCGGTGGACAGGATCCCTTGCGGGGTGACGGTGACCTCGAAGCCTTCCGCCTGCAGGCTGGCGGCCGTGCGGTCCACCGTGGCCTGGTCGGGCAGCACCAGGTCCCAGGTCAGCAGGCGGGCGTCGTCGTCGCCGGACGGGGGGCTGCCGGCCGCCCAGGTGTTGAGGCCGAGGTGGTGGTGGTATCCGCCGGCGCCGAGGAACAGGGCGGTGGGCAGGCTCCAGGTGGTCTTCGGGAAGCCGAGGCCCCGGTGGTAGAAGCGGGCCGCCTCGTCCAGGTCGCCGACGTAGAGGTGCAGGTGCCCGAGGGTGGTGCCGGTGGGCACGCCGGTCCAGGGGGCGTCGCCGGCCGCTTCTTTCAGGGCGGTCAGGTCCAGCGGGTCGCCGCCGCCGATGATCTCGCCGGCTTCGGTGACGCGCCACTCGTCGCGGGGACGGTCACGATACACCTCGACGCTGAGGCCGTCCGGGTCCTTGAGGTAGGTCGCCTCGCTGAAGTGGTGATCGGACTGACCGACGTGAACGCCGAGCGAGAGGGCGTTCTGGATGAAGCGCCCCAGGTCAGCGCGGGTGGGGAGCAGCACGGCGATGTGGTACAGGCCGAGGCGCCCACGGTGCGGGGCGGCATGGACGCCCCGCTTCTCGCGGAGTTCCAGCAGGACCTGCCCGTCGGGCGTGCCGAGGCGAGCGATCTGATGCCCAGCCAGGTCGGTGTCGTGCACCTGCAGGCCGATGACCTGGGTGTAGAAGCGCAGCGAGGCGTCCAGGTCGCTGATCTGGAGGACGACCGGCCCGAGCTGGACGTCGCCGCTGAGGGGCGGGCGCTCCGGGTTGAGGCCGATGCGGTCCTGGGGCAGGGTGCGGTAGGGAAGGGTGGGGGGTAGATTCATCGGAAACTCCTTGTGATGCGATCAGGTGTTGAAACAAGTATCGGGTAACGCTGGACGGCCTTACTGCGGTGTCAACCGGCCACGGATCTGGGTCATGATCTCGATCAGGGTGTGCAGCTGACCGGGCGTGAGGTGCCCGAAGTGCTCGTGGTGCAGCGCGGCCACAGGCTCGTCCAGCTGGTCCACCAGCGTCCGGCCCTTCGGGGTCAGGGCGGTGGGCACGCAGCGGCGGTCGGTGGTGCTGCGCACACGCTGCACCAGGCCGGCGTCCTCCATCTTGTCGAGCAGGCGGGTGACGTCGGGCATGCGGGTCAGCAGGCGTTCCCGGATCTCGTTGCGTCCCAGTCCCGCGTCGCCCGCGCCACGCAGGATGCGCAGGATGTTGTATTGGGTGGGGGTGAGGCCGTGCTGCTGGTAGAACGCCTCGCCCCGGTCCGCAATCAGCTGGGTGGTGCGGAAGAGGTTGAGCGCCGCCTCTTCTTCCAGATTTCGGAAGGGGCGCTGTTGGTGAATCTCCTCCCGGAGGGTAGTCATGTCTCCCAATATAGGTGTTGAAACAGATAACTACAAGGGAGTGACCTTCTTGATGATCAGGAGACGCAGGTGGACCGCCGCAGCAGAGCGGTGGGTACCGGACTGCGTTCCCCTGGAGTGCGCCTCTGAACACCGCCTGTGCGTCAGTGGGCGCCTGGGTCTGCGGCGCAGGTCGCTTCCTTGGCGGCCGGCGCCAGGACGACGGCGCAGCGGCGGGTTCCGTCTGGCCCGCGCAGCTCACCGGTCCGGTTCGCCTCAGCCTGGGGCACCAGGCCATACCCCTCGTCGTCCAGCGGGATCTTCTGGCCGTCCAGGTACAGGTCCGCGCCGCTCGCCACCTCGGCCGGACTCCAGCGGAACTGCACGAAGGTCGAAACCTGGAAGTTGTCGCGCCAGTCCACCACAGTCAGGCCGGTGGCCGCAGGTTGCACCTCCGCCTCCACGCTGGTGACGCTCACGCCCAGCGGCAGGTCGCGCAGGTCGATGCGGACCGAGACCGTCTGCGCGGGCGCCACCTGGGAGATCAGGGCGTCGCCCCGCTGGTTGGTAACCACCGTGCCCAGACCATTCACCAGCAGCGTCAGGTTCGGCACGCCGGTCCGGATCAGGATGCCGCGCTGCGCCAGGCCCGAGGTGAGCATCAGGCGGCCGTCCAAGTACGCCACCGCGCCGGTGACCTCGGCGCTGGCCCCGCGCGAGGTGGCGGACGCGCCGACTTCAATGCCCCGGCTGAGGCCGTACGTGACGCCGACCTCGTTGAGGTCCGCGTTGACCGTGATGGCCTGTGTGGGGTCGGGACGGTAGCTCAGGGCCGCGGTCGGCGCAGTGCCCCCCTGTCCGACGCTGACGCCGGCCGCGCCCTGAAGCTTCGGCGTGAAGACGTAGGTGCCGCGCAGCGCCGCCCGCCAGGCGCCCGGCTGCACCGAGGCGGTGAGCGCCATGGCGCTGCGCTCGTTCAGGATGCGGCTCACGCTGGCGTCCACCCGCCACGAACCGCGGGTCAGGCCCGTGGAGGCGCCGGCCGAAAAGTACCACGGAGCGGCACTGTAGGTGGCGCTCAGGTTCAGGGTGCTGCCGGACAGCTCGCCCACCGGCACGCCCACTGCGCCGCTCACGTTCAGCGGCCCACGCTGGTAGGCGACTGAGCCGTTGACCCGCGTGCTTAGCGACGCGGCCGTGCCAGCGCTGCCGGGTGTCCGGCTGACCTGTGCGCCGATGCTTCCGGAGAGCGGTGAGCCTCCGTAGCGCACCAGGGCCGCCGCGTTGACAGCGCCGCTGCCGGACACGCTGGCCTGCGTCTCCACACTCCACTCCGGGCGGACCGCGTAGCTGACGGAGCCGCTGACGCCCCAGCCGGCATCGGTGGCCTGATCGTCGTAGCTGACGCTGGCACTGGCGAACAGCCCGCCGGTCAGGCTGTCCGCAGAAGGCGCCACGTCGTCGAAGCGGCGCGAGCTGACCCCGGTCTCGTCCTCGATCAGCAGTTCGACGGTGTTGTGCGCCTGACGTGGCAGCGGCACCCGCCACAGGGTGACCTCGCCGGCGGGCGCGTCCACGCTGCCCAGCAGCTGGCCGTTGACCAGCACGCTGATCGACGCCGGGTTTTCCAGCTGCACCTTGAGGGGAGCGGCGACGGACGGCACCTGCCGCCGGTAGGTGGCCGTCACGCCACTCACGCTGGACGCGGAGAAGGCTGGCTGGGTGACGCCGGGGGCGGCGTGATACGCGGCGTACACCGCCAGAGCCGGAGAAAAGGCGTACTGGGCCGTGGCCCGAAGTTGCAGCTGGGCGGCGCTGCCCGGATGTCCGGTGTACAGCGCGCCGACGTACCCGGTCGCGTTGCCGCGCCCGCCACCCACCCCGACGTACGCGCTGGCGGCACCGAGCGCCACGGCCGGCGCGCCCTCGGCCCGTTCGCCGCGCAGATCGTAGCTGGCGGCCCCCTGCACGCCGAAATCCAGCCCGAAGGCCGGCACCACCGGGTAGATCCGGGGCGTCAGGGTCTGGCCCACGTCGATCTGCCGCTGGCCCAGCCGGGCCAGCGCCGGCGTGATCCGCACCTCCTGGGTGTCGCCGCGGTACGTCACCCGCAGTTCCGGCAGCAGCCGCACAAACGCCTCGCCGTCGCAGTCCACCCGGCCGGCGACGTACACCTGTTCATTCGCGCGCAACACTTCTGCCGGCAGCAGCAGGTCGGTCACCTGGTCGTCCTGATGCTCGATCCGCACCACGATGCTGCCGCGCGAGGACTGTCCCACCTTCACGTCGAGCAGTTCCTCTGGCAAGTCGCAGCCGGCCGCCGCCGAGAGCCCCGCCGACCCTAGGGCCAGCCCCAGGGCGAGCAGCGCCCACCGGCGTGCCGGCCGGCGGCGGGAGGACTCAGGGAAGCGCAAGGGTCTGCTCGAGGACCCGGCCGTCCTCGGCCTCATATTTCATGGTCAGGGGGCCTGCCTCCCCGCCCAGCCCCGGCAGGGCCAGGGTGATGGTGCTGCCGGCCAGCAGCGGCAGCACCTTGGTGCCGAGCGTAACGGAGCCGCGCACAAACTGGACATTCCGCATGATGGTGCGGCGGTTGCCACTGTTCTGCAGCAGCAGCGAGACGTCTTTGCCCGAAGTCGTCGCGGTGAACGCGAGTTTTGACACGGCACCGGGCGGCGTCACATAGACCGGCAGTGAGAAGGTCAGGGCGATGTTCATGCCGGCAGTGCTGTCCTTCCCGACGGTGCCCGCCCCAATTTTAGGCAGCTCGACGCCCTCGATCGGCACCTGCTGCACCAGCACGCGGTAGGTCAGTTCCGTGGCGCCCGGCTTCTTGCGGACGCCGATGCGGATCAGCTGCGTGCCGCCGGGCTTGATGGTGAAGCTCGGCGGATTGACGATCAGGTCCCGGGTCTCGTCCAGCACTTCCTTGCCGTCCACGATGTGCCACAGCACTGCCACCACGTCGAAGCGTGCCGGGGTGGTGGTGCTGTTCACCATGGTCGTCTCGGTGACCAGGTTGTGCGAGGCGTCGATTTCCAGCAGGGTGGGGGTAAACCCGAACACCTGAGCCCGCACGGGTCCCAATCCGGCGGCCAGCAGCGCCAGCAGGGTCACTACGGCCCGGAACGGATGAAGGGAATTCAGCAGATGACGTGGCACGGGGTTCTCCTCGGAGGTGGGTGGGCGGGGATCGAGCAGCATGCCATTGTGGACTGCCCTCAGGGCAGGGGTGGTCGAAGGGAAAGGGTCAGCGGCAGGCTGTAGGTGCCCACGGAAACCCACTGACCGGCCTTGGCGGTCAGCGAAAAACGAAGGGTCTGGCTGCCGTTGACGCCAAGACCGGCCAGCAGCGGAAGGCCCTGGTTGATCGTGAGGATCAACGGCGCCTGGGTCTGGTACGGCCGGGTGCCGGTCGCCGTGTTGTAGACGGTGAGTTGCAGTTGCTGGTCCATCGAGACGCTCAGGCCGGGGCCCTGCAGCAGCAGCTGCGTGGCGTCTGACGGAGCTTCACATTCGATCTGCACCGCCAGCACGCCTGTGCTGGCACGCAGCGCGCTGTAGTCGGGCATCTCCAGCTGCGCCTGCGCGATGACGCAGCGCGCCCCGGCACTGGACAGGAGCACGCACGCAAGGGGAGCAAGGACACGGAGCACAGGGACCTCCAGACGAGAATGGACGCTGGGCGGGTGCCCTGGCCTCACGACCAAGGGCACCCACCCGGCGCAGCGTTAGTAGTTGACGGACACGTTCAGCGTGCCCTTGTAATCGCCGACCGTGGGCTCGAACTGCCCCTTGTCCGGCGTGAACGTGGCGAGGATGTTGTAGATGTCGCCGTTTCCACCGGGGACGTTGCCGGGGGCGAACTCCAGCTTGTAGGCGCCTTCCAGCGTCTTGTCGTCGTTGTTGACGCCGCTCGCCAGCGTGTACCCCTTGAGCACCAGCGACATCATGCCGTTGAGGGTGGTGGGCGCCTTGCCGCTGGCGGTGGTGGTCTGCACCTCGAAGGTGTTGCCCACGCCGTACAGGGCCTTGGCCGTGATGGTCACGTTGGTCCCGGTCTGGCAGCGGAAGTTGGGGTTGCCGGTTGACGTCGTGTCGACGACGACGGACTGAACGGTCGTGTCCGTGCCGTTGTAGGTCTTGTCCGTCTTGCTGTCGTAACTGGGGGCCAGGTTCACCGCGCAGCCGGGCACCACGGTCATGTAGAAGTTCAGTGCGGTGCTGGCTGCACCGGGATCCCGGCCACCTGGGTTGTTCTCCGCGTATGCCACCGTCATCGAAGCCATCGCCGCAATCAGAAGTGCTTTCTTCATACTCGTTCCTCCTTAGAGACCGTCCAGGCAGAAGGTGAAGGCGCCTGCACCATGTGCTGGTGCGGGTTTCTTTGACTTTGCCTGCTCGGGACTTCTCCAATGTATGAGACACATGTGCCCCTGTCAACGAATTTGATGGGCAAAAAATAAAATGAAGTTAAATAGTCAATCAACGTTTTGGCAAGTTTTAACGACGGAAATGAGCATGTTAAAGGCGGCAGCAAATTCTGGCTCTGGGACAGCTGGGCGTTCTCTGTGCAACCGGGTCTGAACGTTAAAAAGTGTGTGGCGACGTCATGCCCAGACCCGATTTGAGAGCCGCAACAACCGCCGCTCCTTCCCTTCATCTTGCGCACCCACAAATGTGTGCCTGCCCACCCGGCCCGTGCGGCAGAATGGGCCCTGTGCTTCGTGAAGATGGCTCTTCAGCTGATTCAGGCGCATCTGACACCATCCCCTTCACCCCCGCTCCCGACGTGTCCGTCAAGGTGTTTGGCAAGCTGGAAGTCCTGGTCGGGGGAGAGCCGGTCAAACTCTCTGCCCGCGCCGTCACCCTGCTGACCTACCTGGCGCTGGAAGGCGGCCGGATTCACCGCACCACCGCCGCCCAGCTGCTGTGGTCGGAAGCCGGGCCACAGGGCCTGCGCAACCTGCGGGTGGAACTGACCGCGCTGCGCCGCCTGGGCATCGAGCTGAGCCCCAACCGGTCGTCGTCCCTGAGTCTGCATGCCCTGACGGAACTCGATGACCTGCAACAGCGCAGCGGTCAGGCCCGCGCTCGCCTCGCCGCGACCCTGACCCAGCCGCTGCTGAACTTCAACGACCACGGCAACCCGGCGCTGGGCGCCTGGGCCCGGCGGCAACGGCATCATCTGACGCGGGCGGTGGAACAGCTGGTGAGCGCGGCCACGTCCGGCGCCGCACAACCGTCTGCGCCGCTCGGCGTGCCGGCAGACCGGCACCTGGTCCAGTGGATCGCCGACCGGATCCTGCCGGAGCTCCAGTCGTTCGTTCAGGGGGCGCGGCATCCCCAGCTGGCGCTGTACGTGGGCCGGTCCGGCAGCGGTCGACGCGAGTCGCTGGACCTCGCCCTGACCCGGCTGGGCCTGACCCAGGTGGAGGTCACCGCGTCCGCCAGTCTGGACAGCATGCAGCTGCTGCTGCGGGCCAACCTGATGAAGGCCCTCCACCAGACGGAGCCGCAGGACGTGCCGCAGCGCGTCCACCGTCATGGAGCGGAACCGAGCGAGCTGTCCGAACTGACCCAGCTGCTGATGAAGGCCGGTCCGCTGGCCATCGTGGTGCACGCGGGCGAGCGGCTGAGTCTCGAAACCACGCAGCTCATTGACCTCATGCTGGGTCTGGCACGGCCGCTGCTGGTGGTGGTGGTCGCGACGTCCGCCGGTCGGTCCCAGCTGGAAGACCTGCTGAGCCACCACGATCAGCCCGGCTGGTTTCAGGTGATCGCGGTGCCGACCCTGACGCCCGAGAGCCTGCCCGCCCGGTTCGGTGAGGACGCGGCGTCTGGGAGCCTGGACAGCGATGACCGCTTCGAGATCATTCGCCAGAGCGAGGGCTTTCTGGCGGCGATCCGCTGTCAGCTCCCCAGCTCCGCGTCCGTGCGCGGCCGGCTGGGACAGCGGCTGCACCGCACCCTGCATGCGGAACTGGCGGTGGTGCTGGGGGCGGACCTTGAGTATCTGCAGGTGCTGGCGCTGCTGCCGGGCCCGTTCTCCGAGGTGACGGCGCTCGGCACGCTCAGCCAGGCGGGGCTGGAGATCGGCCGGGCCCGCTGGCTGCTCCGACATGCATTGCAGGCGTGCATTCTGGAGCATGTCGACAGCGTCATCGCGGTCCGGATGCCGCAACGGCAGGTGCGGTTGCCGGACGACGCCCGGCTGCTGTGGTTTCACAGCGAACTGCAACGCGCGGCGCTGGCCGGGTCGCTGGATGCGGGCGAGCGTCACCGGCTGAAACCCTCGGTGTGCACGCTGCCGACCGTGGTGGAACCGTCTGGACCGGGCATCACGCTGACACCGTCGACGACCGCCCCCGCCCTGGTGGAGCGGCACGACAGCACGCTGCTGCCCGGAGGCTATGTGCTGCTGACGCGGGCCGGTGGCTGGACCGTCCAGCGCCTGGGGGCGGCAGGTCACGCGGTCCCACGGCTCGAGCTGCACTTTGCAGCGCCGGCCGCTGCCCGGCGCTGGCAGTTCCTTGTGCAGCTGCAGCGCCGCACCGGTGCCGAACCGGGCGTTCAGGTCCTGAATGGAGCGGGTCAGTTGTTTCAGCAGGTACGGGCCGAACCCTGGCTGCAGCCGCTGGAACCGGGCGGGTGGATGCAGGCCGAGGGGGCCTTACGAGACCAACGGCTGATCCTGGCGGTGCAGGCCACCGATCTGATCCTTCATCTGGAGCGTCCGACATTCATCTAAGGCATCCGGGAAGAGCGTAACCGCTGGCATTCGAGTAGGTATGCGTGATGCTCTTTAACTCGAAGGGGGAACGTTATATGTCCTCTGTCTTCGCCCGAGTGAATCCGCGCCAAATTCACGAGTAGGTCCTTGATAAACGACGATCGTGGACGGAGAGGGACCCGTGGAGCGCCGGGATACTGAGGCCCTCGGTTGTTCACAGGAGATTAACCTGCAACTCAGTCCCTGGCACCAGCCATCGGGCTGCCTCCTGCAGGAAGCAGCCCGATGCGAATGTTGCCCTACTGAGGGCGGAGGGTGACCGCGAGGAGCCGGATCGCCCCCAGGTGATAGGCACTGTGAGCCAGGATGCTCAAAAAGCCACCGATGGGCTCGTCGTCCCACACCTCAATCCGGGAAAGGTGCGCCATGGCGGCGGCGTACTCATCTCGAATCGCCCGCTGGAGGTTGCTCCATTCCTCGGCGGTGACCGTCCGGGTCTGCCAGCTTCCCGGCCAGTCGGGCCGCACATCTTCTTCCTGCGCGATGAACCGGCGGAGGATCTGAATGTAGTAGCGGGTATGTTCCGTGTGGGCGGCGATCGTGGCTCCCCCTGGGCTTAGGGGCGTGGACGCGAGCGCATGATCCAGACCCTCCAGGGTTTCGAAGACACTTCCGTGGCCTCGTCCATCGATGTAATGGCTGCCTTGACCGCCCGTCCCTTCAAACGTCTCTCGGAGCAGGTCCATCAAATTGTTGAGGAAATCCGGGGCATGGACCGTGGGCATAACACCTCCAGCGTCGCCCCAACGGGCGGCGCAGAACAACAAGGGCGAAGCCGGCGTGCATGGACGCTCTTGCCGGCCAGGCCGTGTGACAGCTCAATCGGGCTTAACTCAGAAGCGCGCAGATGGGGTTGGCCATGATACACCTGTCGGCGCTCACGCGAGCTCAGCGTTGGCGCACGGAACACTGCCCACTCTATCTGTTGAAGGGAGCGCCGTGCAGTCGTGCACACCTCCCATCCTCAGAGGGAGGCGGGAGGTGCATGGCAGGGCGATGATCGAGGCAAATCTGAGCTGCGTTGAGAGTGTGACGCTGCTGTCCATCCCCCGCGCCTGTCGCACTCCCGTGGGGAGGTGTCTGCGATTCGAAGGCTCATGGAGAGTCTCTGGCCAACCTGTGTTCCGTGAGGTGGTCACGCCTCGGCGCTGCTCCCTGAATTCCAGGGGGTGCAGGTCCGTGAAGGCCGATCATACCCGCCGGCAGACCCTCTGAGTCACCCCCATCAAAATACCGGGGTTGGCCGTCACTGAGCCGGGCGACAGCCTCACAGCGGCATTCTGCAGCTGCCATCCCCCAGCCATGCTCGCGCTTCTACTGTGCTCTCAAGCTCGTTCGGTTCTGAACGACCACAGGAGACGCCCATGAACAAGAAGATGACCCAGCTGATCGCCACGTCGCTCCTCTGCGCCATGCTCGCCTCGTGCGGCGGCACCACGCCCCCCGGCGGTGGCACCGGAGGCACCGGCAATGGCGGCAACGGGAACGGGAATGGCGGCAACGGCGGCGGGACCAGCTCCGTGCCGGCCGATCTGCTGGGCATCTGGCAGGCGGGTGAGGCATCGCCCATCGGGTACTACGATCCGAACAGCGGCGCGTGGCAGGGCGCGACCGGCAGCAGCTTCATCCTCAAGCTCCACGCCGACGGCACGTACCAGTACACCGGCCTGCTGGCGGTGGGGAGCGGCTCGTGCCAGAGCAAGATCCTCAGCACCGAATCCGGCCGCGTGACCTTCGACAGCGCCAAGATGACCTTCACGCCCAGTCAGGGCGACGTGCAGTCGACCGTGTGCAACGGCCCGGTCAAGCACGAGCCGGTCACGCCCTCGGTGCGCCGCTGGGCGCTGAGCGTGGACGATTACGGCAAGGAGGCGCTGTTCACGCAGCTCGAGGACGGGTCAGGCGCGCCGGACGCGTTCTACCGCACCGACAAGCCGGCCAGGACCTACCCGAAAATCGGCATTCGCGGCAGCGTGACGGCCCCCCAGGGCCAGTCGGTCGCGGGGACGCTGATCGTGGCCTGTTACGTGGAGGACCCCACCTGCGCCAGCCCCGCCACCAAACTTCAGGCGGTGACCGGCAGCGGCACCGACGGGACCTTCAGCTTCCCGGCACTCGAGGACCGGGCCTACGCGCTGAGCGCCATCCAGGACCTCAACCACAACGGCAAGGTCGACTCGGGCGACCTGGTGGACGTGTACAGCACCACCGACGCCCCCGGTGCCCGGCCCAGCGTCCGGCCCCCGGCCGAGAACGCCCACCTGGATCTGGTGCAGGTGAAGTAACCCGGAGCGGTGGAGGCTGGTCACGGGGGCCGGCCGGCAGGAAGGATTCGCGCCCAGGTGGAATGCGTCCACCTGGGCGTTACCAGGCCCGCCGGATGCCTGGCCGCACCCTGGCCGAGTGGCTGGGTCGGATGACGCGTCGACCGTGAGATCGGTGGGACCGGTGCAGCCTCCGGGGCCCGTTCTGCACAACGATTCGTTTCACCTGAGCCGACGTTCCCGGTGGGCGCTTCCATCTCCGCCACACCACGCGCCGCCGAACAGGGCGCATACTCGGGGCACCTCGGTCTTGGACCTCCTGTCCGGCCGGGCACCTCACACGTTGAGGTAGCTGTGGCAGTCCTGGAGCTGCGGCGGTTCGTTCGTTCCCGAAGACCATGCCTGTGCTGAGCAGCGTGACCGGGTCTCCTGAACACGTCCTGCGTCCTTGCGCCGGAGCTGCCCATGACCCCCGACCCCCCGCGCCCGTCCGGGATGCACGATGGTGCGAACGGCACCGTCCATGCTCAGCTCGACGAGTTTCGCCGCCTGATTCTGCAGTACCGCCGCGACCTTGCCGAGGTGGACGTCCTGATCCGGCAGAGTGCCGGCCTGTTGGCGACCAGTGAAGTGTGCCTGAAACGGAGTCACGCGGTGATCTCGGCAGCCGGGGGAGACGCCACGGTCGCCCGCCGCGGCTGACACCGGTGCCGCTCATCGCCTCCAGTGCCGTCAGATCGCGTCACAATAGCCCCATGGCTGCGGATCCCATGGTCGTTGTCGGCGCGTCGGCTGGAGGCATTGAAGCGCTTCAGGCGCTGGTTGCTGGACTGCCCGCCGATTTTCCGGCAGCCCTGTGTGTCGTGCTGCACCTGCACGCCTCCAGCCACAGCAGCCTGCCGGAGATTCTCAGCCGCGCCGGGCCGCTGCCGGCCCACCATCCGCACGACGGAGAGACCATCCGCCCCGGCTGCATCTATGTGGCGCCGCCGGACCACCACCTGCTCGTCGACGGCGACACGCTGGGGGTGAAAAAAGGCCCCAAGGAGAGCCGCTTCCGGCCGTCGGTGGACGCGCTGTTCCGCTCCGCGGCGCACACCCGCGCGCCCCGCGTGATCGGGGTGGTGCTGTCCGGGGTGCTCGACGACGGGGTGTCGGGGCTGTGGCACATCAAGCGCGTGGGGGGGGTGGCGGTGGTGCAGGCCCCCGAAGACGCCGCCTTCGACCCGATGCCCCGCCACGCCCTCGAGCAGGTCGAGGTCGACCATCAGGGTGTGGCCGGGGAGTTGGGCGCGCTGCTCGACCAGCTGGTTCGGGCGCACGCATTCGACGACCCCACACTGAACATGGACGACCAGAACCGCCTCGCCCTGGAAGTGCAGATCGCCGCTGACGGCCCCCGTTCCCCGGCGAGTGTGAGCCAGCTCGGACCGTACACCCCGTTCACCTGCCCGGAGTGCCACGGCACGATGGTGCAGCTTGAGGAGGGTGGGGGGCTGCGCTTCCGCTGCCACACCGGCCACGCCTACACGGCCCACGCCCTGCTGGCGGAGCTGTCCGACGCCATCGAAGACAAGTTCTACCAGACGCAACGGGTGATGGAAGAAAGCTTCCTGCTGCTCGGACGCCTCGGCCAGCCGTTGCCGAAGGCGCGGGCGCTCGCGCTGCGCGCCCAGGCGCAGGTCATGGAGCAGCGGGCCAGGGCGCTGCATCAGCTGGTGCTCACCCACACCGCGCTGAGCGACGAGGAACCGTCGCCCGGATGACCGGGCGGCTCAGGGGCTGCCGGAATCGTTCGCGTCTCCGCTGAACGCCGCGCCTTCCTGCGCCGCGCGGCGCAGCAGGGCCGTCACGTCCTCGAGCTTGAGCAGGAACAGGGCCGTGCCCGGCTCATCCACGGGAATCGGATCCACTTCCACCTTGACCTGGCACTGGCCCAGTTCGGGCAGGTCGAGGGTGAGCACCTGATTCACGGTGGCTTCCTCGGTGACCACCACGTCCTGCAGCAGCCGGATCAGGTCCGGCGTGTCCAGCGCGAAGTTGCCGAGATCATACACGCGCTCGCCCATCACCTGCGCCATGGTGGCCTGCAGCAGGGTGAGCAGGGCGCGGTTGGCCGCCACGACCTTCAGGTGGGTGTCGAAGATCAGCAGGGGGTCGTGAAGGCTGTTCAGCACCCGTTCGGCATACGCCGCCGTGTGCCGCAGCTGCTGCTCCAGCGCCCGGACCACCGTGATATCGGTGAACGCCACCACCACGCCGTCGATGTAGTTGTCGGACGTGCGGTAGGGGCTGACGCGCATCAGGTACCACTGCCCACTCAGCGTCTGCACCTGCACCTCCACAATCTCCAGGGTGTCCAGCACGCGGGTGAGGTCACGGGTGAGGAACTCGTACTGAAGGTTGACGCTGATGTCCGTGATGGGGCGGCCGATGTCCACCGGCATCAGGTTGATCACCTGCGAGATGCGCGACGTGAAGCGCTTGATCTTCAGGTCGTTGTCGAGGAACACCGTCACGATGCCCGCGCTGTCCAGCAGGTTCTTCAGGTCGTCGTTGGCCTGCGCGAGGTCGTGAATCACCCGCTGGTACTCGGCGTTGATGGTGGTGAGTTCCTCATTGAGCGACTGCAGCTCTTCCTTGGAGGTGGTGAGCTCCTCGTTGGTGCTCTGCAGCTCCTCGTTGGTGCTCTGCAACTCCTCGTTGGTGCTGCGCAGCTCCTCCATCGACACGCCCATCTCCTCGATGGTGGCCTGCAGCGTCTCTTTGCTGTGCTGCAGTTCGCGCTGCAGCGTCACGACCGGGTCGGTCTGCTCGGCGGCCAGCGGACCGGACCGTCCGTCGGAGCGTTCCTGGAACTCGATCATCAGCAGGCCGGAGGCGTTGCCCGGCACCGGGCGCACGGTGACGTCCACGCTCCACACCACGCCGTCCGCCTCGACCGGCACGCTGGCAAGGCGCACCTCGCGGCGTTCCGTGACCGCCTGGCGCACCGCCACCGGCAGTTCGTAGCGCAGGCTGCTGCGGGCCATCTCGAAGACGTTGGTGAGCGTCGTCCCGGCCGGCAGTTCCAGGTAGCGGGCGGTGGGGCCGTGGACGAACAGGATGTCGCCGGCGTCGTTGATCATCACGGCGGGTGGCGCGTGGTGCGCGAGCAGCAGCCCCTGGGCGATCTGTGCCGTCTCGTTGTGTCTGGATGGCCGCGCCGGCGGGAGCGGGCTCCGGGCCGGGGGGAGCGGAAGGGTGCCGGTGCTGTGGCCCTGCTCCACCGGCCAGGCCCCCGGGTCTCCATGGCCGCGCTGGTAGATTTTCCACCGCAGGTTGAGGGACCGGAAGCGCTCGCGCTCCACTCCGGCCGTTTCACTCGCGCCCAGGAACAGCAGGCCCCCCGGACGCAGCGCGAAGTGAAACACCGACATGATCTCGGCCTGCAGCGGCGGCGACAGGTAGATCAGCAGGTTGCGGCAGCACAGCAGGTCCAGGCGCGTGAACGGCGGGTCCCCGAAGGTGTTGTGCAGGGCGAAGGTCACCAGGTTGCGGATCTCCGGGCGCACCGCGTACCCGCTGGCCGTTTCCCGGAAGGCGTGGCGCAGCCGCTCGGGAGAAACGATGTATTCGATCTCCCGAGGGTACTGCGCGGAGCGCGCCTTCTCGATCGCCTCCGCGTCGATGTCCGTGGCGAACACCTGCACCCGGAAGACCCAGCTGTCCTTCAGTTCCTCCATCAGTTCGTGCAGCACAATGGCCACCGAGTACGCCTCTTCCCCGGTCGAACAGCCGGCCACCCACACCCGCAGGACGTCACCGTCGTGCTTGTGCGTGGGAATATAGCTGCGCAGCTGCGCCTTGAGCTCCTCGAAGGCCTCCGCGTCCCGGAAGAAGCTGGTGACGTTGATGGTGAAGTCCTGAAACAGGGCCTGCACCTCTTCCGGCGAGTCCTGCACCAGCCGCACGTACTGGGTGATGTCGTCGATGCGGTGGGTTTTCATGCGGCGGTCGATGCGGCGCACCAGCGTGCCGCTCTTGTACCGGCTGAAGTCATGGCCGGTGCGCATGCGCACCACGCGCAGGATCTTCTGGAGTGGGACGCCCGCCTGGGTGTCGGCCGGCGACAGGTCCTCCAGGCGCAGCGACTGCCTGCGCGTCACCAGGGTGTACAGTCGCGGGGCCAGGTCCTCGGCGGGCAGCACCTCGTCGGCGAGCTGGGTGGCGGCCGCGCTGCGCGGCATCGAGGGGTACTCGGCCGACTGCGGGTCCTGCACCAGCACCAGTCCGAAGTGTTCTTTGAGCGCCTGAACGCCGCGGGTGCCGTCGTTGCCCATGCCCGACAGGACCACGCCGACCGCCCGCACCCCCTGATCGGCGGCGAGCGACTCGAAGAAGTGGTCGATGACCTTGCCGTTCGCCGCGTCCAGGTCGTCGAGCAGCAGGACGCCGTTCATCACCGTCAGGCTGTGTCCGGGCGGCACTACGTACACCCGGTTGGGGAGCACCGCCTGCCCGTCCTCGATCTGCGTGACGGGCATGGTGGTGCACCGTTCCAGAATGTGCGGCATCAGGCCGTGGTGATCCGGGTCGAGGTGCGGCACCACCACGAACGCCATGCCGCTCCCGTCCGGCAGGCTCAGGAAGAACCGCTCGTAGCCGTCGAGGGCGCCCGCCGAGCCGCCGATGCCCACGGTGGCCGTGGGCATCGGCGGCTCGGTGTGGGACGGCGCCGCCTGAGGGGTGGAGGGGTCCGAGAGCGGCTGTTCGTCTTCCATGGGCGCGTCCTTGAGGGGTCGGAGAGGTGGACCAGCCGGCCGTGGGCGCCGGGGCCTTCATAGACCCTCGATGATGATTCTCGGCCGGCGAGTTCCGAGATACTATCGCGGTTGAGGCCCCTCCACTGTACAGATCGCTCGTTCCGGACGTCGCCCGATGACCCCGAGCCTCACGTGACGATGGACCCCGAAGCGTTCGCTCCCCGCGTGGGAAGCCGGACGATGGACGGTGGGAGGCAGCGTGAACAGAGAAGCCGAACCGACCCGCGCGTTGCGTGTTCAGGCAGAGCAGGAGCTGCACGGCCAGGGGCCTGCCGGAGCGACGCCGACGCCCGGCGATCCCGTGGCGTTGCTGCAGCAACTCCAGCGGGAACAGCACGAGCTGCTGGTTCATCAGATCGAGCTGCGCCTTCAGAACGAAGAATTGAGCCGCGTCAACGCCGCGCTGGAGCAGACCAGCCACGATTACCAGGAGCTGTTCGATGACGCTCCGGTCGGGTACCTGACGCTGGACGAGACGGGCGGCGTGTGCCGCGCCAACCTCACCGTGTGCCGGATGCTCGGCGTGGAGCGGCCGGGGCTGCTGCGTCGGCGGCTGTCCGCCTTTCTCGCGCCGGAGGAGGTCGGCACCTTCGCGCTGTTCCTGCGGCGCCTGCTCGACCGGGGCGAACGCCAGTCGGTCGAGCTCTGGCTGGTGGGCGCCAACGGGACCCGGTTCGCGGCCCAGCTGCAGGGGGAGGTGGTCGTGACGGCTGACCGGCGCCGCACCGCCTGGCTGATCCTCACCGACATCACCCTGCAACGTCAGGCTCAAGACGAGGTGCGGCGGTTCAATGCGACGCTGGAAGCGCGCGTGGAGCAGCGGACCCGTCACATCCAGGAACTCACCGCGGAACTGGAGACCTTCGTGTCCGGCGTGACGCATGACCTGATGACCCCCCTGCGGCACATCCGCAGCTTCACGGACCGCCTCGCGGAGCAGTTCCAGCCGCTCGAGCCGCAGCAGGCACGGTACGTGCAGCACGTCGAGCACTCGGTGGACCGCATGGAGCAGCAGCTGGAGGCGCTGCTGAACTTCTTCCGGGCGGGCCAGGGCCGCATGCGCTTTCAGGCGGTTCAGCTGGACCGGGTGCTGAAGGAAGTCCTCAAGGACCTTGCGGCGGAGCTGGAGGGCCGCGACGTCCAGCTCACGGCCGAGGCGCTGCCGGTGGTGGAGGGCGACAGTCTGGCGCTGCGGCTGGTGTTTGCGAACCTGCTGGGCAACGCGCTCAAATTCACGCGTGGCCGGACGCCGGCACGCATCGGCGTGCACGGGTGCGAGACCGAGCGCGAGGTCGTGGTCGGGGTGCGGGACAACGGGGTGGGGTTCGATGGGCGCCACAAGCAGCGGCTGTTCGGGATGTTTCAGCGGCTGCACCGCCAGGAGGACTTTGAAGGCACCGGGGTGGGCCTGGCGCTGGTCCGGCGGGTGATCCACCGGCACGGCGGGCGGGTGTGGGCCGAGGGAAAAGTCGGCGAGGGCGCCAGCTTCTGGTTCAGCCTGCCCAGGAACCCCACGGAGCGGCCCTGACATGCCGCGCCCCCCTCCGATACCCCTGGTGGTGATCGGCGGTTCCGCCGGCGCGCTGGACGGCCTGATGCGGCTGGTGGCGGACCTGCCCGGCGACTTCCCGGCGGCCGTGCTGGTCGTGATCCACCTGCCCCCGGATCAGCCGAGCCTGCTGCCTGAACTGCTGCACAGCGCCGGACCGCTGCCCGCCAGGGCGGCCGTGGACGGCGAGCCGGTGCAGGCCGGCCAGGTGTACGTGGCGCCCCCCGACCACCACCTGCTGGTGGGTCCCGACCGGCTGCAGCTGTCGCGCGGCCCGAGGGAAAACCGCTCGCGGCCCAGCATCGACGTGCTGTTCCGCTCGGCCGCCTATACGCACGGCGGGCACGTGGCGGGCGTGCTGCTGTCCGGCATGCAGGACGACGGCACGTCTGGCCTGTGGGCCATCAAGCAGTTCGCGGGAACGGCCATTGTGCAGCACCCCGAGGAGGCCACGTACCCCGACATGCCACTCAGCGCCATCCGGCTGGTCGAGGTGGACGACATTCTGCCGGTGCGGGAGATGGGGGCCCGGCTCAGCGGCTGGGTGAACACCCTGGGCGCCAGGGAGGGGGGAGAGCGGATGGACGACGCGGAACGTCGGCGGGTGGAGCTGGAGCTGGGCATCGCGGCCGAGGACAACGCCTTCGGGGCGGGCATCCTGAATCAGGGCCCGCTCTCTCCGTTCACCTGCCCGGAATGTCACGGGGTGATGGTGCAGCTCAAGGAGGGCGCGCACACGCGCTTCCGCTGCCACACCGGGCACTCCTTCACGTCCAGCACGCTGATGTCCGGCGTCCGGCAGATGGTCGAGGACTCGCTGTGGTCGACCGTGCGCGCGCTCGAGGAGCAGGTGATGCTGCTGGAGCACCTCGGCAAACACCTCCGGGAGGCGGGCCAGCTGGACGAAGCCGACCGGCTTGAGCGGGAGACGAGGGAAGCCCTGCAGCGGAGCGAGCTCCTGCGGCGCGTTGCCGTCAGAAAGGAGCCCCCGCCGTAAGCCTCCGGGCGGGGTGGGCCGCCCGGAGGGACCACCGGGGGTGGGCGCTCCGGAAGCGGTCACCCTGGGCGGGAGCGCGACCCGAGCGTCGTCCGCGCCCCGGCACCGCCGCTGCCACGCGCCGCACCGGCTCCTCAGACCGTGCCGGTCTCTTCCCCGTTCAGCCGCGTCTGGAAGAACCGGTGCACCTCGCTCAGGCCGGTCGGGTGCAGCAGCGCCGCGCTCGGGCGGTGCAGCAGGGTCGGGGTTGACCGGACGGCGTGGAGCCGGGTGAGGTGCTCGAATTCCTCGGGATCCCGCTGGCGATGCACCACCTCGATCTGCGGGGTGAACTGCCCTTTCAGGGGGCCGCTGAGCATGCGTTCCAGGCGCTCGCAGGCTGGGCAGTGGTCCTGGGTGAGCAGCACGAAGGGCCGGTCCGTCATGGGCGCCCCGCCGGGGGGCTGTCCTCGGGGAAGCCGCCGGACCACAGCGCGGCAACGTCGTCGTCGGTCAGCGCTTCCACGCCGATCCGCGCGTAGCTGCTGCCCTTGGCGCTGAAGAAGTCGTGGGTGGTCCCCTGCGTCTGGATGCCGTTGTGCACCACCGGGTGGATGGCCTCGTCGGGAAAGGGGCGCTCCAGGTCGAGGTTGTCGGCCAGCACGTTGAAGTTGAAGCGGATGAAGCGCTCCACCTCGGCCTGCAGGCCGAGGCCGGCGTACAGCACGTCCGTGTATGCCAGCTCGTTACGGTACAGGGTCTGCAGCGTCTGCTGGTACCACGCCCGCGCGCTGGCCTGCTCCGGCCCGCTCAGCGCGGCGTACTGTTCCTGGGCCAGCAGGGCCACGTACACGCCGTGCAGCGCCTCGTCGCGGATGATCAGGTTGAACAGCTCCCCGGCCGACGTCATGCGGCCCTGCCCGGCCAGGTACAGCGGGTAGAAGAAGCCGCTGTAGAACAGCGCCGTCTCGAGCATGCACGACACCACCAGCTTCTTCCACAGGCCCAGGCCGGACCGGTCGGGGTCCGCGAAGATGCCCTCGATCACCTGGATCTTGAACTGCAGCTGCGGCTGGGCCTGTACCCACTCGAACACCTCGCGCTCCTGGCTGGTGGTCAGGAAGGTCTTGTTCATCAGGCTGTAGCTGCGCGCGTGAATGTCCTCCATCATCCCCTGGAACTGCAGGGTGGCCTTGCGGATGTGACCGTGGACCAGCCCGCGCAGGGTGGGCATCCCCACCTCGCCCTGCAGGGTGTCGAGCGCATTGAGGCCCGCCGAGGCGTGGATGTAGGTCCAGCGCTCCGGCTCGCTGAGCTGCTGCCACGCCAGCGCGTCGTTGGTGAGCGGCAGTTCGTCGGGGAACCACAGCTGGGCGGTGTAGTTCTCGTAGAAGGTCGCCGAGAAGTGATCTTCGGGGTCGGACCAGTTGGTGGCGGAAAACGGCTGTGACATGGAATTCCTTTCGGGCGGGGCCGTCACACCACGCAGCTGAGGCAGTCCTGCACGCTGGTCTTGCGCAGGCGGGTGTAGTACAGCGTCTTGAGGCCCAGGCGGTAGGCGTAGAGGTAGTAGCGCTGCAGCGTGCGGGTGGTGACGGTGCCCGGCACGAACAGGGTGCAGCTGATGCCCTGGTCCACGTGCCGCTGGGCGGCCGCCACCGTGTCCAGCACCCGCCGCTGGTCCAGGTCGTAGGCCTCCTCGTAGTACCACTCGGTGGTCTCGTTCAGGTGCGGCATCGGATAGATGGTGCGCGCCTTGTTGCTGGTGCGCGTCTCGACTTTCTCGGTGATCGGCATGATGCTGGCGCTGGCGTGCGAGACGTAGCTGATGCTGCCGGTGGGCGCGACCGCCATCACGAACGAGTGCGCCAGGCCGAACTGTTGGATGTCCTGCACCAGCTGCTGCCAGTCCGCGCGGGTGGGCAGCACGTGGCCGTGAAACAGCCGGGCCACCTCCGGGGTCTTCGGCAGGAAGTCCTGCTCCAGGTACTGCTGGAAGTGCTCGCCGCTGTGGTAGCGGCTGCCCTCGAAGCCCGCGAACACGAAGCCGGTGTCGCGGGCGATCTCCATGCTGGTCTTGCGGGCGTGATAATGCGCGGCGGCGAAGAACACGTCCACGAACTCCAGCGCCTCGGGACTGCCGTACATCAGTTCGTTCGCCGCCAGGAACGAATGCAGGCCCATCGCGCCCAGGCCGATGGAGCGCATCTGCTCGTTGGCTTTCTTGACGGCCGGCACCTCGTGCACGCTGGTGGAGCGGGCCACGTTGTCGAGCAGCCGCACGGCCGAGCGCACCACCCGCCCGATGTCGCCGCTCGCCACGGTCTGCTCGATCACCAGCGACGCCAGGTTGCACGACACGTCCAGGCCGATCACGTCGCGGTGCTCCTGCCCGTACGCGTGAAAGGTGCTGGGCAGGGTCGGCTGCAGGATCTCGCTGCACAGGTTGCTCATCTTGATGCTGCCCACGTTGGGCAGCGGGTTCGCGCGGTTGGCGTTGCCCTCGAACAGCAGGTAAGGGTACCCGCTCTCGCCCTGGGTGATGGCGATGTCCTCCAGCACCCGGCGGGCCGACACGCGCTTCTTGCGGATGCGCGGGTTGTCGGCCAGCGCCTGATAGTCGCGCGTCCAGTCGATGCTGGTGAAGGCCTGCCCGGTCTCCTGCCACAGCGAGTGCGGGTAGAACTGGTAGATGTCCTCGCCCGCGCGCACCTTGTCCATGAACACGTCGGGGATGGTCGCGCCCACGCTGAGCGTCTTGAGGCGCGCGTCCTCATCGGTGGCGATCTTCTTGGCGTTGAGGGTGTCCAGGAAGTCCGCGTGCATGACGCTCAGGTAGATGGCGCCCGCCCCCGGCCGCTGGCCCGCCTGGTCGGCGTAGCGCAGCATGTTGTCCAGCATCTTCGCGACGCCCATCACGCCCTTGGTGACGTTCTGGATGCCGCGCAGGCTCTCGCCGCGGGCGCGCAGGTTGCTGACGTCCACCCCGATGCCGCCGCCCCCCTTGCTGAGCTCCGCCACGAAGCTCAGCGTCTTGGTGATCGAGTCGAGGTTGTCGGTGCAGTCCTGCAGCAGAAAGCAGCTCACCAGCCGGCCGGTGTTGGCCTTCCCGCTGTTCATCAGGGTGGGGGTCGCCGGGGTGAAGGTCTGGTTCACCAGGTGATGCACCAGTTCCAGCGCCTCCCGGCCGGAGTCCGCGCGGGCCAGGGCGGTGATGGCCATGCGGTCCTCGTAGCGCTCCAGCCAGCGGGACCGGTCGGGCGTCATGGTGGCGTACTCGCTGTAGAACTTGTAGGCGCCCATGAACGAGCGGAAGCGGAACTGCTGGGCGTCCGCCTCATCGAAGACCGCCTGCACCTCCGCGGGCGTGTACCGCTCGAAGACGCTGCCGTCCCAGATGCCCTGCTCGGTGAGGCTCCTGATTTTCTCGTCCAGGCTGCCGAACACGGCCGTGTTCGGGTTGACGCGGTCCCGGAAGTACACCTGCAGGGCGTCGAGGTCGTGCCGGGTGTCCACGGTGGCGCCGGCCAGCACCTTGTTGTTCAGTTCGATCCAGGGGTCCATGCGGCCTCCAGCATGTCGGGTGAGAGAGAAGGGCGGTGGTGGGCCTGCACCCACCGGACGATCCGGGCGACATCCGCGTCGCTGCCGGCCTTGTTGACCTTCGCCACGACCGGCACGTGATAGTGGGCGGCGATCAGGTCCGCGGCGCGCGCGAAGGTGTCGCCCCAGTGGTACGAGCCGCTGGCGACCACCCCGCGCAGGCCCGCGCTGTGCCGGGCGAGAAAGGCGCTGGTGGCGCCGGGCACCGTGCCGCGCTGGAAGGTGTAGGTCAGCAGCAGGTAGTCCCCCTGTGGCACGGCGTGCCGCAGGTCCAGCGCGTCCGGCAGGCCGGCCTGCCGCGCCACCCGGCCGGCCAGGCGGCGGACGTTGCCGGTCAGGGACTCAAAGACCAGCTGCATGGGGCCCGTGAGGCACAGCGGGAGGGTCACTCGGTTCGGTCATCACATCGGCTCCAGACACAGCGGCACAAGGGCACGGCCGCACGCGGGGGCTCCCGCGTGCTCCACGTCATAAAAAAGACGCGCCCAGTTCAGGACACGTTCAAAGCAGGTTTAGTTGCGCAGCATGCATCCACCTGACGCCCTTGACGCGAGGGCACGCGAGACGTGGTATTCCGCGAGGCGAGCGTTCGGACTGAAACCGTAGCGCGACTGTGCCGGACTGAACCCCGTGGGGGCGTGACCGGACTTCCCTCAATTCCTGCGGAGGCTTTCACCGTGAAAGCACCAGTGGATACTATATGTTGTACTTCCATCAATCAAGCGGCCACCCCTGGACCCGGATGGGCCATGATGATCCGGGAGTCGCGGCCAGGGCCACGGCCGGTCCGGTGGTCCGGTGCCCGTCCCTCTCCACAAGGAGTCCCATGAACCCACCTCCTGCTGAACGGCGGCGTGCCCGTCGCCTCCTCCGGGCCGGCCTGCTGGTCCTGCTCGGGGCCGCCGCGTATCGCCTGCTCCGCCCGGCCCGGCGGCGTCCCGAGCCGCTCCCGGACCACACGCTTCCCCCGCTGGATTCCCGGATGAAGCTGATCGGCACCCTGCTTCAACGGGCGCCCGGCCCGTCCATGTCCGACATCACCCCCGAGGAGCTGATCGAGCGGTCCAGCACCCCGCACTCGGGGCTGATGTTCCGCCTGATCACCGGCTGGCCCCGGCGCGGGGTGCGTCGGGAGGACCGGACCGTGCCGGGGCGTGCCGGCCCGATCCCGGTGCGCGTCTACACCCCGGAGCGTCCTGCCCGTGCGCCCAGACCGCTGGTCCTGGCATTTCACGGGGGCGGGTGGGCTCAGGGGGAGCTGAACATGGCCGACTGGATGAGCAGCACGGTCGCGGCCGACCTGGACGCCGTGGTGGTCTCGGTGGGGTACCGCCTGGCACCGGCCCATCCCTTCCCGGCCGCGGTCGAGGACTGCTTCGATGTCCTGACGTGGAGTGCCGCGAACATGGCCTCGCTCGGCGCCGAAGGCCGGATCGGGGTGATGGGGGAGAGTGCCGGCGGCAACCTCGCGGCGGTGGTCTGCCTGCTCGCCCGCGACCAGGGCGGCCCGGCCATTCACCATCAGGCGCTGATCTACCCGGCCACCGACCTGGGCTTCGAGTCGGAGTCGCGCCGCACGCACACCCATCAGATCATCCTGACCCGCGCGGACATGCAGGCCTACGAGCGCTTCTACCTCCCCGAAGGGACCCCGAACACCGACTGGCGGATCTCGCCCCTGCGCGCCCCGAGCCACGAGGGGCTGCCCCCCGCGCTGATTCAGGTGGCCGGGTACGACCCGCTGCACGACGACGGTGTGCGGTATGCCGAGGTGCTGCGCGCGGCGGGCGTCCCGGTGGTGCTGGACGCCTACCCCTCCATGCCGCACGGGTTCACCAACTTCCCGTACTTCAGCCGGGACGCCCGCCCGGCCATGCGGCAGGTGGTGGCCCAGCAGCGTCAGTTCCTGAAGGCAGGACCTCCGTAAGGCCGGTGGCCGGGAGCGGGGACCGGTTCACGCCCATCCCCAGGACGGAGTCATGGAGCGGCTCTGACCTTCGGTGAAGCCGTGCGGCGTTGGTGTGGAGCCGGTCGCGCGTCAGCGGGCCCGGCGCTCCTGCCGGTGGACGACCGGGGGTCCAGGGACCGGAGCATGGCGCCTCCACGCTGGTGCCCCTCCACAGCAAAAAAAAAGCCGACCCGCAGGTCGCCTTGATTTCTCTACTCTACCCCGGTATGCAGCGGGTGTCAACGCCATGCGGTGTCCGCTCATGGCTCCGTCTCCTGCCCATCTGCCGCCTGCGCGCTCAGCGCGTCGGCCTGGGCCCGCGCCGCGTCCGCCAGGTCATTCAGGGCCGTGATCTGCTGCTGGCTGGGCGCCTGCGACAGGGCGGCCATCTGGGCCACCGCCTGCTGACTCACCAGGCGCAACGACTCCAGCTGCCCGGTCGCTTCCCGGACTTCGATCGCCTCAATCTCTTCATGCACCTGCGCATTGACGTCCTCGAGCAGGTCGATCTGCGCCTGGGATTGGCTGCGCTGCTGCACGTCATGAATCAACCGTTCGAGCGTGACCAGCTGGGCCTGGGCACTCTGGTTGATCTCCCCCAGCACCTCCACGCTGATCTGGTCGACCGGGGTCGACGTGACGGCCTGCAGCGCCAGCGTCACCACCTGCTCGACCTGCCGCACCATCTCGAGCTGCTCGCGGCTGGCCTCCAGCAGCTCGTCGGTATCGAGCTGCACGGTGCCGGTTTCGGGCGCCTGCAGGCTCTGCGCGATCTGCTCCAGCGCCCGGCTGATGCCCGGCTGGCTGCGCCCCACCGCCACGATGCGCTCCAGGGCCGCGGTCTGCTCGAGGCCCGCCATGCCCACGTGCTCCCGTGCGGCCAGCACGACCCGCCGGTCGGCGAGCCCCTGCGCTCGGATCTGGCGCAGGGTCAGGGAGGGGAGGTGGTCCATGCCTGATCATACGCGCCCACCCACGACGTGGCGGCCTGCTCCCGCTGGTTCTGCGCCTGCTCGGCCGGGTGTTGCTCTGGACCGTTCCGCTCAACGGTCGTCGCGCCTGTTTCGACGGCTGTCGGAGCGGAACGGGAAAGGCCCGCCAACTCGCTGAAGGAGCGATCGCTGCTCAGGTCATCGCCAGCGAGGGCGAGCAGGCCAAGGAGCTCGCCGAATCCCATCCGGTGCCGGGCGAGGTGCTGGTGCTGCCGGTGAACAGGCGAGCAGCACCATGGGCAACGCGCCCCGACGCGTGCCATGAGCGGATCTCGTGGGTGCACTGGGATGTTCGTTGAGTGTCTCAGCCTTTAACGGCCGTCTTCAGGTGGTCAGGTCCTCGTGCGTTCCCTGGGTCAAAAACCGCGCCGCACCCGGCAAGACGCGCACGCTGGCTGGAAGGGCCGCGTCCTGAAGTTCGCCATCGTACTGGAGGGGAAGCTGTTGGTCGGCCATCAGGGTCGCCTCCCGGCATTCGTAGAGCTCCAGCCGGTCCTCGAACATGGGGTCACCCAGATTCAGGCGGCTGCGTACACTGTCGATCAGGGTGGGGAGCAGGCTGAGCGGCGTCAGCCCCTTCAACACAATGACGGCCAGCCGCCCGTCCGAGGGGTCGATGCCGCTGGCCACCGGCAGGCGAAAATTGGCCATCCCGAAGTTGGCGAACATCACCGAGATGCCTCGGGTCTCGATGAGCTTCCCGTCGAGTTCCAGACGAAAATTGACCTGCTGTGGCGTGAACTGCTTGAGCGCGCTGAGCAGATACGCCATCGCGCCAAAACGCGGCTTGAGCTCCTCGCTGTCCTTGATCATGGCGGCGTCGATCCCTGCGCCAGCCATCAGGGTGAAGCCCCACGTGAGGTCGCCGGAACGCAGTTCGGCCAGGTCGGTCCTGAGGATGTTTCCGCCGTCGAGCACGTCCGCCAGGGCGTCCGGCGTGGTCGGGAGATTCAGATTCTGGGCAATCAGGTTCGCCGTTCCTGCAGGAAAGGCGAGCAGCGGGACGTTCATCTCGCGGGCCTCGTAGGCGATCGAGCTGACGGTGCCGTCCCCGCCCGCCACCACCAGCGCCTGATACTCGCGCGCGTCCCGCACGTGTTCCGCGTTGCGCTCCGGGTCGTCCAGCAGACGTTCCGTGACCTCATAGCCGCGGGTCTGGAGCATCGCTGTGAAGGCGTCGACGTCGGCGTTGCCCTGGCCTGATTTCGGGTTTTTGAGCAGCAGCACCCGGCGTGCAGGAGCGGGGAGACTCATGCGGACCGTCCTGTCCCCGGCACGTCGCCGGCACACATCCATTGTGGGTGAAGGAGGGCAGGCGCGCTGGGTCGGAGCCGGCCTATGGGCGACATCCGTGGAGTTGGCGCTGGATTCCGGCCTGGACGGCCTGGACTCTGAACCATGCGGGTCATGCCTGGTCCGCCTTGGCCGCGGCACCCTGGACGTCGCGCTCGCCCGCGTCGAGCTGTTCCACCAGGTCCCGGAGTTTGAGGTAATCCACGTGAAACTGCCGCAGGCCCTCGTGGAGCTTCTCGCCCGCCATCTGGTTCACGATCAGGGCCCACAGAAAGGTCGCCTGGCTCACGGGCGGCGTGTGCTCGGCCGAGTGGAACGCCTCGGGGGAGAGCTGCCGGGTCAGGACACCCTGATCCTTGTCGAGCTCCCCCAGCAGGGCGGCACTGACGGTCAGGCGGTCGCAGCCGGCGAGCGCCTCGACCTGAGCGGCGCTGCGGAAGGACGCCCCCATGATCACCGTCTGGAAGCCCTGCTGTTTGAAGTGCGCGTAGATGCGCTTCACCGACTGCACCCCAGGGTCGTCCTCCACCGGGTAGCTGTCGCGGCCCTCGGCTTTCTTGTACCAGTCCGTGATGCGTCCCACGAACGGTGAGATCAGGAACACGCCCGCCTCGCCGCACGCGACCGCCTGCTCCATCGAGAAGACCAGCGTGAGGTTGCAGTGGATCCCCTGCTGCTCCAGCTGGCGGGCGGCCTGAATGCCTTCCCAGGTGGCGGCGAGCTTGATCAGGATCCGGTCGCGCCCGATGCCTTGTTGGTCGTACAGGGCGATCAGCGACTGCGCCTTCTGAACCATGCCCTCCACATCGAAGGACAACTGCGCGTTCACCTCGGTCGAGACATGACCGGGCACCAGACGCGCGAGCTCCGTGCCGAACCGCACCGCCAGCTTGTCGAGCGTCCGTTCGATGCTGTCGCCGGCCGCGCGGGAGGCCAGGACCACGTCACGGACGAGTTCGGCGGATTCCTCCTGCTGGGCGGCCTTGAGAATCAGGGAGGGGTTGGTGGTGCAGTCGCGTGGCCGGAACTGCTTGATGGCGTTCAGGTCGCCGGTGTCGGCCACGACGGTGGATATCTCTCGCAATTGATCGAGTTTACTGGGCATGTCAACACTCCTTGATTCAGCGGCCGGTGGTGGCCAAAGCAGCGGGGCGGGGAACGCCGGTCGTCCCTTTGCCCTATCACCTGACCTGCCTCAGGTCCAGTGCTAAACGCAACGCTCTGCAGACGCTGAAGGTCCGCGCTTCGCTGGCTGGTCGGTCGAGCGGGGTGAAGGCCGAGGCCCGGTGGGCTGTGCCTGACCTCCGGGACACCCAGAACCGACCCGGCGTGTTCCGTCGCAGCGGCCCCTCCCAGGCTTGCTGGCCGCGTGTGCTTCCATGGCCCATGAGAAAAGGAGCTCTTCGCGAACGAGGATGAGCTCGGACCGGGGGAGCACGCGGGGCACGTGGCCCGGACGGGCCGTCAAAGCGGGAAAGCTGATCCCGCCGGTGGCCTGAAACGAGGGCCAAAGCGCCTCTGGAACCCACGGACGGATGTGGCTCCGGTCCCGTGCACTTCCCTCATGCGCTGCTCAATTTCTCACGGGCAGACCAACCTTCTCTGAACGCGCCTGCACGTGCAGCTCAACCACGGTGCGCTTCTCTGCCCTAGCCTGCGCTGAGGAGTCGGGTCGCTGGACTCGTGTGATGGAACGGGCAAGAGCCGCGGACTGGGGCACACCGGCACCACGCCGGGCCGGTCTATTTTCCGTCAACCCGTTCTCGACCAAGGCGCTGAGGACTCGCGTCATCTGTGAGGTGATTTCGTGTTTCCGCGTTTCCTGAAACTGTTGACCGCTGGACTTTCGGCAGCGCTGACCGTGTTGATCGTGAAAGGGCCGGCGGACCCGTTGCGGCCGTCGACGCCCGAGGATGGCGTGGGTCCCCTGACCCGCCGGCGGTACTGGGTGGACATTGAAGGTGCCACCCGTGCCCCGGAGGACGTGGCAACCGAGTGGCGCGATCACCTGGCGGACCACGCGCCGAAGTGGCTCGCGTGGTTCCGTGGGTTGGACCATCCGGTGCCGCCGGTGCGGCAGGGCGACCGGCTGTGGATTCAGATGGTCGGGGTCCGGCGGGGTCGCGTGGTGATCGAGCACGTCGACGCGTTGGGGTTCCGTGCGCGCACGCTGCGACTTCATCCGGACGCGGGCACCTCCGATTTCCGGGTGTATCCGGGCGAGCAGCCCGGCCGGATGGTGCTGCAGGTCGAATCGCTGATGCGGACCAACTCGGCCTTCGACCGGCTGGCGTACATCCTGGGCGTGCACGCGGCGCAGCGGCGCTGCTGGGAGCTGACGTTGACCAGCGTGGCCCGTTTCGCGGGCGGGCGGATCGAGAGCCGCGGGCACGAGTCGCTGGAAATGCCGCACATGGCGCATTCGTACACCCTGCCGGACCTGCCAGACGTGCGGATCGGCAGCACGAGCGAAACGGTCAGCTGAAGCGTGATCCTGGTGGGCGGCGCGGCTTCGCTGATTCAGGCGGGCAGGGTGAAGCTGAAGGTCGCGCCCTCGCCGGGAACTGCCGTGGCCCAGATCCGGCCACCGTGGCGCGTCACGATGCGCTGCGCGGTGGCGAGGCCGACGCCGACCCCCTCGAACTCACTGGCCGGATGCAGCCGCTGGAACACCCCGAACAGCTTGCCCGCGTCCTGCGGATCGAAGCCGACCCCGTTGTCTCGCACCTCAATCACCCATTCCGTCTCCTGGAGGCGCGCCTGAATCCCAATGGTGGAGACGGGACGCTGCCGGCTGTACTTCAGGGCGTTCTGCAGCAGGTTGCTCAGCACCTGATGCAGCAGCGTCTCGTCCCCCTGGACCACCGGCAGGGTCCCCACCGTCCAGTGCACCTGCCGCCCTCCCAGATCCGGCTGCAGCTCGGCTTGCAGCCGGGTGATCACGCGTGCGAGGTTCACCGGCGACCGGCGCAGCGGCTCGCGGGCCTGCCGGGCCAGGGTCAGCAGCGACTCCACCAGCGCGTCCATCTGGCCCGCCGCCTGTTCGATCACCTGCAGGTAGGCGGCGCTCTTCTCGTGGTCGTCCTGCGCCAGGGCGCGCCGCAGCAGGCCCGCGAAGCCGCTGATGTGGCGGATGGGTGTGCGCAGATCATGCGAGACGCTGGAGCTGAAGGCGTCCAGTTCTGCGTTCAGGTCGGTGAGTTCCAGCGTCCGTTCCGCGACCTGCGCTTCCAGGCTCGCCTGCCAGGCCTGGCGTTCGCGCTCGGCCCGTTTGATCTCGCGGATGTCCCTGGTGACGGTCGCGAAGCCGACCGGCGCGCCCGTGGCCGGGTCGCGCACCGTGAAGATGGTGCGGTGCACGTCGATCGCTTCGCCGGTGCCCTGGTGAAGCAGGCGCATCTCGCCCTGCCAGTGGCCGGTGGCGCGCACCGCGGGCCACGCCTGCTGAATGAGCAGGTCCTGGTCCTCCGGATGCACCAGGTCAGCCAGCGTCGCCTGTTCGGGAATCCTGCCCTCGTACCCGACCAGGCGGCGGCCCGCCGTGTTGATGTACAGCAGGCGGTTGTCGAGGTCCGAGAACGCGATGAAGTCGGTGCTGGCCTCGGCCACCTGGGCCAGCTGGTCACGCTCCTGATCGATGCGCCGCTGCTCGGTGAGGTCCCGGATGTAAGCGGCGAAGTAGGTCCGGCCCTCGAAGTCCAGCGGGTGGAACACGATTTCACACGGGAAGATTTCCCCGCCGCGCCGCTGGGCCACCGTCTGGACCCGGTGATTCACCAGATGCGGGACCCGCGTGGCGACATAGCGCTTCATGCCGTGCTCGTGGGCGGTCCGGTACGCTGGGGGAATGATCAGGGTGCTGAGCGGCTGCCCCAGCACTTCCGCGCGAGGAAACCCGAACATCCGCTCGGCGGCCGAATTCCACTCCACCACCAGATTGTCCTGATCGATGGCCACTATGCCGTCCAGCGAGGCCTGGAGCATGGCCTGCGCAATGGCGGTGGTCGCGAGCGGGAGGGAGGCGGGCACGTTGATGCTGTGCAGTCTACTGGACCGGTCCGGTGGGGTGCGCCGCCGTCGCACCCATTGGGGGGTGCCTTCGGGGAACGCCCGTGAACGGCTGGGCTGCTCGGCGACTCGCCTCGGTCACTGCGGTCCGGCGGACTTGGGTGGCGGAAGAAGCGGAGCGGGGGAGGAGCGGGAGCGCCCCGTTGCGCGGCTGAGCAGGCACAATTCCCCTCCAGCCGCGCCGCCGGGGCGGGCACGGAGGCAGGTGGGCCGAGGGCGCCCACCGCTCACGCCACCACAAGGCCCAGCACCACCGAGAGGGGCCGCGTCCACCGGACGGTGTCGCTGTCCACCGCGATGCGCTCCGGCGGCTGTGGCACCACGGATTCGGAATCATCGAGGATGTCGCGCGTCCTCCTCTTGTCCCGGAGCGGTCCGGCCGCCTGCTTACCGGGTGTCCGGCAACACCGCGTGAGCCGCTGTGGACTCGGGCGCGGGAATTGCCATCCTGGCCTGATCAAGCGCGTCCTGCGGAGCCGCAGGATGCAATGCCCGGTGCATCACCTCCAGGCGCGTGTGGATGATGCGCCGGCTGAGTGCAGCGTCCGGGGCCAGGAATTCCGAGGCGTGAAACGCGCCAGGGTACACGTGCAGTTCGGTCGGAACGCCCGCCTGCATCAGGCGAAGGGCGAACCCGATGTCCTCGTCGCGGAACACGTCGAGTTCACCCACGTCGATGAAGGTCGGCGGCAGATCCCTCAGGTGCTCCGCGCGCGCGGGGGCCGCGTAGGCATCGGGCTGTTGCCCGCCGAGGTACCAGGCCCACGCCTCGGCGTTCTTCGCTCCGTCCCAGATCGGCCCGAGCTCACCGAACGCGCGGGCGGAGGGGGTGTCGTTGCGGTCGTCGATCATCGGGTACAGCGCCATGACCTGACACAGCCGGGGGCCGCCCTGATCGCGGGCCATCAGGGCGACGGCCAGCGCCAGCCCACCGCCCGCGCTGCCTCCCCACACCCCCAGCCGCTGCGCGTCGACGCCGAGGGAGACGGCGTTCGCGCTCATCCACACCAGCGCGCCATAGCAGTCCAGCAGCGCTGCCGGGTACGGGTGTTCCGGCGCCAGACGATACTCCACCGAGACGACCACCGCGCCAAGGTGCTCGCACAGGGTCGCGGCGAATTGGTGCTCGTGGGCGACGCTGCCGCCCCACATGCCCCCCCCGTGGATCAGCAGCAGCCCCGGACGATGTTCCTTCCCCTGCCGGGGATGGTAGCTGCGGACCGTGGCGTCCGGCTGCCCCGGCAGACCGGGGATCACCTGATCCTGCCAGCGCACCTGTTCGACGGGGGGCAGGCCGGCGGTCATGGCGGCGAGCTGATCTTCGCTGGCCCGCCGGCGGAGGACGGGGTCCGCATCCCAGGGGGCGGCGGCGTACAGACGGGTAATGGCCGCCAGGGGCGCCCGACACTCGGGGTCGACGCGGTCATGAAAGGTCACGCAGAAACTTCCTTTTCTTGAGGAGCGAGGGCTGAACAGGGCGTGGGCGAGGTGGGAGCGTTCTGGCCCGCCACCCTGCTGGGCTCAAACGGTCCGAAACGGGTCACCGCAGGGGATGTGGGTGACCGGCACGCCAGGACAGAGGGGACGCAGCCATTCGGCCAGGTAGGCCATGCCCGGCTCCTCGCTGAGGGCGTGTCCCACGACCAGCATGCCTTTCGGCCGGCCGAAGGCCTCGGCGTCCCGGAGGAACTCGCAGGTTTCCCACTCGCGCGTTTCTCCGCTGATCACCACGTCCACGTCGTCGCGCTGCAGGGTGGCGATGGTCATCTTGCCCGGCAGGGCGCCCAACGTCAGGCCCACCCGGCGGACGCTCAGGTCATCCGGGCCGATCATCCGCACCGAAGCGGCGCCCAGCCGGTCCTTCAGCTGCCGGGCGAGGTCCACCAGGGACGTTTCCGGGATCGTGGCGATGCCCGTGGCAGCGCCGGCGATCCGCTTGTCCCAGCCGTTGCCGGCGGTCATGGCCTGCATCTGCATCACGTCATGCATGGAGACCGCCGGCGGGTCGACGGTCCACCCCATCAGGTTCGCCAGGCCCGTCACGATGCCGTCCGGACGCATCATGTGCCAGTAATCGTGGAAGCGCCAGATGACCATGCCGTGGTCCTCGATCAGGCGGCGTTTCGCCTGATAGACCGGGTCCCCTTCGAGCCAGCTGAGGTCGTCGGTGTCCTCGGCGGAGTAGAAGGTGGGTTCGTGCGTGATGATCAGATTGGCGCCCTGATCGGCGGCCTGACGGATGACGTCGGCCGTCGCCAGGAAGGTGGTGACGATGCCGGTGAGCGGCGCGTCCGGATCGCCGGTTTTGAAGGTGTCGGCCGTGTGGGAGAGGGCCGGCACGGCAGCCTGAGCGAGGACGGTGTCGATGGCGTTCCGGACGGACAGGGGAGTTGAGGGCGCGTCATTCATGGGAGAACACCTCCGGGGTGGGGCGCAGGGCGCGCCATTCGGGATAGCGGTGGCAGGCGGTGAGGCCGCCCGCGTCGGTCGGGACCAGCGGGGGGCGCTCGGCGCGGCAGATGTCGATCACGTACGGACAGCGCGGCGCAAATGGGCACCCCTGGCTGGTCGTCAGGAGGGAAGGGGCGACAGCGCTGGCCGCCACCTGGCGCGCCATGGTGTTCCGTTGGCGCTGGACCCGCGGGTTGGCCACCGGGGCCGCGTCCAGCAACTCCTGGGTGTACGGGTGCGCCGGATTCCCGGTCACGGCCCTCGCCGGGCCCGTCTCCATCACCTGCCCGAGGTACAGCACGTAGATGCGGTCGGAGATGTAGCGCACCACCTCGATGTCGTGGCTGATGAACAGGTAGCTCAGCTGCTTGCCGCGCTGCTGCTCGACCAGCAGGTTCAGGATCTGCGCCTGGATCGAGAGGTCCAGGGCGCTGACGGCCTCGTCGCAGATCACCAGCTGCGGGTCGACGATCAAGGCGCGGGCGATCGCCAGGCGCTGCTTCTGCCCGCCGGAGAACTGCGCGGGGTAGCGGGCGGCCGCTTCGGGCGGGAGGCCCACGCGTTCCAGCGCGTCCGCCACCCGCTGGCGCAGTTCGGGGCCAGGACGCAGGCCATGGACTTCCAGCGGCTCACTGAGGGAGCGGCCGACGGTGAGGTAGGGGTTGAGCGAGGCGTTGGGGTCCTGGAAGACCACCTGCAGGATCCGGCTCAGGTCACGTCGACCGCGCGGACCCAGGTGGGTGATGTCCCGCCCAGCGAGGGAAATGGAACCGGCGTGGACGGGAGCCAGGCCGAGGGCGGCCTTGGCGACGGTGGACTTGCCGGAGCCGGACTCGCCCACCACCCCAACCGTTTCGCCAGGGAAGACGTCGAGGCTGACGTGATCGGAGGCCTTGAGCACCGGGTCACGCCGGCGCCGTCGGTACTGCACCTCCAGGTCCCGGACTGAGAGCAGGGGGAGGGGCCGGCCGAGTTGCTCGGTCTGGGTCATGAGGCCTCCTGGTGGCCCGCGGCTGGGGTGGTGGCCGTGGCGTGGGGTGCCCGACCCGGCGCAGCTGTCGGGAACACCTCGTCGATGCGGACGCAGCGACTGAAGTGCTGATTCACCGGTTGCAGGAGTGGCACCGGTCCAGCGGTGCATTCCGGCGCGGCGAAGGCACACCGGGCGGCGAAGCGGCAGTGGGTGGGCCAGGAGCCTGGGGGCGGCACGCGCCCAGGGATCACCGTGAGCGGTTCCCCCGGCTGGGCGTGCGCGGGATTGGCGCCGAGCAGGCCCAGGGTGTAGGGGTTCAGCGGCCGGTCGAACAGCTCATCCACCGCTGCGTCTTCGAACACCTGCCCGGCGTACAGCACAAGGACGCGGTCGCACAGGTCCGCCACGACGCCCAAATTGTGCGTGACGATCAGCACCGACATGCCGGTGCCCTCCTGCAGCTGGCGCAGCAGGCCCAGGATCTCCTTCTGCACCGTGACGTCCAGCGCTGTGGTGGGTTCATCCGCGATCAGTAATCTGGGCCGTCCGGAGAGGGCCATCGCCATCGCGACGCGCTGGGCCATGCCGCCAGACAATTCGTGCGGGAAGGAACTCAACACGCGTTCCGGCTGGCGGATCTGCACCTGCCGCAGCAGCTCCAGGCAGCGCTCCCGGTTCCTGGTGCCGGACACCCGATCATGGAGGCCGACCAGTTCGCCGAGCTGGCTGCCGACGGTGAAGGCCGGATCCAGGCTGGACAGCGGCTCCTGGGAAATCAACCCCAGCGCCCGGCCGCGCAACCGGTCGAAGGCCCGGTCGTCGAGGCCAGTGATGTCCTGACCCTCGAACCACACCTGGCCGCCGCGGATCCGCCCGCCGCTCGCCAGCAGCCGGAGCACCGCGAGGGCCGTCACGCTTTTGCCCGCTCCGGACTCGCCGACCAGCCCGACCGTCTCGCCGGGGTGAACATCGAAGCTGACGTGATCGACGATCAGCGTCTCCTGTCCACGCTGCTCGAACACCACGCTCAGGTCCCGCACCGACAGCAGGGCGGCCGGATCCGCCGGGCGCGCAGGCGAGCTCGCTGCGGTCCGCGCCCTCGTCTCATTGGGGGTGGAGCCTGTCGTTCCCCTGGCCGGGCGTGCCACCTCGGCGGCGCTGCCGACATCGGCGGTGGCGTCGCGCAGGGCATTGCCGAGCAGCATCAGCGCCAGGGCCATCAGCGCGATCAGCCCGCCCGACGGCACGAGCAGCCACGGTTGGGTGCTGATCTGCTGCGCGGCCGCCGCGACGATCTGCCCCCACTCCGCCTCGCCGGGGCTGGCGGTCAGCCCCAGGAACCCCAGCGCCACCGCGAACAGCAGCGCATTCGCGGCCACGAAGGACGCCTGCACGATGGCGGTGCGGGTCACGCCCGGCAGGATGTGGCGGGCCATGATGGTGCCTTCCGACACCCCGGCGATGCGCGCGGCGGCCACAAAGTCCGCTTCCTTCAGCGGCAGGGTGACGCCGCGGATGATGCGGGCGAAGCCGGGCGCGACCAGCAGGCCCAGGGCGATCATCGCCGCGTTCAGGTTGTTGGGGAAGACCGTGAGCACCACCAGCACCAGGATGATCGCGGGGATGGCTAAGACCAGATCGGTGACGAACGACACGGCGCGGTCGAGGGCGCCACCGAGGTAGCCGGCGAGGATGCCGACCGGCACGGCGACCAGCACGGCGGTCAGCACCGCTTCCAGGATGCCCAGCAGCGCTTTGGTGCCGCCGTACAGCAGGCGGCTGAGAATGTCCCGGCCCAGCTCGTCGGCACCCAGCAGATGACGGGCGGTGGGGCCGCTGAGGCGGGCCGGCAGGTCGAAGGCGTCGGGGGTATACGGAGCAAGCTGCCGGGCGAACAGCGACGCGAGGACGATCAGCGTCAGGAACGCCAGCGCAACGACGGCGGTGGGTTGCCGCAGCAGGGCACGCAGGAGCGGGAAGCGGCGCGGTCGGATGAGGGGGGGAGCGGCGAGGTGGGTCACACGCGGATCCTCGGGTTGAGCCAGGCGTACAGCAGATCGATCAGCAGGTTCACCACCACCACGATCACCGTGAAGTACAGGACGATGCCCTGGATCACCGGGAGGTCGTGCCGGCCAGTGGCTTCCACCGCCAGGCCGCCCAGGCCGGGGAGGGCGAAGACGTTCTCCGCGATGATGGTGCCGCCCAGCAGCGCGATGAACACCAGCCCGATCACGGTCAGGACCGGAACACCGGCGTTGCGCAGGGCGTGGCGGTAGATCAGCGAGGCGGGCCGGACGCCGCCGGCGCGCAGGGTGCGGATGAACGGGCGCTCGAGCACGTCGAGCATGGCGTTGCGGGTCTGCTGGGCGATCAGCCCGATGGCCGGCCCCGCCAGCACCGCGACGGGGAGGACCAGGCTCCGCAGCCAGCCGCCCAGGGACGTGCCGGGGGTCACGTAGCCGATGGCGGGCAGCCAGTGCAGGCGAACGGCGAAGATGGCCACGAGCACCAGCGCGACCCAGAAGTTGGGCAGGACGATGCCGAGCAGCGACAGCACGTCGACGCTGCGGGCGAGGGCGCCGCGCTTGAGGGCGCTGGCGATGCCCAGCGTGACGCCGATCACGCTCGAGACCAGCGCGGTCAGCAGCACCAGGGACAACGTGACGCCGAGGCGGGCGTTGAGTTTGGCGATGACCGACTCGTTGTTGAAGATGGAGGTGCCGAGGCTGCCGTGCGCGAGGGTGCTGACCCACTGGGCGTACTGGACCGGGACCGGCTGGAGCAGGCCGAGCTGCTCGCGCAGCCGCTGGTATTCCTCGGGGGCGCGGTTCTGGCCGAGGATCACGACGGCCGGGTCGCCGGGGGTGAGCGACACGAGGAAGAAGGTCAGGGCGGTGACGAAGATCAGCAGCGGGATCGAGAGCAGCAGCCGGTGGCCGAGGATGCGCAGCATGGGAGGCTCCCGGACGGCTCAGGTGTCCTGAAGTGCGGGGACGGGGTCGGGGACGCCGTGGGCGCGGCGCAGGACCGCGAGCACCTCGTCGCGCCAGGCGCGCGCCGACGGCATCGTGCGGGTGAAGGCGGACGAGCCGTGGATGTGGCCTTCCCCGAGCGTGAGCGTGACCGGCACGCCCGCTTGCCGTAGGCGCTCAGCATAGGCGGTGCCGTCGTCTCGCAGCGGGTCGTATTCAGCGATCATGATGTGGGCGGCCGGCAGCCGGGTCAGGTCGTCGGCCAGCAGCGGGGAGACGTACGGCTCGCTCGCCAGGGCTTCGGCCGTGAGGTAGTCGCGCCGGCACAGTTCCAGGGTGTGGAACGTCAGGCCGTACCCCTCTCCGAGCGTGTGGCAGGACGGCTGACGGAACGTCAGGTCCAGTGCCGGCACTTCCAGCAGCTGGAACGTCAGAGCGGGTCCGCCCTCGTCGCGGAGCTTGAGCGTGAGGGCGGCGGCGAGGTTCGCGCCGGCCGACTGCCCGCCGACGGTGATCCGGCTGGGGTCCACCCCCAGAGCCCCGGCGTGCTCGACCAGCCAGTGCAGCGCCGCGGCGGCGTCGTTCAGGCCGGTGGGGTACTGATGCTCGGGTGCCTTGCGGTACTCCACCGACACCACCACGCAGCGCGCGCCGATGCAGCGCTCGCGGCAGGCGGCGTCGATGAAGCGGCCGTGGATGGTGCCCTGCGACCACCCGCCGCCGTGCAGGAACAGGTGCGCGGGATGCGGCCCCGGTTCGAACGGCTGATAGACGTACACCTCGATGTGGCCGCCGTCCACCGGAAGTGTGAACGCCTGGCGTTCGCGGACGGCCGGGCCCGGCTCGCCCATGGTGTCAAACAGCAGGTCGCTCTGCCGGTTGACTTCGGCGCGCCACGCTGGGTGGTCGGTGATCTCCGGCTGCTCCGTGAACTGCGGCAGGAGGGGTTCGAGGAAGGGATCGATCGGCATCGGGTGCTCCTTGTGGGGCGGCGCGCGGCTGAGCACGGTGGAGCACGCCGCCGGGGAGGCTTACTTGACGGGTCTGACGTCCAGGATGTCGATGACCGGCTGCGCGCCGGACGGGGTGGCCAGCGTGACCTTTTTCGGGTCGTACACGTAGTTGAGCTTGCCGCTGTAGACCGGCACGAACCACGCGTTCTTGGTCATGAAGCTGTTGATCTGCTTCGCGATCGGCGCGGCCTTGGACGGGTCGGTGACGCGCAGCTTGTCGATCAGCGCCTCGAACTGCGGGACCGGCGTCTTGTCGGGGTTCCAGACGGCGCCGGGATGGAAGCAGCAGTTCCAGGCGAGCAGGGTGGGGTTGGTGGCGCCGAGCGCCGCGGCGGACACCGCGTACTTGCCGGAGGTGAGGCCAGCGAAGAAGTCGGAGCCCTGGGTCTTGTTGTCGATCTTGGCCTTGACGCCGATGGCCTGCCAGTACCCCACGATCGCCTGCACCAGGGTGTCGAGGCCGGCGATGGGCGTGGACAGGATCGTCAGCTCGAAGCCCTGCGGGTAGCCGGCGGCGGTGAGCAGCTGCTTGGCTTTGGCGACGTCGTAGGGGTAGGCGTTGTCGAGGGACGCGTCGTAGCCGTCGGCGCCCTTCAGGAACTGCGTCGAGATCGGGTCGCCCTGCCCGCCGCCGAGTGCGGTCGCGAGGGCTTTGCGGTCGAGGGCGTAGTTCAGCGCCTGGCGGACGCGGACGTCCTTGAGCGCCGGGACGATCTTGCCGCTCTTGTCGAGGAAGTCGAGGCCGAGGATGTTCTGCGGGACGCCGGCGCTCTTGAGGCCGGCGCCGACCGCCGATTGGATCAAGGAGGCCTGGGCGGGCCAGGCGACCTGCGCCTGACCGGCGCGGACGGCGTCCAGGGCGGCCTGCGGGTTGGTGACGACCTTCAGGACCAGCTTGTTCCACTGCACCTTGGCCGGATCCCAGTAGTTGGGGTTGGGGACGTAGGTGTAGGTGTCGCCGGTGACGGTCTGCTTGGCGTCCAGGACGTACGGGCCGGTGCCGCAGGTGGCGGCTTTCAGCAGGGCGGGGTTGGCGGAGGCTTTGGGACAGGGAATCACGCCGGACAGCCAGGTGCGCGACAGGAACAGCAGCGCCAGCGGGTTCGGGTCGGTCATGGTCAGCCGCACCTTGAGCGGCCCGGTGACCTGGACGGATTTGGTGCCCAGGTTGACAGCCACCGGGGACTTGTTCTTCATCTGCAGGTCGAGCCAGCTCTTGACGGCCTTGGCGTCAAAGGTGCTCCCGTCGCTGAACTTCACGCCGGGGCGCAGGGTGAGGTCCAGCACCTTGAAGTCCTTGCCCACCCAACTCCAGGCGGTGGCGAGGCCCGGCTTGTACTTGGCGTCGTAGTCGAACTTGATCAGCGAGTCGTACGCGGGCGTGTAGTAGTACTCGTTGGACGCTTCGCCGCTGGACGGGTCGAGAGAGGCGGGGGCGGCGCTGATGGCGACCGTCAGGGTGCCGCCGGGCGGGGTGGCGGCCGACGCGGCGGGGGCGCTCAGGAGCAGCGCCAGGGTCAGCAGCGGGGCGGCGGGGGCGGGACGCGGGGTGCGCTTGGGGGTGTTCATCGACTTCCTCCGGGGGGTGGATGGGGTCTGGGGCAGCGGGCCTGAGCGGGAGTATCAGCGGTCCGGTGGTGGGCGCATACGCCGTCCTTTCCTTGGCAAACGTTTGCCCAAGCGGGAAAAAAATTCAGAGTCTGCGCACGGTGTCGCGGAGAACCAGACGATACGGGTACAACTGCACGGCCGGGACCTCGGCTCCCTGCAGCGCGTCGATCAGCGTGCGGGCGGCGAGCACGCCGAGCTCGTAGAAGTCGAAGGCCACGGTCGAGAGCCGCAGCATCGGGTGAGCCGCGATGTCCAGGTCGTCGAAGCCCATCACGGACACGTCTCCCGGAATCGAGAGCCCCTGCTCCAGGATGAACTGCATCGCGCCGATCGCCAGGTTGTCCGACGCGGCCAGCACGGCCGTAGGCCGGTGCGGGAGCAGGTGCGCCATCGCCTGATAGCCGCTGCCCTCGGAGGCGGTGTCCCGCCCGTGCGGAGAGACGTCCCCGTGCACCACCAGGTCCGGGTCAGGCCGGATGCCGTGCGCCGCGAGGGCGTCCTGAAAGCCGCGGAAGCGGTCCAGGCCCACGGCACGGTCGTTCAGGTCGCCGGTGATCATCGCGATGCGGCGGTGCCCGTTGCCGATCAGGTGGTCGGTCGCGTCGTAGGCCGCGTGGTAGTTGTCGACCAGCACGCTCGGCAGGCCGTCGCTGGAGAAGTTCTGCGCGAACACGACGGTCGGCAGGGCATGATGCTCGCGCCACGCCCGGTGCGCGTCCGTGTACGTCGCGGCGGCCCACAGCACCCCGTCGATCTGCTGCTGACGCATGATCGAGAAGCATTCGATTTCCCGTGAGGTGTCCGCCGCGGTCGTCATGAGCAGCAGGGTGTAGCCGGCCTCGCGGGCGTAGGATTCGGCGCCCTCCAGGATCTGCGCGGCGCCGGAACTGCCGATCTCCGGCAGCATCACCCCCAGACAGCGGGATTGCCGGGTCTGAAGGCCGCGGGCGAGGGTGTTCGGCACGTACCGCAGTTCCTCGATCGCCTGCATCACCCGCAGGCGGGTGGGTTCGTCCACCGGCTTCGAGTTGTTGACGACGCGCGACACGGTAGAAAACGACACCCCAGCCACGCGCGCAACGTCCTTGATGGTGGCCGGCTTGACCGGCGTCCGGGCCCGCGACATTGATTTCACCCCCTTGACGGAGACATCAATCCTTTCCCATTCAGACGATGGGACAACGTTTGCCTTGTGTTGGTTCATCATGCCGGACCCACCCGGTGCTGTCAAGCGAGCCGGGGCTGAAGGGACGGGCTCCGGCGGACGATCACGGTACCGGTGCGCTGTGTGAGGGCAGGACGCCCGGCCGTGTGAAGGCATCAGCCTTCGGAACAGCATCACCGGCGGACAGGGCGAACCGCCCCACTCACCCGGCAGCGCCAGGCATCAGGACCGCAGGAGTTTCCAGTGGCCTTCGGACACCACCTCGACCTTCCCATCCGTCACTTTGATGGCCGTCTCATCGTCGATCGCGTACGCCGGCCCCGAGAGCCCGGCGGCCCAGCGTTCTGCGTTGTGCAGGGTGTTCCACGGCAGATCCGGGTGGTCCAGATGCGGGAAGATCGAGAAATCGACCAGGCCCAGCGTTTCATCGCTCCCGCTAGGCGGCGTCCAATTCACGAAGTCCTCGCCGATGCGGGGCGTCATCACCATGCTCCCTGCGCTCAGGCCCACCCAGACGGTCTCGCGCAGCGACGGGAAGAGCTCCGCCAACCCCGATTCTCGTATCCAGTGGTGCAGGTACATGGCGTCGCCGCCGTTCACCAGCAGGACGTCGGTCTGCTGGACCCAGGGCACCCAGCGCGCCCGATCGATGCTGGGCAGCGCCGTGAGCTCGAGGACGCCCACGGAGTTCCATCCCAGTTCGGTCATCGGGCACCGGGGTTCCTGGCCACTGATAAAGCGCCAGGCGTGGCTGGGATTGGTCTGGGGATGTCCGTACCCCGCGGTGGGGATACACAGGGCGTTGGCGTCCCGGATCGGCTTGCCCAGGAGCTCCACCAGCGCGTCGTGGATCGTCGGGTTCTTGATTCCAGCAGAGGTGAGCAGAAGGTTCATGGGGCTTCTCCTTGCGGATGGAGCTGCACAGGCTCCTGCCGGCGAGTGTGGGGTTCCAGAGCAGAATAGTCCCTGAACGTAAGTGGTGCAACTATTACACTCAGAGCAGAGTGAAGCTGACCGGCAGCGCCTTTGACAAGGACGCACCGCTCCTGTGGGTGTCCTTTCGGCAGTCTGCGGAGGACACCGAGGAAAGAACGTGCGCCCTGCGGAGGGTCCGGGGCGTAGCCGAGTCCACACCCCACCCGGCCCCACCCACTGAGTCAGTCCTCACCGGCTCCTGCCCAGCCACGAAAGACAAAGGGACTCGGTCGCGCCTGGGGTGGATGCCGAGGGCCGTTCATGGTGCGTTCTGCCTGTGACGTCACGGACGTGAACGGGAGGAACGACGAGCCGGTGCCACTCGAGTGGCACCGGCTCGCTCCCCGAAGTGCTCCAGCCGTGGGGCACCTGACGGGTCTGCCTCGGCGTTGAGCGTTCAGGCCGTCAGGATCAGCGGTTTTTCCCTGGTGATCATGACGGTATGCTCGAAATGGGCCGCCAGGCCCCCATCGGTGGTGCTCAGCGTCCAGCCGTCCCGCCGCGTCCTCACCCGAGGTGAGCGCCCGGTGGAGACCATCGGTTCGACCGCGATCACCAGGCCCTCGTGCAGCCGCTTCCGGTCCTCTGGCCGGAAGTAGTTCGGCACGTTCGGCTCCTCGTGAATGGCCCGGCCGACCCCGTGCCCGAAGAGTTCCCGCAGCACCGTGAAGCCGCGGCGCCGCACCTCCTGCTCAACGGCCCGGCCGATCGCATGGACCGGCTGGCCGGCCGTGGCCGCCGTCATCCCCGCCTGGAACGCCGCCTCGGTGCACTCGATCAACCGCATCACCACCGGGGAGGCCGGGGGAACCGCCACCGTCACCGCGGCGTCGGCGATGTACCCGTCCACGAACGGCGTGACGTCGATGCTCACCACGTCGCCGGCCGCCAGTGGCCGGGCGGTGGGCAGCCCGTGGACGATGTCGTCGTTCACGCTGATGAAGACATTGACGGGGGCGTCGTAGGTCATGCGCGGTGCGGACCGGGCTCCGTGGTGCTTGAAGACCGTTCCGGCGAGGGCATCGAGCTCGGCGGGCGTCACGCCCGGACGGATGGCCGCTTTCAGGGTGCGGAGCGTCTCGGCCACGACCCGGCCTGCGCGCTGCATGCCCTGCAGGTCGGTTTCGGTGTTGATGGTCATGCCCTACTGTAAGCCACCGGCCCGGTCCAGACACGGCCAAAACTCATGGGGAAGGGGCGGTCAAGACCGTGATTTCCGACAGGCGGCAGGCCCTCGTGGTTCCCTTGCGCCTCAGCGCGACCCCGCGCAGGTGGACGGGAACCCCAGTTCGAGGAGGTCGTCTCCTCAGGACTTAGGCCAAGACGGGCGGCAGCTGGATCAGGCTGTACGTTGGGGTCTGGATGCCGTCTGGGATGCGTTTCAGACTCCCTGGTGTCCTGGCCACCGCGGAACAATCGCGACGTGTCCGCTGGGGAAAGGGGCGGCAGGACGCCGCCCCCACGTCACCGAGTTGAGAGCACAGGTGCCGCTCTGAGGTGCAGGGCCTGCAGCGGGGGCATGGCGCTCGATCAGGCGACGTAGCGCACGACGCCGCCGTCCACGCGGAGCGCCGCGCCGGTGGTGGCCGAGGCCTGGTCCGAACTGACGTACACGATCATGTTGGCGATCTCGTCTGGCGTCGCGAACCGCTGAATCAGGCTGGTCGGGCGAAGCGCCTTGAGGAAGGCCTGCTCGGCTTCCTCCTGCGTGGTCCCCTGCGCTTCGGCCTGCTGCGCCATCAAGCTGCCCAGCGCCTCGGACCTCGTCGGGCCGGGCAGCACCGCGTTGACGGTGACCCCGCTGCCCGCCACCGCCTCGGCGAGGCCCCGTGAAACGGCTAGCTGCGCGGTCTTGGTCACGCCATAGTCGAGCAGCTCCTTGGGAATATTGACCGCGGATTCGCTGCTGACGAACACCACCCGGCCCCAGCCTCGGGCGACCATCCGCGGCAGGTAGTGGCGGGAGGCGCGCACGCCGCTCATCACGTTGAGCTGAAACAGGCTGAGCCAGTCCTCGTCAGGAATCCTGGCGATGTCCTCGATGCCCTGGTAGTCCCGCATGTACGCGTTGCCCACGTTGTTGACGAGGATGTCCGCGTCTGGCGCCTGCGCGAAGAGCGCTTCAGCGCCCTCGGCGGTCGTGAGGTTGGCGACCACGCCGCTGATGTCACGTCCGGGAAAGGCCAGCTGCATCTCTTGCACCACCGCGTTGACCCGTTCGGCGCTGCGCCCGTTGATGACGACGGACGCGCCAGCCCGTGCCAGCCCTTCGGCGGTGGCCCGGCCGATGCCGGCGGTTGATCCCGTGACGATGGCCTTCCGGCCCGTGAGGTCAATATTCATCGTGTGTCTCCTGTTGTTCCTGCTGGGGGTGGGGATGGCCGCACCTGGAAGCACGGGTGGTCCGTGCTCCTGGATGGGGGGCCACCGGTGATGGGCGTCGCCTCAGTCCGTCAGGGGTGAGGTCATCGATGTTGACCTGGGGGACGGCGAGGGGACCGTTCAGTAACGGGGTCTCGTTCACTTCGGCTGGACGGCAGACCGGATCATCCAGCGGGTACGACTACAGACGGAGAACATGTAACCGATATAACTACATGTTACGTAAAAAAAATCAGCCGATACGTCGAGCGAGATCCGACATCACGTCTGCAAGGGTGACCTTCGCCAGGTAATCATCCAACACCTCTTGCGCCCCGCCGAAGACGGATCCCAACGTGTCCAGAATGTTCCCACCGACCGAGCACTGGGGGTTGGGCCGCTCGTGCAGCCTGAACACCGATTCCGGCGCATCGACCGCGCGGTACACCTGGAGCAGCGTGAGCTCTTCCGGCTTGTGCGTGAGGTGGATGCCAGCGACGCCCTGGTGCGTCTCCACCAGGCCGGCGGCGCGCAGCAGCTTGACAATGCTGCGGATCACGACCGCATGCGTGCCCACACTGCTCGCGAGGTCCTCCGAACTGAAGGTTCGTTGGGGATTCAGCGCGATCATGGACAGGATGTGGATGGCGACGGCGTATTGGCTTCTCACGGGTGCGGCCTCCCTTCCGCTTGTAATCAGTATGACTACATGTTCTTGGGGTGTCAAGCGAGCCTCGTCGGCAGCTGTACCGGGCGCAGGCCTCCAGGCTGGCTTGCGGTCCTGGACGTCCCCGGCCCGCAGCTGCTGAACCGGGTTCGGCACCGAGTCATCCTCTCGAGCCGGGTCTCCTCACGCGTCCTCCATCCAGCATCCTGGTGACATTGCGTTGCCTGCTTCACCGCGAACCTGCGAGGGGGCAGCGTATCTTGAAGCATGTCCTCCCTGCCCGCTGCGTCCTCCGGTCCGGAAACTGCCCTGGAGGTGCAGCTTCAGGACGTCACACAGGCACTCGCGGCCGCGCGAACGCAGGTGGAGGTCCTGGACGCGGTGCTCGACGCGGCCGTGCGGGCCCTGGCGGCGACTTCCGGTGCCGTCCTGCTGGTCGACGAAGACGCCCAGGTCCTGCGGGTGGCGGCGGAGCTCCAGCGGCCGAACCCGGCTGAGCCACTGGCGGTCTGGCAGGACGGCCCGCTGGACGCCCAGGAGCCGGCCGCGGAGGTGCTGCGGACGCATCAGGCGCTGTACCTGGAGCAGCGGGCCGGTGCGGTCGCGGCGGTTCCGATGGTCCTGGCCGGCCGGCTGCTCGGCAGCGTGGTGCTGGCGTTCCGGGAAGCGCGGCCCTTCACCGCCGAGGAACGCGCCTTCCTGGACACCCTGGCCGTGCACGGGACCGTCGCCCTGGACCGGATAAGGCGGCGTTCGCTGAATACGGGCGTCCCGGACGAACGCCCCGAGCCGCCCCCGGTGGACGCCCGCGCCCAGGACGCCTTCATGGCCCTGACCGAGGCCGTCGGCAGCGAAATCGACCTGCCGGTGCTGGTGCGTCAGGCCATCGCGGTGCTGCAGGGCCGCTTTCCCGGCGCGAGCGTCGGCCACTACGTGCAGGAAGGCGAGCTCTGGAAAGCCCAGGTCTGGAGCGAGGACATGACGCCGGAGCTGACCGCCGTGATCACCGCGGGCCTGCCGGCCGAAACGCCGCTGATCGCTCGGGTGCTCGAGGGCCGTCAGCCGGTCTTCATCGACGGCTGGAACCCTGAGGAGGAGCAGATCAGCCCGAGTGAGGCGTACGCGTCCGCCGCCGGCTACCCGCTGCTGGTGAACGGGGAGCTGCACTCCCTGCTGGCCGTGGGGCTCCGGGACACCCCCCGCTGGAGTGAAGCGGACCGCGGGATCGTCCGGGCGGTCGGCCGGAGCCTGAGCCTGGCGCTGGAACGCACCCAGACCGCCCGGCGCCTGCTGCGGCAGAACGCGGAGCTGCAGGCCCGGACCCGCGCGCTCGAGGCCTTCGCGGCCTTGACGCGGGACCTGGCGCTGACCAGCGATCCGCTGCTGCTGATCCAGCGGGCCCAGGAGGTCGTCATGTCGATGCTGACCGACGGGGCGGCCATGTACTTCGAACCCCAGGGGGACCGCTGGGTCTGCCGGGTGCAGTCCGGCGACCTGCAGTCCCCCGAGCTGCAGATTCAGATCGACGCCGGTCTGCCGTACGCCGAGACGCACAGCCTGCTGGTGCCCTGGACCACCGGGCAACCGTACTTCCAGAACGTGCACGCCCAGCGCACCGACCAGCTCGCCCCGCTCACAGGGCACATCGCCGCCTCGGCCACCCTGCCGATCCGAACCGGCGGCCGGACGGTGGGCGTGCTGGCTTTCGGGTTGTTGCGCCAGCGGACGTGGTCGAGCGTGGACCGGGTGCTGCTCGGCACCGCCGTTCAGAGCCTCGAACTGGCGCTGGAGCGCGCTGCCCAGACCCGGACGCTCGACGAGGAACGGGTGGCGCTGGAAGCGTTCACCCGCTTCACGCAGCAGGTCGGCAGTGAGCTCGACGTCGATGTGCTGGTGCGCGAGGCCATCGCCCTGCTGCAGGAAACGTGCGAGGTGGACGTCGCCTACCTGGAACTCGACGGCGATCTGTACCGGGCGACGGCGTGGAACCCCGGCTACGACCCGGCGCTGCTGTCGCGGCTGCAGGAGGGCTTTCCGCTCCGGCGGTCGAACCTCGCCCTGATCCTGCGGGACCATCAGGTCGCGTTCATCGACCACTGGGATGCCGCCGGCGAGTGGATCCTGGAGTCGGTGCATTTCCTGGCGGTCGCGGGGTATCCATTCTTTCGAAGCGGCGAGCTGCACAACGTCCTGGTGATGGGGTCGGGCGCCTCGGCGACGTGGTCGGAGCGGGACAAAGGCATCTTCCGGGCAGTCGGCCGCAGCCTCGATCTGGCGCTGGAGCGGGCCCGGCAGGCCCAGACGCTGCGCGAGCAGCGCGACGCGCTCGCGGCCCGCACCCAGGAGCTCTCGGTCGCCACCGAGGAACTGCAGGCGTTCTCCTACTCGGTCACACACGACCTGCGCACGCCGGTGCGGCACATGATCGGCTTTCTGGAACTGGCGAGAAAAGCGCTGGACGGCAAGTTGGACGCCCGCAGCGCCCGCTACCTGGACGTGGTGGAGCAGGCCGGCGGGCAGATGAACACATTGATCGACGCGCTGCTCAACCTGTCGCAGGCCACCCAGCAGCCGCTGCGCCTGGGCATGGTCGATCTGAACACGGTCGTGGCGCAGATCAAGGACACGCTGATGCCGGACCTACTGACCCGCCACATCCGCTGGGAGGTGGCGCCGCTGCCGACCGTGTGTGCGGACGCGGACGCCATGAAGCAGGTGCTGACCCAGCTGACCGAGAACGCCCTGAAATTCACCCGCTCCCGCGATCCGGCCATCATCCGGGTGTACGCCGAGGATCAGGGGAGCCGGTGGGGCGTGTTCGTGCAGGACAACGGGCTGGGCTTCGATCCGCGCTACCAGGATCGGCTGTTCAACGTCTTCCAGCGCCTGCACAGCGCGCAGGAGGCGACCGGCTCGGGTGTGGGCCTCGCGAGCGTCCGCCGCCTGATCGCCAAGCACGGCGGGCAGGTGTCTGCCGCTGGACAGCCGGGCGAAGGGGCCACCTTCGGCTTCAGCCTGCCCAAGGACATGGAGCAGGCGCGCCGGTAGCGGAAACGCCACCCCAGGAGGTCAAGGTAAGGCCCCGACGCGCGTCTGGGTCCGGCGGCCTTGGTCCCCCATTTGGGTCATCGCCCCGCTCGACGTCCCCATGTGCGCGTTCGCCTCACTTCGGTGGGGCCTTCCCGCGTGACGCCAGTGGCCTCGGGACCGCGTCCCACCCGACCCAGACCGTGACGTCTGCGTACACGGACCCCTGCCCCGAGGCGCGCGCCACCCCGAATCCGAGATCGCGGCGAACCCGGCTGGCCTCACTGGCGCTGGCGTTCGACAGCACCGCGCTCGCCCGCCCAGGCGGGACCTCGCGCCGGCTCACGAAGATCCTCCGGTAGCCGGCCTGCCACAGCCGCTCCTGCACCCTCGCGAGCTGGGCGGCCGTTCCGCCGGAGCTGATCAATGCCACCCGCAGCGCGCGCACGTCACGGGCGGCTGCAGTCGCGGGCGCACCTCCAAAGTTCGCCAGGGTCCGCCGCGCCGCCGTGGCGTCCATCTCCCAGAAACTCCCCCGGTTCACGGTGAGAAAGCGCCCCGGCAAGAAAAACGTCTCCACGCGTGGCCAATGCAGCGCCATGCCCAGCGCCGCGCTGAGGTCGCGGGCCCCGGCGTTCGTGCGGATGTCGCGCTGCAGCACTCCGGGAAGAACGCCCAGGCGGGCCGCGCCGGACGGGGCGAGCAGCCGGCGGGCCAGGGCATTCACGAAGGTCTGCTGCCGTTGCGCGCGGCCGATATCGCCCATCGCGTCGTGCCGGAAGCGCACGAACTGCTCGGCCTGCACGCCCGACAGGTGCCGCCAGCCTTTGGTGAGGTGAATGTGCAAGTTGGCGGCCGTGTCGTCGTAGGTCATGTTCTGCGGCACGTAGATGTCCACCCCGCCCAGGGCGTCGGTCAGGTGGCGCACGCCGTCCAGATTGACCAGCACATACGCCTGAAGGTGGAGGCCGGTCAGGCGTTCGACGGTGCGGACCATCCCGTCCGGGCCGAGTCTGGGTAGGGCGGAGTTGAGCTTCCCCCAGCCGAAGCCCGGCAGCCACACGCGGGTGTCGCGCGGCAGGCTCAGGGTCCGCACCGTGTTGGACACCGGGTCGAGTTGCAGCAGCAGCAGGCTGTCCGTGTTGCCCCGGAAGTGCTCGGGCGCGCGCACTCCTGGAGCGCGGTAGTCGGGGGCCACGCCCGCGATCAGGTAGTTGACCGCCCTGGTGGGCGGGTGTGGGGTGACCGCCACACCATGCAGCCGAGCGGTGGCATGGCTTCCCGCTGGGGCCAGCTGCCCCACCGCCACCACCGGAGCGGGCAGCAGCGTGCTGAGCAGGAACACGAGCGCAGTGACGAGACAGAGACGCGCGACGAGACGGACCGGAGGCATGTTCATCCTTGTGGTGAGCGTGATTGACGTCCAGCTGAGGGGTGGACCCTCACGATACCCGATTCTGTGGTGGCCTCACCACACGGCTGGTACGCTCCTGGCATGAACCGCCCTGCACCGCCGGACGTTCAGCAGCTCGTGGGCCGTCTGGCGCAGGAGCTCCCTCAGCAGCTGGGCGAATCGTTGATGGGGCTGTACCTGCACGGCTCCCTGGTCACGGGCGATTTCAACCCGCAGCGCAGCGACATCGATCTCCTCGCCGTCCTGGCTCAGGACCCCTCCGAGGAGGACCTGGAGCACCTCCACCGCTTCCACCGGGAGCTGGAGGCGGAGGAGCCGGCCTGGCGGGGCCGGATTGAAGTCAACTACAGTTCGCTGGCCGGTCTCCGGGACTTCCGCACGCAGCCGCATCTGATGGCCCGCATCAGCCCAGGCGAGCCGCTCCACCTGGTCCAGGCGACCCGGCATTACCTGCTGCAGTGGTACATGGCGTGGCATAGCGGCGTGGCCCTGTTCGGTCCGCCGCCGCAGGACCTGCTGCCGAGCTTCGACCCGGCGGAATTCGTCGCGGTGGTCCGGGAACACGCCGGCAACTGGCCCGTCTGGATCACGGAGATGGACCCCGGCCAGGAGGGAGGCCACGCCTATGCCGTGTTGACCGTGTGCCGCGCCCTGTATACCGTGACCACCGGGGAACAGCGTTCCAAGAAACAGGCCGCGGTCTGGGCGGCCCAGCGCCTCCCGGCGTGGGCTGGGTTGATCGACTGGGCGGTGGAGTGGTGGTTCGACACGGGAGCAGCGCGGGCGCGTCCTGACTGTTCGACCGTCCAGCGGTTTGTCATGTCGATCAGCGAGCAGATTGCCCACCTCCCTGAATAGGCGGAAGGTGAAGCCTCTACAGGAGGCGCGACTGTCCAGGCTCCAGTCCCTGCGCTCAGGCGCCCCGTTGCCCCACCTGAGGCTGCCCCGCTGCATACTCCGCCGCGAGGGTCTGGAAGCGGATGAAGTGGCTCTGGAACTGCACCTGGCATTCCCCCAGCGGGCCGTTGCGCTGCTTCCCCACGATCAGCTCGGCGACGCCCGGCTGGTCGGTGCTGGCGTTGTAGTACTCGTCTCGGTAGATGAACAGCACCACGTCGGCGTCCTGCTCCACCGCCCCGGACTCGCGCAGATCGCTGAGCATCGGCCGGCGGTTGGGCCGCTGCTCGACCGCGCGGGAGAGCTGCGAGAGGGCCAGCACCGGGAGCTGCAACTCCATCGCCAGGGCCTTGAGCGCGTTGCTGATCAGGGTCACGCGCTGGACCGGGTGCTCGCCGGCCCGCCCACTCACCTGCACCAGCTGCAGGTAATCGAGGATGAACAAGCGCAGCGGCTGGCGGGCATGTTCGCGCCGTACCTCGTCCAGCAGCGCCTGCAGCGTCAGCGCCGGTTTGGCCAGCGCGTCGTACCGGCCCTGGTCGAGGCGCTGCTGGGCCTGACGCAGGCGCGCCCAGTCACGGGCCTGCAGGGCGTGCGGCTGACCACGCCGGGCCCTGCTGAACTGCTCCAGGCTGACCCGCGCCTCACTGGCGACGATCCGGGCCGCGAGTTCTTCGGCCGGCATCTCCAGGCTGAAGGCCAGCACCCGGCCGCTGGCCCTGGCCACATGGGCGCCGATCTGGAAGGCGAGCCCCGACTTGCCCATGCCCGGCCGGGCGGCCAGGACGTACAGCCGGCCCGCCTCCAGCCCGCCGGTCAGACGGTCCAGCGCCTCCAGCCCGGTGGGCAGGCCCTGGGGGCCGGTGCCCCGCTCCGCCTGCTCCAGGACGGTGCCGATGCTGCTGGAGAGGCTCACCACCTGCGTCCGCGCGAAGGTCAGCACCGGGGGCGCCCCCTGTAGCGCGCCGAGGTCCTCCAGGTCGATGTCCTGGGCGTAGGCGTGGCGGATCACCTGGGCGCTGTGCTGGATGCTGGCCCGCAGGTAGCGCTTCTCCAGCACGATGCGGGCGTAGTGGTCGGCGTGCGCGGAGGTGGGGACCTGCTGGCCCAGGCCGATCAGGGTGCCGAGGCCACCAGCGGCGTCGAGCCGGCCGCTGCGGATCAGCTGCTCGCTGAGCGTGGTGAGGTCGATCGGCGCCGTGACCTCCTGAAGGGTCCGCATGGCCCGCCAGATGTGCCGGTGCCGCTCCAGGTAGAAGTCGTGGTCGCCCAGCTGCGCCACGTCCGGCAGGCCCAGGGTGTCGTTGTCCAGCAGGACGCTGCCCAGCACGCCGACCTCGGCCTGTTCGCTGTGGGGCTCGGTCCTTGGGGGGTGGATGCCGCTCACGCGGCCCCACCGGCCAGCGGCCAGCGCTCCACGATCGCCGCGCCCAGATCGGCCGGCGCGCCAACGTCCTCGAAGTACACCAGCCCGTACTCGACGCTTTCCACGGTCCAGGTCCGGCCATCCGGCGCGGTGCGGCGCTCGCCCGGCCGGACCGTGGGGCCGCAGCCGGGCGATTGTGGTGGCGGGGCCAGCTGTTTGGCCATGCGGGCCCGGAGGGCGCCCAGCGGATGGGCGAAGCTGCCGCTCTGGATGATGTCGTGGACGTGCGCCTGCAGCGGTTCGGTCAGGCCCTGTTGGATCCAGGCCTGCCAGAGTGGCGCCTGCCGTTCCTGTGTGACCGGGTGCAGCCGGTTCAGCCGCACCCAGTCGTGCCAGGTGGGCAGCAACCCGGCCGCATTGATTGCGTCGCGGGCGGCGTGGAACGGGCCCGGCGGCGTGGACGAGTTGGCGCTGCGGCGGGCCTGTGCCGGATGCCCGGTGAGCCCGTCCAGAGCGGTCGGAAGGCCGGGGTGGTCTTCGTCAGGCTTCGTGGTGCTGGGACCGGACCCGGCAGCGTCGTCCCTGGGGTGGCGCTGCCGGAGCTCATCGGAAGTCACGGTGCGGATGATGTTCCTTCCAGCTCCTTCACCTTCCTTCAGGGCCGGCTGGTGGCCGTCCAGAACGATGTTCTGGGGGTCGAAGGGCGAATGGTGGAGCGAACCGCCGTTCGCTCCACCGTTCGCACCGGCGTTCGGGGTGGTGTACCTCCAGCGCCGGCCCGTCCTGGTGCAGAAGCCCAACTCGGCCAGGGCGGCGAGGGCCTTCTCGACCGCGCGTTGACCCAGACCGGTCTCGAGCTGGATCTCGGCCACGCTCACCTCCGCCTTGTGAATGAAGTTGGCGCGCTGGGCCAGGACCGTCAGCGTGCGGGACGTGGCCGTGCCGTTCTGCTTCTGGAAGTCGACCACGGCGCGGTCGGTGGTGGTGTAGGTGCCGGCCTCGCGTCGCCTGGACGGGCGGTGTGGCGGGTGCTGAACGATTCCAGCGGAGGGCAGGGTCATGGCTGCTCCGGCAGGAGCGCCCGGAAGGGGGCTGGAAGCGTAACGATGACCCTGAGACCGAAGCGGAGAGGGGAGACCCGCTCAGGACGGGACGGGTGGGGGTGACGGGCGAGATCAACCTTGGAATGGAGCATGTGGGCACCTTTTTGCAGAGAGCAGCCGAGGGAAGAAGCGGGCCAGACGAGTGCAGAACCACACAGGTGGAGCTGACGAGCAAAGGATGGTGGCAAGAAGTGGGCAGTATAGATTGCTAGAGTAATAAGACTCGGCCACAACAGAGCCCCCTCAAGAAGAGCAGACCGTTCAGGGCATCGGTCGATCCCAGTTGTTCACATCGATCTTAAAGCTGGCTGACATAAACATATGACGGACACGAGCATTGTCACCGGTCTAGTTCAGGCTGGAACGCACGCGCACAATTTATTGCTTATGCAATATCTAATCAAGTCGTCTGCCGTTCATTTGAGCTACGCACCGCCGCGAATGCTTCTGGTAATATTGCTCAATTCCTATGGACGACGCTTCAGCATCCCCAGCTGCCCGCCGCTCACCGCGAGTGAACGAATGGCTGATTGACCAGCGCACCCGTCTGGGGTTGGGCCAGGACGAAGTCGATCGCCGCACGCGGGACCTGGGCGCGCGGGTGAGTCAGCCGTACCTATCGCAGCTGGAACGCGGAGTCAAAGCGCTCGAAGACCTGGGTGGCGCCCGGATGGACGCCCTCCGGCGCGTCTACCAGGTCAGCCCGGAGGCGTGGACCGATCACACCGGTCTGGCCATCGTGACGCCTCAGCAGGGTCCACGACCTGCGGCCAGCCCCGCCCCAGCACCTCTGCCGGACGGGCTTCAGCAGGTGATCCAGCAATATGGCGCCGTGTTTTCTGAGCTTCAGGAACACCGCTGGCAGCACTACCTGGCCCGGTTGAAGTGGCGCGGCGGCCTGGCCACACCCGATCAATGGTTCAACGTCTTCCAGGCGATGCGCGCCAACGGCATTGAGCCGGACCACTGAAGCGCAGGGAAGGAACGCTGCCGAAACCAAGATGGTTCTTGACCAGGCCGGATGCCTGGCCAAAGCGTCACCCGAAAGAGTTCGCCCTCTCCCCAAGGTCATCTCGCACGCTCGTGGTTGCCCTGGAAGGTAGCGCTAGACGTAGACAGCCGGACCTTTCCTCCTCTTCCCTACTTCAGCCGGCCGTACTTGCGCATCAGGTCCAGGGTGCGGTCCTGGGGCAGCGCGTGGACGGTCCGGCCATGCAGGCCCGTCATGGTCTGTGCGGCGAACAGCGCATTGACGATGGCTTCCTCGGTGGCTTCGACCGTCGCCCTGAACAGGGGATCCAGACTGGCCTGGGGCAGCGCCGACCAGTGCTCGATGCCCGCTTCGACCCGCGGCACCACGGTCGAGAACGCCAGGAACAGGTCGCCGGAGCCGTTGTGCGCCACGCTGCCGGTGCGGGCCAGCCCCAGCCCGGCGCGGCGGGCGAGGCGCTTGAGCTGGTGCGGCAACAGTGGCGCGTCGGTGCCCACCACGATGATGATCGACCCGTCACGCTCCGCAGGACCACGCTGGGGCAGGTGGTCGGGCACGTCCAGACCGATGGGCACGCCCAGCAGCATCAGGTCCTCGCGCGCCCCAAAATTCGCCTGCACCAGCACGCCGACCGTGCAGGGGACGGGCACGTCCAACACCCGCGACGCCGTCCCGATGCCGCCTTTGAAGCCCGAGACGATCATGCCGGTGCCGCCCCCCACATTCCCCTGCAGCACGGGACCACCGGTGGCCGTGTCCAGCGCCTCGAAAGCGTGCTCGGCCGTGACGTGGAAGCCGCCGATGTCATTCAGGAAGCCGTCGTAGGTCTCGGCCACCACCGGCAGGCTCCACAGCGCGTCCCACCCCTGCCGCTGGCCCCAGGCGACCACGGCGTCGCGGACCACGCCCACCGAATTCGTGTTGGTCAGCAGCACCGGGCCGGTCAGCCAGCCGGACTCCTCGATCCAGGCGGTGCCGGTCATTTCCCCGTTGCCGTTCAGGGAGAACCAGCCCGCCGGCACCTGGGACCGCCGCGGGTCGCGGCCGCCCGGCAGGATGGCGCTCACGCCCGTCCGCACGGCCGCGGCTCCCTCACCGGAGATCAGCGTGACGTGGCCCACCTCGACGCCGGGCACGTCCGTGATGGCGTTGTGGGGGCCGGGGTGCCCCCGGAACGGCAGGCCGAGGTCTCGGGGATTGGGCATGGGTTCAGTGTGACAGCTCCGGGGATGCCGTTCCGGGTCACGCAGCTGCCCGTCATGGGGTTGGAACAACGCAGGGCTCGCCGTCAACAAGAGCGAAGCCCCTCCCTGGCCAGGGAGGGGCTTCGCTTCCATCAAGTTTTTTGCTCAGCGCGCCAGGAAGTCCAGCAGCAGCGCGTTGAAGGCTTCGGGGTGCGTGGCGTTCAGGCCGTGTGGCGCGCCCTTCATCACGTGCAGCTCCGCACCCGCCTGGTACTGCGGCACGCGCTGGCCGCTGACCTCCAGCGGCACGATCCGGTCACTGTCCCCGTGCACCACCAGCAGCGGGACCGTCAGCCGGGCGAGGTCCGCGCGGAAATCCGTCGTCCCGAACGCCTGCACGCACGCCTGGGTGGCGACCGGGGAGGCCTGGAAGTACAGGGACGCCGTGAAGGCCAGGAACTCGTCGCCGAGCATCTGGGCGGTGTCGCCCTGATCCCAGTTCAGGAAGTTCTTCGTGAACGCGGCCAGGTACTGCGGGCGGTTGTCCGCGACCTGCTGCACCATGCCCTCCACGTCCGCTTCGGTCAGGCCGCCGCCGGGGTTGTCGTCGGTCTTCAGCAGGTACGGGGCCACCGAGGAGATCAGCGCGGCGCTGTGCAGGTACTGGGTGCCGTACAGGCCCGCGTAGCGGCTGACCTCCCCGCCGCCCATCGAGAAGCCCACCAGGGTGACGTCGTTCAGGCCCAGCGCCTCGATCAGGTCATGCAGGTCGGCGGCGAACACGTCGTAGGTGTACCCGCCGTTGGTCTTGCCGCTCTGCCCGAACCCGCGGCGGTCGTAGGCGGTCACCTGATACCCGGCGTGGCGCAGCGCATCGATCTGCGGCTCCCACATCCGGCCCGACAGGGGCCAGCCGTGGATCAGCACGACGGGGCGGCCCTCCCCGTACGTCTCGTAGTACAGCTCGGTCTGGGGCGCGTGGGCGTGCTTCGTCTGAATGGTGGGCATGCTGGAACCTCCTCTTGAGGGGTGGGAAGGAGCCGCTGCTTCTTCCCTGGTCGGATCAGTTCAGGGGCCGGGTGGTGGCGGGCAGGGTGCCGCCGCCGAGGATGTCCGCGGCCGCGTCCTGCAGGGCGGTCAGGGCCACGCGCTGCGTGAAGGGGCCGGTTGACACGCGGGCCACGCCCAGCCGTTGCAGCTCACGGGCCGGGAGGCTGACGCCCGGCACACTGATCACCGTCAGCTTCCGCTGTCCCAGGGCGTCACTCACCTCCTGAATCTCCTCGCGGGCGATCAGCCCAGGCACGAAGACCACCGGCGCGCCGGCCTCCAGGAACGCCTGGCCGCGGGTGATCACTTCCCGGATGACCTGGGTGCGCGACTGCTCGGGCGTGGCCCGCAGCGCGGCGTCGGTGCGGGCGTTGAGGACGAAGTCGACGCCGGCCGCCCGGCCCGCCTCCATGACCGCCTGCACGGCGGCCACCGCTTCCCCTAGGGGGCGCATGCCGTCCTCCAGGTTGCCGCCGGCCACGCCGATCTCGATGGCGCGGCGGGCCGTGTCGCCCGGATGGCCGTAGCCGGCCTCGAAGTCCATCGACACCGGGAGCGACACCGCTTCGACGATCCGGCGGACCATGTCCAGGTGCAGCTCCAGCGGGATCCGCTCCCCGTCGGGGTAGCCGAAGGTCGAGGCGATGGAGTGGCTGGCCGTGGCGAGCGCCTGAACACCGGGCGTGGCCGCGACCACCTGGGCGGACACGACGTCCCAGACGTTCGGCAGGACCAGAATCTCCGGCTGGGTGTGCAGGTCGAGCAGGCGGCGGGCGTGGTCAGCGGTGGTCTGGGGCATCAGAGACTCCTGGGAAGGCAGAGGGCGGTGAGGGCGTGCTGGGTGACGTGCTGGAACCGGTGCGGGCTGCGGGTGGCTCGGGCCATCAACATGGCCCCTTCGACGGTGGCGAGCAGCACCTGGGCGGTGTCGGTGGCGGAGCCGCTGAACTGCAGTTCCCCCTGCTGCTGGCCCTCGGCCAGCGCGCGGGTCAACCACTCTTCGCTGAAGGTGAAGAACGCGTCGAGTTCCTGCTGAATGGCGGCGGGCAGGATGCAGTCCTCCGAGGTCAGCTGCGTGCACAGGCAGATGCGGCCGTCCTCGTGGACGACGCCCTGATAGCCAGTGAGGTACGCGCGCAGACGCTGGAGGGGCGAGGGCTCGGTGTCGCTCAGATGGGTGAGCTGCGTTTCGATCTGCCGGCGGTAACGCTGGACCAGGGCCGTGCCCAGGTCGGTCTTGCTGGGAAAATGGTGGTGGATGCTGGCGTTGCGGATCCCAAGAGCGGTGCTGATGTCGCGGTACGCGACGGACGAGAAGCCGCGCTGCTGAACGAGCTGTTGCGCCACATCCAGAATGCGGTCGCGGGTGGTGGGGGCACCGGTCACGTGTGTCACTATCTACCTACATGTAGGTAGGCGTCAAGCGGAACGTCTGAACATGAAGATGCGGCGAACGCTCCGACCAGTGGGTCTGACCGGGCCGCACGTCCAGGGCTCACGTTGGTTCGGTGGAACGGCCGGCCAGGACCCGGAACTGGCGTCGCGATGCTCACATGGCCGCTAAGAGGGCAACCGCACTCGCCCACAGGATGGCGCCGGTGGCCAACAAGCTCAGCCCCACACTGCGGCCATCGCTGCCGAACAGCATGCACAGCAGCGCGACCACGATCAGAGCCGCTGCGGTCAGGGTGTAGCCCCGGTAGCGGAAGAGGTGCGCCAGTGGGAAGAAATGAAGCCCGGTGACCAGGATGACGCAGGGCAGGATCCAGGACGGATGGTTCGTCAAGGCCAGCAGCAACACGGCGACGCCGATGCTCGACCACTGCACGATGTTGACAACGATGAACCCTTTGCGGACCCTGTTGCCTGCGGCCCTGTCGCTCGTCCCTGAGAATCCGCGGCGGCGCGAGGAGAAGCGCGTCACGGCCCATGCCGTCATCAGGAGACTCAGGATCAGGATGGCGGCCAGGATCAACGGGCGAGGACCGGCATACGGATAGCTGGCGGCCGCCAACCAGACGGCGCCGAACAGAGAAAAACGCCACCAAAGGCCAACGCGGGATGGGATGAGTGTGCGGTCGTCACGATTGCTTATGTATCAAGAACATGGCGTCGTGGACGCAGGTGGCATAGCTTTCCGGATCGCGTGGTCCTCAGCGTGGAGGCAACAAGGATCCCTCAACATGCAGCAATTCAGCGTGCTGGGCCTACGCAGGCTCACAGGGGCACCGTACGCCCGCGACTGCGCCATTGAGTCGATTCGGGCGCGGGCTGATGCCGTGCCAGAACATGTGAGGTGCCAAGGTCCTGGCGATCCTCTTCGGGCAGAGAGACGGGAGTGGCTGAGGGGGCCGCCCCGTGAGCACGACCCACACCCAACCGAAGCCCAGTCACGGCCGACAGACGCTAGGGTGATCTATGACCACCATCGACCAGCGGAACGATATTTGGGAAACCGAGCTCAACGGGCTCAACCTGGCGCTGTGGGAGCGAATGAACGCCTTGGGCGTCCAGGCCGCCTGGGAGCACACCGTGACCGGTTCGGACCCGGAGATGACCGAGCAGGTGGGCACCATGAGGCGCGCGATGGCCCGCAGTGAGTTCTACGAGTTTGTGGTGAAGTACCAGGGTGAGGTGCTGGAGACGCAATCCAGGCATGACGAGGACTTCCGCAACGTCGAGATCAACCTGCTGATCAGCGCTGCAAGAACGTTGGAGGAACGGGGACTCACAATCTTCCCGAGATGACCACGCGTGCCACAGCCAGGAGACGGTCGGAGCTCGCCAGGCAATGACCGACCGTACGAAGGAAACGTGCGCGCGAGACGGAGCCGTCAAGCGCGCAGGTCGCACTTAACGAAGCTCACTCGGCGCGTCCATGGGCATGGGACGAAGGCTGCGTCTGGGTCCGCTCTGCCCTGCACAGGGATGCATCACGCCAGGAGAAATCGTTCCGCCGTCGCGGTGCTGAGGCAGCCAGGGTGCACTGAGGCGTGCGGCGGAATCGTTGCGTCGGTGTGAGCCAGGGGATCTGACTGGGAGCCCTCCCCAGCGGTGAGGGCCCCCAGCCCATGCTTCGCAGTCGCAGGGAGGGTGGGATGAGCCATGGCCGAACGCAACCGGGTCACCCCGGTGGTCACGCTGCAGGCGCGCAGGAACGCTGGAACAAAGCGTCGGGCGGGGGTCCAGGAACCTGGGCCGCGCCGGCTGGGCCGTCCACTGCAGGGCGCTCCCGTTGGGCGGGGGGTGAGCGGTGGCCTCGCCTGAGCAGGACAGCGCGGGCCTGACGGCAGACCGGACGAAACCGGGCAGCTCCAGCGCGAACTGCACCGGGTGGTCCCAGATGCAGTGGAGGATCCGGTCCATGCCGGAAGCTCACGTCGACTGCGCGCGTCCGGTCCACGCCTTCCCTATGCTGGAGAGGCATGACTGAGTTCGACGGTTCATTCGCGTTCGATCGACTGTTTCCTGGTGATGGGGAAATGAGCGTGCGGATGCGTGCGTTCGACTGGAACGCCTCGCCCCTGGGACCGCCTCACGGCTGGCCGGCCGAACTCCGCACCTACGTGAACCTGATGCTCACGTCCAGGCAGCCGATGTACCTGGCCTGGACCCATCAGCTGATCGCGCTGTACAACGACGCCTACCGGCCCATCCTCGGTGACGACAAGCATCCCGCCGCGCTGGGGTCCCGCACCGCCGACATCTTCGGGCAGGACGGGTACCCTGGCCTCAAGCCGGTCTTCGACGCCGCGCTGCAGGGGGGTGACAGCGTCATGTTCGAGAACCTTCTGGTGCCGCTCGTGCGACACGGGTACATGGAGGAGTGCTACTTCGACGTGAGTTACAGCCCCGTCTCCGTTGCCGGACAGGTGCAGGGCGTGTTCTGCTCGGTCACCGAGACGACCGAGCGGGTCCTGGCGGCCCGGCGCACCCGGACGCTCGCCGACCTCACCGCCGCCCTGCTGAGCGCCGGCGATCCGCAGCAGGTGATCCGGACGGTCCTGGACGTGGCGCGGGCCAACCCCCAGGACCTCCCGGCGGTGCTGCTGCACCGCCCTGCGGCAGACGGCACGATGACGCTGGCCGGGTCGGCCGGGTTGAGCCCAGCGGACGCGGCACCCTTCCGCCGCGCGCCGGAGGCCTGGGGAGTGGCGCAGGGCGCCCAGGTGCTGGATGTGGCGCCGCTGCCGACCTCCGCGTGGCCAGAACCGGTTCGCCAGCTGGTGCTGCAGCCGCTCACGACGCCGGACCAGTCGCAGCGGCTCGGGCTGCTGCTCCTCGGGGTCAACCCGCGGCGTGAACTCAACCAGGCCGCCTGGGATTTCCTGAACCTGTTCAGCGGGCAGGTGGCGGCGGCGCTCCACGCGGCTGAGCTCACCCGGCACCTGCAGGAACGCAATGCCGAACTCGACGCCCGGACCAGGGCGCTGGAAGGGTTCGCGGAGCTGACGCGTGACCTGATCCTGGAAACCGATCCCTACGCCCTGATTCAGACGGCCCAGCGCCTGGTGGGGGATCTGCTGCCGGGCAGCGCCACGGTGTACTACGAGCCCGAAGGCGACCGGTGGCAGTTGAAACTGCGGACCGGTGAAGTCCACGACCCGGCGCTCGAGCAGGTGATTCAGGCGGGGGTGCCGCTGGAGCAGGCACGGAACCTCACGATTCCCTGGCACAGCGGCGCGCCGTATTACCAGGACGTGTATGACCCGGCCACCGACAGCCAGCCGCTCGCCACGCGGACGGTCGCCAGCACCGCCACCATCCCGGTGGTGGTCAGCGGAACGGTTCGGGGGGTGCTCGGCGTCATGCTGTTCGACCAGCGCCGATGGACGGCGGCGGACAAGGCCGTGCTGCAATCGGTGGAAGGCAGTTTGAACCTGTCGCTGCAGCGGGCCCAGAGCCTGGAAAAGATCGACGCGCAGCACCGCTCCATCAGCAAAGTCAATGAGGAACTCGAAGCGTTCGCGCACTCGGTGAGTCATGACCTGCGGACCCCCGTGCGCCACATCAAAGGCTTCAACGCCCTGTTGCGCCGCGCGTTGGGGACCCCCATCGCCCCAGGGGTGGACCGCTACCTCACGGTGGTCAGCGAGGCGGCCGACCACATGGACACCCTGATCGACGCGCTGCTGGACCTCTCGCAGTCGTCCAGAAAACCCCTTCAGCTGGGGCTGGTGGACCTGGGGCTGCTGGTGGAGCATGCCCGCAAGGAACTGGAAATGGACGCGCTGGACCGGCGGATCGTGTGGAGCATCCACCCGCTGCCGATGGTGCAGGGCGACGCGGACCTGCTGCGACAGGTGCTGCAGAACCTGCTCGGCAACGCGGTCAAATACACCCGGAAGCGCAGCGAGGCGCACATCGAAGTCTGGGCTGAGGAGCACAGCGGCGACGTGGCCGTGTGGGTGCGGGACAATGGGGCGGGCTTTGATGCCCGGTACGTCGACCGGCTGTTCGGGGTGTTCCAGCGGCTGCATCGCAGCGACGAGTTCGAAGGCACCGGGATTGGCCTGGCCAACGTCCGGCGAATCGTGGAACGTCACGGCGGCACGGTGACGGCCACCGGAACGCTGGGGGAGGGCGCCACCTTCGGGTTTCGCCTCCCCCGCACCTGATCCGGCTCGACAGCACTGCTCGACGCGGGCGGGTCACACGGTCTGGCCGACGCCCGCCCAGGGTGGAACACTCAGGGCGAGTATGGGGAAGGCGAAACCCGCCCTGACCGCTGGAGGTGAGCCGGCAGCTGTTCGGCCCGAGGGGCTGCACCACCCGGCGGACCGCGTGATGACGTCCGGCGGTTGGTCACGTCGAAGGAAAGGTCCCCTGGAGGCTGGGGATCCGCCGATTCGCTGCTCGCCTGGCCGGCTTAAGTCCCGGATTCATCCGCGACCCGCGGCCCGACGAAGGACTGGACCAGCCGGGCCAGCTGTTCCGGCTGGTCATAGGGGAGCCCATGGCCGACGTCCGCCATCAGGTCGGAACGGAGCAGCGGATTCAGGGCCTGCAGGTTCTGAGCGGTGTCCAGCGAGACCACCCCCCGGCTCCCCATGACCAGCAGCATAGGTGCGCGGATGCTGCGGACCAGCTCGTGGTACTCGGGGTTGGGAGGGACCAGCACCTCAAACGCCTGGACGCGCGTCTGAAACCTGGCCTCGGTCAGCAACTCGATCATTTCTTCTGAACGCTGGGGGTGCCGCTGCCGGGTCTGGGCCAGCACGACGCTTCTTTCCTCACCCAGGAGCTGCTGATGTTGCTCGGCTACGTCGCTCTCGTACACCTCGCGCTGCCACTCGGGACTGATGAACGTCGGGTCCGCCAGCACGACGCCCCGGACGGCCGACCCGAGCTGGCTCGCCACTACCGCGGCGGTCATTCCGCCCATCGAATGGCCGAGCAGCACCGGATCAGTCAGCGCCAGGGCTTCAATGAGGCCCAGGACGTCGCGGGCATGGTCGCGGTAGGCGTACCCGCCCGGCGGGGCGCTCGACCTTCCGTGCCCCCGAGCGTCGGGCATGATCACGTCAAAGTCGTTCTCTAGGGCGCGCGCCACCGGCGTCCAGCAGGCCCCACTGCCGCTCAAGCCATGCAGCGCGATCAGAGGGGGCTTGTCCCCGCCCGTTCTCAAATAGTGGAGGTGGATTCCGTTCGCTTCACAGGTGTCGCGGGTCCATCCTGCCGTGACCGGATCGCTGTGCGTCATGCCCACAGCCTCTCACGGGTTGCCGCTTTTCCGCCTGTGGACTCCTGCCATGATCGAGCGGTGGACCCCGAGCCCCTGAGCCGCCCCCTGCTGGTGCTGGACCTGGACGAGGCCCTGTGGCTTGGCCAGGAGGATCCGGGTGCGCCCGCCGGCGTGCGCTTTCGGCTGCGTCCTCATCTCGGCACGTTCCTCGAACGCGCCCTGCAGTCGTACGATCTGGCCGTGTGGACGGCGGCCACCGAAGACTGGATGATGGCCGGTCTCGCCGCCATCAACGAAGCGACCGGGATCGATGTCGCCTCCAGGGCGTTCTTCCTGTGGCACCGGACCCGCTGTACGCCCACCCGGAATGAGTGGGGCGAGTTGGAGTGGCACAAGCCCGCCAGGAAATTCAAAGCCCGCTGGATTCAGCGCCGTTATCCGCAAGGCCGCATTCTGGTGATCGACGACCGGGCGTCGAATTATGCCACCGGCTACGGGCACCTTGTGAAGGTGTCGGAATGGCAGGGCGATCCGCAGGACGAGGAACTGCTGCTGCTGGCCGAGTACCTCACGCTGATCGCTGGCGTCCCCAACTTCCGCTGCCTCGAGAAACGCGGCTGGCGCTCCCAGGTGAAGGCCAGGTTGTGAAGGGCGGTGGAACGCCCTTCTTCGGAGGTCACCGAGATGGGATGTCCGGTTGGCTTCCGCGAATCTGGGAGAGGCGCCAGCGACCCAAGGGCACCTGCCGTCAGACACCTCTGGCGAGTCCAGGCGTCTGAATGGGGCCTGGTGAGGCCGGCTGCACCTGAGCCTCAGCCCTGTAGTCGGGTTCCGTCCGCGAAGTCACACCCCCGGCGCGGGGCGGGCGTCCGCTTGGGGCCGAAAGAACAGCACCCGCCAGGCAAACGTGACAGCCAGTGCCGTGAACACCAGCACAATCCCCCACATGCCGCTGGGCAACCCTCCGGACGCGGTCGCCCGGCCCAGCGACGCGCCGGCTGACAGGAAGCACAGCAGGTTGCTCAGGCCCAGCGGCCGGCCATAGATGCCCCCGACGAACTGCCCTCGGGACCACCAGTTCATCACGCCGAGGCCCAGCAGCCCACCCGCGGCCAGCTGCGCCAGCACCTCACCGGAGGGTGAGGGAACGTCGAGCCACCCCGAGACCACGTCCGCCGCGAACAGCAGCGGCACGCCAAGCGCGAACAGCACCAGGGCCGCCACGGTGAGCAGCCAGCGGCCAACAGGGTCTTGAGTCATGCGTTACGTTGGCAGATGGGCGACTGTGAGTCAAGGCACAGAGCGGTGCTTGATCCAGCCGTAGTCCAGCCTGGGTTTATTTGCGTGTTACGCTCCAGGAAGTCTACACAGAGCATTGAGGACGGCCGCGCTGGTCAGGCTGTTCCAGGAACAGCCGCCCCCATTCCCCTCGTCCTCCGCTGCTGGAAGGAGAGTTCACATTCATGTTGAACACCGTGCGGGTGCTGCTGTCGTTGCTGGGGCTGTGTCTGCCGCTCGCGCAGGCGAAGTGGGCGGCCGCGCCCGCCCCGCTGGTCACTCGCTGGGGAAAGGCGGTGACCCCGGCCAATGTGCTGGGCGAGTACCCGCGGCCGCAGCTGGTACGCCGGCAGTGGCAGAACCTCAACGGCCTGTGGTCATACGCCTTTGCAGCGGTGGACGCCCCCCGCCCGCAGCGCTGGGCCGGACAGATCCTGGTGCCGTTTCCGCTGGAGTCGGCGCTGTCGGGGGTCCGGCGGCCGCTCGATGAACGGGAGCGCCTGTGGTACCGCCGGTCCTTCACGGTGCCGGCCGGCTGGCACGGGCAACGCCTGATGCTGAATTTCGGCGCGGCCGACTGGGACACCGTGGTCTGGGTCAACGGCCATAAGGTGGGCGAGCATACCGGCGGGTACGATGCGTTCTCGTTCGACGTCACGGACGCCCTGAGCGGCACGGGCCCCCAGGAGCTGGTGGTGAGCGTCTGGGACCCCGGCGATTCCGGTGGGCAGCCGCGCGGCAAACAGGTGCGTGAGCCGCACGACATCTGGTACACCTCCAGCAGCGGCCTGTGGCAGACGGTGTGGCTAGAGCCGGTCCCGGTGGCCCACATTGCTTCGCTTCACATGACCCCGGACATTGACCGCGGCCGGCTGGTGCTGCGGGTGGACGCGCCGCCGGGGGACCGGATTCACGCGGTCGCGCTGGCCGGGAGCGTGGTGGTGGCCGAGGCGAGCGGCCCGGCCGGCGCGCCGCTGACGCTCCAGCTGAAGGCGCCGAAGCTGTGGTCGCCCAGCCAGCCGTACCTCTACCGGCTGACCGTGGAATTGCAGCACCAGGGACGCGCGACCGACCGCGTCTCCAGTTACTTCGGCATGCGCAAGATCTCCGTGGGGCCGGATGCCCAGGGGAGACCGCGTCTGCTGCTGAACAATCGCCCGCTGTTTCAGCTGGGCGTCCTGGACCAGGGCTTCTGGCCGGACGGCCTGTACACTGCCCCCAGCGACGCCGCGCTCCGCTCGGACCTGGAGACGCTCAAACGCCTGGGGTTCAACACGGTGCGCAAACACGTCAAGGTCGAGCCCGAACGCTGGTACTACTGGGCCGACAAGCTCGGGCTGCTGGTGTGGCAGGACATGCCGAGCGGCGACGAGACCGCCGAGCAGGGCGGCCCGGACATCTCGCGGCTCGACGGCTCGGCCACCCAGTTTCAGCGGGAGCTCACCCGGCTGGTGACGCTCCACCAGAATCACCCGTCCATCGTGATGTGGGTGCTGTTCAACGAAGGTTGGGGGCAGTTCGACACCGCTCGCCTCACCACGCTGCTCGTGCGGCTTGATCCGACCCGCCTGGTGGACAGTGCCAGCGGCTGGAACGACCGGGAGGTCGGCAATGTGCTCGACTGGCACCGCTATCCCGGCCCCGAAGCGCCGCCGGCCACTTCAGGCCGCGCTGCGGTGCTCGGCGAGTTCGGCGGGCTGGGCCTCCCGCTGCCGGGGCACACCTGGCAGGCCCAGGCCAACTGGGGCTACCGCACCTACAGCGACCGGGCGGCCCTGACCGGCGCCTACACCGGCCTGATCACCCGGCTGGAGCCGCTGGTCCGGCAGGGCCTGAGCGCGGCCATCTACACCCAGACGACCGACGTCGAGATCGAGGTCAACGGCCTGCTGACCTACGACCGCGCGCTGCTGAAGATGAATGAACGGCAGGTCCGGGCCGCGCACGACCGCCTCTTCAAGGTCGCCAGTCAGGTCCGGTAGGAGGCGACGCGAATGGACCGCGCTTTGCCGAAGCCGGCGGGTCCCGGACGGCCCAGGACACTCTATGGTTGCCTTCCAGTGCGGCCGTTCGATCCCGCCGCCCACGTCCTGCCGCCCGGCCCGTTCTGTCATGGTCGGCATGAAGTGTCCCGAACAGCAACACCCTGACAGGGCCGCCAGACGGCGGGGTGCGCGGCACTGGAGCCCAGGGGGTGAACAGGGGAGGTCGGCCATCCCTCTTCTGGAACGACTGACCGTGAGCTCGACCCCTCCTTGAGGTCAATCTCCTCGGCTGGACTCCATCGGCGTGTTCGTGTCCCGGTCCTTCGGTTGGCCTGTTTCCCCTGGGGCCAGGACGCTGGCGTCCAGCGCCCGCGCGCTGCGCACGCCCAGCAGGCCCAGCGTCAGGTCGAATTCCGCGATCACGTTCCGGATGACCTCGCGCACGCCGGCCTCCCCGGCGATGCCCAACCCGTACATGTAGGGCCGGCCGAGCAGCACGGCCCGCGCCCCAAGGGCGAGCGCCTTGGCGATGTCCGAGCCGGTCCGGATCCCACTGTCGACCAGCACCGGCAGGTCCCCGGCGGCCTCCACCACCGCCGGGAGGGCGTCCAGCGTGGCCTGCTCGCCGTCGATCTGCCGGCCGCCGTGATTCGAGACGACCAGGCCGTCCAGCCCCCGGCGCGCGGCCTCGCGGGCGTCCTCGGGATGCATGATGCCCTTGAGCAGGATCGGCAGGCGGGTCCACTCGCGCAGCCGGGCGAGGTCGTCCCATCCGAGGGCTGGATTGGTGTACGTCGCGACGAACCGGGCACAGGCCTCGCGGATCTGGGTGCTGCTCAGGTCGAAGGTGCGCGCTTTGGCCAGGTGCTGCAGCGCCACGCGCAGCAGGGCCGGGGAGCGCGGGGGAGACCCGCCGGCCGGAGCGACCGGCACGTTCAGGCGTGACCGAAACACCGGGTCGGACAGGTACTGCGCGATGCCCTGGGCGCGCAGGAACGGCAGCGAGCCGAGGTCCAGGTCGCGCGGTCGCCAGCCCAGCAGGGTGGTGTCCAGCGTGACGACGATGGCCTGCGCGCCGGTGCGCTCGGCCCGTTGGACGAACGACCGGGTGACGCCGTCGTCGGTGCCCCAGTACAGCTGGAACCAGTGCGGCGTGCCGTTCATGGCGGCCGCGACCTGTTCCATCGGGTAGGACGCCTGGGAACTCAGCACGTAGGGAATCCCCTCCGCGTGAGCAGCGCGCGCCACCGCGAGGTCCGCCTGGGGGTGGGCGAGTTCCAGCACGCCGATCGGGGCGAGCAGCAGCGGCGAACGGTAGGTGTGGCCCAGCAGGGTGACGCTCAGGTCGCGGGCGTGGCTGCCCACCAGGCGCCTGGGAACCAGCTTCGTGCGTTCGAAGGCGGCGAGGTTGGCCCGCGTGGTGCGCTCAGCCCCGGCGCTGCCCGCAACATACGCGAACGCCACCTCGCTCAGGTGCCGCTGCGCGGCGGCTTCCAGCGGGGCGGGGGCGGTGGGGACCAGGGGCCGGCGGCCCCCCAACCCCTGAACAAAGATTTCTCCCTGGCGCTGACGGCCGGTGGCAGGTCGTGGCATAGGCCATTACACCGCAGTTCACCCGTCCGGATAGCGCGGGGCAAAGCGCGCCCTCCCGAGCCCACAGGGAGGGGTCACCCACGCCTCAGCGGCTGGGTGGGCGGAGAAGAGGGGCCTTGCCGACCCGGTCTGGTCCGGTGGATTCGCTTCAGGGGACCGAACCGGATGGGACCTTGTGGCCGGGCCGATGACCACCAGATGCAAAGGAAACGGCCCTCCCATCCGGGAGGGCCGCCACTTCAAGCTTCAGGTCAGGCGCTGGGGTTGTCGTTGTTCAGGGCGTTGGCATTCAGCGTCGTCCCACCGGACTTCACCGTGATGCTGCGCTTCTGGGCGGCTTCGCTGCGGGGAACACGCAGGGTCAGGCTGCCATTCTCGAAGGTGGCCTCGACCTTGGAGAGGTCGTACTTGGCCGGGACGCTGAAGGTGCGGGAGTAGGTGCCGTAGGCGCGCTCGACGCGGTGGGCGGTGCGGCCTTCCGTGCGGCTGTAGCGGCGCTCGGCCTGGATGGTCAGCGTCTGGCTTTCGGCGTCGACGCTGATGTCCTCGGGCTTGACGCCCGGCAGGTCCAGGGAGAGTTCGAGGCCGCTGGCGTCCTCATGAACGTCGACGGGGGGGGCGAAGCGGACGGGCGCCTGGGTGGCCTGACCGAATGCACGGTCAACGCGCTGGCTGAGTTCTTCGATTTCGCGGAAAGGATCAAATCGCATCATCTTTTGTCCTCCTGCTGGTTGGTGTGGGGGTTCGGCGTGCCTGGGCACGTCCTTACCGATGACCACATCTTATAACTTGAGCGCTATTGTGTCAAGTTTAGTGCGGCTTGAGAATCTGATTTCCGGAGTAGCAAACTAGGTGTTGCAGGGTCCGTGCCTTCTGGAAGCGAAGCGTCTGGAGACTGTTTTTCGTGTACTGGACAGCACTTGCTATCTGCGGGTGTGTTTGGCATGGTGTGCGCTACCCGGACAGCGTGCACGCGCGGGCAGGTGACCCCATGACCAACGAACCCGCGCCAGACTCGCCCCACCCGAGTGCTCTGCTCGCCGCCGAAGCGCTGCTGCAGCGCCTCTTCCCCTCCAGTACCCCCTTCACCCGCGCCGAAGTGCAGCAGCTGACCCTGCAGGCCGGCGTGTGGGCCCTCAACGCCGAAGTGCAGCGCCAGGGCCGGAACCTGCCGCAGCAGCTCACCCAGCAGCTCGGTGTCCTGCGCCGGCCTCCACCCGCGCCAGCAGTGCGCCCACCCTCCTCGCCTCCCGTTCCCGTGGAGCTGATCCTGACGGTCCGAAAGCGCTGTGAGGCGCTGGGCCAGCCGTGGCGGTTGAACCGCCCGGTGCGCGACCACGTCACCCAGACCAGTTACCGGATCTACCCGGCGCTGCTGAGCCGAGTGCAGGCGTTGCAGCCGGGGGACGGCTCGGTCCGTGAGTACGAGTTGCAGCTCACCCTCGCCCTGGCCTACCTGGCCCTGCCGGAGTGGCGCCACCGCGTCGACGCCCTGCTGCGGCTGCGCTATCTGCATGCCCTGACCGACGCGGCCACCCAACGGAATCCGGATGCGCTGGCCGTCGCGGCGGTGCTGGCCGACAGCGGCCTGCCGTGGCGAGGACGGCAGCCGCTGCGCCAGACGACCAAGCAGGTGGCCATGCGGGTGACGACAGCACTCGCGGACGCGCTCAAGACCGCGCCCCCAGCGGACCTGCGCTGCACCATCGCGGACCTGCACACCACCCTGCTGGCGCTGTATGTCGCGGACGACCCGCTGCGCGCCCAGATGGACATGCTGCTCAGAGCCAGACAACGCACCTGAACACAGCAAGTACAGGCGAGTCCCAGCTGTTCACCCCTCCGCCTTCTCTCCACAGGAGCGCTGCCATGACCCATGACGACCTGCCGGACCCTCTCCTCGACGTCGATCCCACACCCACCACCAACTGGAGTGGCATGGATGATCCATTCAATCAGAACATCCGGCTGCTGCTCCTGCGGGCCGCCATCGACAACACGCTGGCGCTGCGGGGCCATCCATTGGCACGGTTGAGCCGTCCGGAGCCAGAAGACTGGACCGACGAGGGCCTGTCCGACTTCATCACGGACGAGCTGGAGGTGGCCGATCTGCGCGCGCTGGCCTCGGCCCTCCAGGCGACGCTGGAACTCACCTTCCGCTTCACCGAGGGCGAGCCGCTGACGGTGCGGCTCGACGCGCCGGAGAGTGGGCAGGAAGAGTAAGCTGAAGACACCACCACGCAGAGCGTCAGCCCGGAGCAGGAGTGAGCCGCGACCCGTCGTGACCCAGCGCGCCGTCAGCCGCAGGCTGACCGAGGACCGGAGGGAACATGAGTGTAGGCAGAGGGGGGAAAGCCGCCGCTGTGCTGGCCCTGGGCCTGACCGGGCTGGTGCTGGCGGCCACCAATTACCGGCTGATCGTGAACGGCCAGGTCGCGGGAAAAGCGGCGGTGGTGATGAACGGTGAGACGTACGTGCCGCTGTCGGCGCTGAAATCGCTGGGCATCACCGGCACCGTGAGCGGCAGCACCCTGACACTGTCGTCGAAAGGGGCGGCCACGGGGGCCACTCAGACGGCGGCCGGCGGCGCCAACCAGATCGCGGCGCTGGAGGGCTGCCTGAACGAGACGCTCTTCAACGGCATCTGGCGCGTCAAGGTGAGTGGGCTCAAGGCCATTCGGACGCCGGATGCGGGCAGCCCGGACATTCCCGGCTGGTCGGTGCACCTGGAGATGCGCAACGGGGCGACGCAGACCACCTCGATGATGAGCACCGGCTTCGGAGCCAGCAGCGGGGGCAGCCAGCCGATGCTGCTGCTCTCCGACGGCACCAGCCTCCAGCTGGACGACAACGATTTCCTCAAGCCCTGGAGCCAGGACGTGCTGCAGGGCGGCGTGCTGAATTATGACCTGCGCTTCTCGTACCCCAGGGGCACCACTGACGCTCAGGCGCAGGCGATGCGCCCGGACAAGTTCATCCTGCAGATCAACCCGAAGATCCCGGATTACGTGGGCGTCAAGTACACGGTGCCGGATCCGAGCCTCCGGGTCCGGCTGACCTGCCAGAAGTAGAGCGGAGCGCCCACCTCAAGGGGCCTCGGAAACGCTGGGCGGGGCGCCAGACGACCCTTCAGGGCTGAGACGTCGAGCCCACCGACAGCGGGAGGGTACCGGGACACCTGCCCGTCCAGGACGCGGCCTCACCTCGGCCGCGTCCCTGCGAACCAGAAGACGGCGGCCTCGTGGGCAGCCCCTGGACCCCGCCGGGATCAGGAGGGGGCCGGCTCCGCCGACAGGGTCCGTCTGCCGAGGGTGCCGGCCCGCTCCTGGGCGTCGTGGTGGATGTCCTGGACGATGTCCCCCGGAACCGAGCGGGCCGGGCGGCGGTTGATGGCCCGCAGCTGCGCCGGGTCGACCTTGGGGGTGCGGTCGGCGCGCAGCAGGCCGTTGGTTTCCTGCGCGGTGTCGGTCAGCTGGGTGTAGCAGAAGCCCATCAGCACGTCCGAGGACAGCACGGCCGACACCAGCGTGTCGTACGCGCTGAGCAGCGCCTCGGCCGACCCGACCGTGGCGTAGCCCCACCACTGCTCGTCGTTCTGCGGGCGGATGCTCAGGCCGCCGAACTCGGTGAGCATCACCGCTTCGTCCGAGCGGTGGTGGCCGTCGGTGAAGATGTTGCGGAAGTGCGGCTGCACCGAAGCGAAGGTCCGTTCGATCTGCTCGTGGCTGCCGTAGCGTTCGCGCAGCACCTCGGCGTTCAGGGCGTAGTCGTGGATGCCCAGGATGTTGCCGGCCACGTGTTCCCAGCCGTCGTTCGCCACCACGGGCCGGGTGAAGTCCAGCGAGCGGGTCAGGTGGTAGAGCCCCTTGACGAAATGCCGCTGCGCCGGGTCGCGCTCCAGGTTCGGGACGCCCCACGACTCGTTCAGCGGCACCCACGCCACGATGCACGGGTGGCTGACGTCGCGCCGCAGCGCTTCGAGCCACTCACGGGTCAGCCGTTCCTGCGCGTCGCTGGTGAACAGGAAGGCGTTGGCCGCCTCGCCCCACACCACCAGGCCGAGCCGGTCACACCAGTACAGGAAGCGCGGGTCCTCGATCTTCTGGTGGATCCGCACGCCGTTGAAGCCCAGCTCCTTGGCCAGCTCCACCTCGCGCCTCAGGTGATCCGGGCTCGGCGCGGCCAGGTGCGACTCGGGCCAGTAGTTCTGGGCCAGGACCAACCGCAGGAAATAGGGGACGCCGTTGAGCAGGAAGCGGCCGTCGCTCACCTCCACGCTGCGCAGCCCGGCGTAGCTGTAGACGGTGTCCGACACCTGGCCGTCCGGCCGGATGACCTCAATCAGCGCGTCGATCAGGTTGGGGAAGCGCGGGGACCACAGCAGCTCGTCCTTGTCGTACGTGCCGGCGGCGTGCGCGAGGCTGAGGGTCAGCGAGGCGTCCCGGCCGGTCAGGGCCACTGTCTGCTCGGCCAGCAGGTCACCGCGCAGGCGCAGCGTCACCCGCGTCCGCCAGCCGCTGGGCGGCGGCGTGACCAGCCGCAGCTGCAGCCGCACTTCCTTGCGGTCCGGGTCCGGCGTCCAGCGCAGGGCCGTGAGGTGCACGTCCGGCACCCATTCGAGCCACACCGGCTGCCAGATGCCGGTCGTGCGGTGGTACCAGATCACGTGCGGCTCCTGCTTCCAGTCCTGCTTGCCGCGCGGCTGGGACAGGTCATGCGGGTCGTCCTCGGCCCGCACCACCACGTCCAGCGCCGGCGCGTCGCCGGCCACGGCGCTGATGTCGGCCGAGAACGGCGTGTGCCCGCCCTCGTGCTCGGCGACCAGCTGACCGTTCACCCACACCGACGCGCGGTAATCGACCGCGCCGAAGTGCAGCAGCAGCCGGCGCTCGCCCGCCACCGGCCGTTCCGGCCCGCGGAGCGGCACCCGGCAGCGGTACCAGACGACCGCGTGGAAGTCCGTGTCGTGCACGCCGCTGGCCGGGCTTTCCGGGGGAAACGGCACGGTGATCCGCCGGTCGAACGTGACCTCGGCCGGGGACCGCCAGATGTTCTGGTCGTCATAGGCGAAGTCCCAGGTGCCGCTGAGGTCGCGCCAGTCGGCCCGGCGCAGCTGTGGACGTGGAAAGGTCGGGTCTTCAGTCATGGGGTCCTCGGGGTCATCAGCGCGCGTCAGCCTTTGAGGCCGGAGGCCGACAGGAAGCCTTCCGTCACCCGGCGCTGGAACAGCAGGTACGCCAGGATCACCGGGAGGCCGCCCAGAATGGCGACCGCCATCGTCTGGGCGTAGCGCAGGCCGTAGGCGCTCTGCACCTGGGTCAGGCCCACCGGGATGGTCATCTGTTCGGTGGAGTTCACCACGATAAACGGCCACAGGAAGTTGTTCCACGCGCCGATGAAGGTCACGATCGCCAGCGCCCAGATGATGTTGGCGCTCAGCGGCACGAACACGCTCCACATGATCCGCAGTTCGGTCGCGCCGTCCATCACGGCCGCCTCCCGGAATTCCTTGGGAATTTGATCAAAGAACTGGCGGAACACGAAGATCGCGATCGGCGAGACCAGCTGCGGCAGGATGATGCCGGCGAGCGTGTTGATGGCATGCAGGTTGTTCATCAGCTTGTACAGCGGGACCAGCAGCGCCTCGAACGGCAGCATGAACCCCGCGAGCGAGAACCAGAACAGCGCGTTGCGGCCAGGAAAGGTCAGCTGTGAGAAGGCGTACGCCGCCATTGCGGAGAGGATCAGCGTCGCGGCGGTGATGATCAGCGAGGTGACCACGCTGTTGGCGTACCAGCGCGGCAGGTTCCCGCTGGTGAGCACCGCGGCGAAGTTCTCCAGCGTCACCGGGTTCGGCAGCCACACGATCGGCTGCGCGGCCGCCTGCAGCTCCGGTTTCAGCGCGGTGATCAGGGCCCACAGCAGCGGGGCCGCCCACACGGCCATCATCAGCAGCAGCGCCATGGTCGCCAGCACCATCATCCAGACCGAACGGCGAGACGCGATCATGCGCGGCCCCGGTTCAGCAGGGTGTTCTGCAGCAGCGTCAGCAGCAGGATCACCACGAAGAACGCCACCGCGATGGCCGACGCGTAGCCGGCGTCGGTGTTGGTGAAGGCCGTGTCGTACATGTACTCGAGCACCACCCGCGTGCTGTCGAACGGCCCGCCGCCGGTCAGCAGGTACACCTGGGAGAAGATCTTGAAGGAGCCTACCAGCTGCAGCGTCAGCACCAGCGCCGTGGTCGGCCACAGCGCCGGCCAGGTGATGTACCGGAACACCTGCCCGCCCTGGGCGCCGTCCAGCGCGGCCGCCTCGTAGGTCTCCTGGGGGATGTTCTGCAGGCCCGCCAGGAACAGCAGCATGTTGAACCCGATGGTCCACCACACCGTCACTGCCGCCACCGCCGGCATCGCCAGGGTGGGGTCGGAGAACCAGGCGATCTGGCTGCCGGTGGCCGCGTTCACCACGCCCAGGTTGGGGTTCAGCACCCACTGCCAGATCAGGGTCGCCACGCTGACCGGCAGCACGTACGGGATGAAGAACACCGCCTGCGCCACCCGCCGCAACCGGCCGCCCGAGCGGGTCAGGATCGCCATCAGCATGCCGATGGCCGTCAGCGGAATCACGGTCAGCACCGCGAAAAATACGGTGTGGCCCAGCGCCGACCAGAAGGAAGCGTCGCCGATCAGGGTCCTGAAGTTGCTCAGGCCGGTCCACGGGCCGGTCTCGGTCAGGCCACTGGTGGTGAAGCTGAGCCAGAGGGTCTGCAGGGCCGGCCAGACGAAAAACAGCAGGTACACCGCCAGGAACGGCAGCAGCAGGAAAAAAACAGGCCCCCAGACGGTGGAGGCCCGCCTGGGTCCGTGGCGTTGAGCGGGACGTTGGAGCGCGGTCATGTCAACCTCCAGATCGACCGGCGGTCCACGCGCGGCGGCCCACCGGCCTGAAGTGGCCGGCGCCCCTGGTGGGGGTGCCGGCCGTCACGGTTCAGGGCTTCGGCGCGGAGGTCAGCAGCTTCTTCGCGTCCGTCTCGAACAGGCTGATCGCCCGGTCCACCGGCAGCTGACCGTTGATCGCCGCGGGAAAGTACTTGGCCGACGCCGCTTCCAGCGGGCCGGCGGCGCCGCTGTACCAGCCCTGCGGATCGTAGGTGACGTTCTGCGCCGCGACCGCCGCGTAGTCCGAGTTAGGCTTCATGGCCTTGAACGCCGCGCCGTTGGCGACCGTGAGGTTGGCCGGGACGTGCCCGCCGCCCGCCCAGACCAGGGCGTTCTTCTCGGCGTACGCCACGAACTGCAGGGCGCCCTTGACCTTGTCAGGGTCGGCCGCCTTGCCCACGTTGTTGGGCAGCACGAAGGCGTGCGAGTCGGCCCAGGTGCTCTGGTTGCTGTAGAGCTTGGGGAACGGCACCACGCCGTACCCGAACTTGATCTTGCCGGCCTTGGTGCCGTCCACCAGGGTGGGCGCCTCCCAGACGCCGTTGATCATGAAGGCGGCCTTGCCGTTCACGAACTGCGCGACCGAGGTGGGGTAATCGACGTTCTTGCCCGCGTAGCCGTTCTTGACCCAGTCGGTGATGGTGTTCAGCGTTGAGGTGCCCAGGGCGCCGTAGGTCAGCTTGTTGCCCTGCTCGATGCTGCCGCCCTGCTGGGCGATCAGCGCCAGCCAGATGCGCCACGGCATGTAGGAGGTCGGGCCGTTCTCGAACGAGAGCGCCTGGGCGCCGGTCTTCTTGATGGCCGCCAGGGCGGCGTTGAAGTCGGCCATGCTGGTGATCGGCGTCATGGTGCCGTCCGCGCCGAGCAGTCCGGCTTTCTTGAGGATGTCCTTGTTGTAGTACAGCACCATCGGGTGGGTGTCGAGCGGCACGGCGTAGTTCTGGCCGCTGTAGCTGGACGCCTGCCAGAGCTTCGGGAAGAACTCGCTGCCCTTCAGGCCCGCGCTGGAGAGCTCCGCCGGGGCGATGGGGCGCAGGATCTTGGCTTCCGCCCAGCCGCTGAGGCGCGAGAGGTGCAGGATCGCGAGGTCCGGACCCTGACCGACCGCCGACGAGGTGCGCACCTTGGTGTAGTACGGAATGCCCCACGCCAGGGTGGTGCGCTTGATCTGGTACGTGCCCTGACTCTTGTTGAAGCCGTCCACCAGCTGCTGCATGCGCGCGCCGTCTCCGCCGCCGAGCAGGTCCCAGAAGGTGATGGTGGTGGCCGCACTGGCCTGGCTGGCGAGGGTGGTGGACGCGAGGGCGAGCGTGATCAGCAGACGTTTCATGGTGGCTCCTTGACGCCGGGCAGCCGGCCCGGAACGAGAAATGGTCGTGGGCGGAGGGATCCTGGCGAGCCGCATGAACGAACGTTCAAACACCACGGGTGGAGGGGAACCGCCCGGTCAGGGACCGGCCCGCTGGACCACCGGACGCAGGGGTGCCGCTCCAGGGGCCGGATCGCCCCTGGATCAGGTGACAGGAAGGGTGAGCTGGACCACCTGGACCTCTCGGGGACGTGAGCAGGTGGACCATCTGGCGCTGTCGGGTTTGAACATCTGTACTGTAGAAGAACTCTTGGAAAAGTACAACTATTCTTGGAGCAATCCGGCCGGTTGGCCTCGCCGGGCAGTAAACTCGGTCGGTGAGGGCACATGGCTGTTTCCGGCAGTAAGCAACTGCGCATCAGTGGGACCACGGCCCGGAAGGTGATCCGGGCGCTGGATTCGGACGTTCGCCTGTTGATTCTCGGCATCCTGTCACACGAGGTGATGAACCTGACGGAACTGACGGCCGCGCTGGGCATTCCGCTCAGCACCGCCGGCTTTCATGTCAAGCAGCTGGAAGCGGCCGGGCTGCTGCAGGTGGAGTACCAGCCGGGCTCGCGCGGCTCGCAGAAGCTGGTGAGCAAGCGCTACGACGAAATCCTCTTCGATCTGCCGGGCGCCGCCATCCGGGCGAGCAACGACGACAACGTGGTGGAGATCAGCATGCCGGTGGGCAGTTACAGCCAGTGCGAGATCCACCCGACCTGCGGCCTGGCGTCCGAAGCCAGCATCATCGCGCGGCTCGACGATCCCCGGTCGTTTTTCGAACCGGATCACGTGCACGCCCAGATCCTGTGGTTCGGCAGCGGCTACGTGGAATACCAGTTTCCCAACAACATCCCGTTCGGCGCCACCATCCAGCAGCTGGAACTCAGCATGGAGCTGTGCAGCGAGGCCCCGCAGTACGCGCTGGACTGGCCGTCCGACATCACCCTGTGGGTCAACGACCAGGAGGTGGGCACCTGGACCAGTCCGGGAGACCTCGGGGGCGTGCGCACGCCGCTGATGCCGGACTGGTGGATCGAGCACCAGTCCACGTACGGGGAGCTCAAGCGCTGGACGGTCCGCACCGACCAGTCCTACCTGGATGACCAGGTGGTGTCGGCCCGGACCATCGCCGATCTGCAGCTGCAGGGGAAGCATTACATCCGGGTGCGGATCGGCATCAAACCGGATGCCCAGAACGTCGGTGGGATCAATCTGTACGGCCGGAAGTTCGGCAACCACGCCCAGGACATCGTGATGCGGATTCATTACCAGTTCGAGGGGGACGCGCGTCCGTACCGGATGCAATAGGCCCGCCGCCGAAGCCCCACGTGGTGGAAGCCCAGCGGCTCGAACGTGTGTCTGTGGAACCAGAAGAAGGCGGCCCACTGGGCCGCCTCTGATCAACCGAGCGTGTTAGACCCGCGAGGTGGTGTTGCGGTCCGGGACCACCACGGTGGGCGGCTGACGGCGCAGACCCGCCAGACCCGCCAGACCGAGCAGGCCCAGCCAGCCGTAATCTGGCTTGTTGTTCTGCGTGGTGGTGGTCGTGCCGTTGGTGTCGGTGCTGGTGGTCGCGGGGGTGGTGGCGTCGGTGCTGGAGGTGTCGCTCTGCGCCAGGGCAGTGATCGGGGCCAGGATCAGGGCGAGGGTCAACAGCGTCTTGGTGGTCGCGTGCGGCATGGTGGTCCTCCTGGGCGTGAGATGACAACAGCGCCTGCCGTTGGTGAGGACAGCATGCCTTTGCCCCCTCAGGATTGTCTGGCGAGACGGTCAAGGTGAGTTTGTGGAGTGAAAAGCCGCGCTTCACGCACGGTTGATGTGACCTTTACAGGTGTTCCGGGCCGCGGCGTGTTGAGGTGCAGGGTCTCCGCCCAGCAGACGGACGCCTCCTGGCCCGGATGGGCGGGTGGCTTCTGCAGAGCGCCAATCTCCAGGTCGCGGGTGCCCGTTCGCTCAAGCTCCGGTGAGTCCCAGACGCCTCACGTCACTCGCCGGATCCTCCCCCGAGACCATAAATTCTTCATTCCCTTGGCGACAACCGGTGCACTAAGCTGTGGCGACATGATGTTCCCTCAACTGTTGGCCGTGTGCGCTTCCGCCCGCTCTGGACACCCGCATGTCTGACTCCGGCGCCCTGATGGTGGACCAGCTGGACGCGCAGCTGCTGCTGTCGGCCCTGGTCTCGTACCGGGACGGTGATTTCGCCGCGCGGCTGCCCGTCACCTGGACTGGGGTGGCCGGCAAGATCGCGGACGCCTTCAACGACGCGCTGGCCAACACCCAGCGCATCGCCCATGACGTGGCGCGGGTCGGGCGCATCGTCGGCAAGGAGGGCAAGGTCACGCAGCGCGTGCCGCTGGGGCCCACGGTGGGCGGCTGGGCGGAGCTGATCGAAGGCGTGAACATGCTGGTCGACGACCTGGTGTGGCCGACCAACGAGATGACGCGCGTGATCACGGCGGTGGCGGGCGGCGACCTCTCGCAGACCATGGCCCTGGAGGCCGAGGGGCAGCCGGTGCAGGGGCAGTTCCTGCAGACGGCCCGGACCGTGAACACCATGGTCAGTCAGCTGAACAGCTTCGCGGGCGAGGTGACACGCGTGGCCCGTGAGGTGGGCACCGAGGGCAAGCTGGGTGGTCAGGCGGATGTGGTGGGTGTGGGCGGCACCTGGAAGGACCTCACCGACAACGTGAACTCGATGGCGTCCAATTTGACGGGCCAGGTGCGGAACATCGCGGACGTGACCACGGCGGTGGCGAACGGGGACCTGAGCAAGAAAATCACGGTGGACGCGCGCGGCGAGATTCTGGACCTGAAAAACACCATCAACACGATGGTGGATCAGCTGAACAGCTTCGCGGGCGAGGTGACGCGCGTGGCCCGTGAAGTAGGTACCGAAGGTAAGCTGGGCGGCCAGGCGGATGTACGCGGCGTCGCGGGCACCTGGAAGGACCTGACCGACAACGTGAACTTCATGGCCGGCAACCTGACGAGTCAGGTGCGGAACATCGCGGACGTGACCACGGCAGTGGCGAACGGGGACCTGAGCAAGAAGATCACCGTCGATGCACGCGGCGAAATTCTTGACCTGAAGAACACCATCAACATCATGGTGGACCAGCTGAACAGCTTCGCCGGAGAAGTGACCCGCGTGGCGCGCGAGGTGGGGACCGAGGGCAAGCTGGGCGGTCAGGCGGACGTGCGCGGCGTGGGCGGCACGTGGAAGGATCTCACCGACAACGTGAACTCGATGGCGTCCAACCTCACCGGGCAGGTGCGCAACATCGCCGAGGTGACCACCGCCGTGGCAAATGGCGACCTGAGCAAGAAGATCACGGTGGACGTGCGCGGCGAGATCCTCGAGCTCAAGGAAACCATCAACACGATGGTGGATCAGCTGAACAGCTTCGCCGGAGAAGTGACGCGCGTGGCGCGCGAGGTAGGTACGGAAGGCAAGCTGGGCGGTCAGGCGGACGTGCGCGGGGTCGCGGGCACCTGGAAGGACCTCACCGACAACGTGAACTTCATGGCCGGGAACCTCACCGGGCAGGTGCGCAACATCGCCTTCGTGACGACGGCGGTGGCGAACGGGGACCTGAGCAAGAAGATCACCGTGGACGTGCGTGGGGAGCTGCTTGAGCTGAAAGACACCATCAACACGATGGTGGATCAGCTGAACAGTTTCGCCGGCGAAGTGACGCGCGTGGCGCGCGAGGTAGGTACGGAAGGCAAGCTGGGCGGTCAGGCCGATGTACGCGGCGTGGGCGGAACCTGGAAAGACCTCACGGATAACGTGAACTCGATGGCAGGCAACCTGACCGGTCAGGTGCGCGGCATCGCCAGCGTGGTGACGGCGGTCGCGAACGGCGACCTGAAGAAGAGCCTGACGCTGGAAGCCAAGGGCGAGATCGCGGAGCTGGCCGAGACGATCAACGGCATGATCCACACGCTGGCCACCTTCGCCGATCAGGTGACGGGCGTGGCGCGCGAGGTGGGCGTGGAAGGGCGGCTGGGCGGCCAGGCGAGCGTGCCGGGTGCCAGCGGCACCTGGAAGGACCTGACCGACAACGTGAACCGGCTGGCCGCCAACCTCACCACCCAGGTGCGCGCCATCGCGGACGTAGCGACCGCCGTGACGGCCGGCGACCTGACCCGCTCGATCAACCTGGATGCTCGCGGAGAGCTGGACGCGCTGAAAGACAACATCAACGCGATGATCCACAACCTGCGCGACACCACCGAGAAGAACACCGAGCAGGACTGGCTGAAGACCAACCTCGCGCGCTTCACGCGCATGCTGCAGGGGCAGCGCGACCTGCTGACCGTCAGCCGGCTGATCCTCTCGGAGCTGGCGCCGCTGGTGCACGCCAGCCACGGCGTGTTCTACACCATGGACGAGGCGGCGCCCACACCGACCCTGCAGCTGCAGGCCAGCTACGCCTACCGTGAGCGCAAGGGCCTGGGCAACCGCTTCCGGATGGGGGAGGGGCTGGTCGGGCAGTGCGCGCTGGAGCAGCAGCCGATCGTGCTGCGGCAGGTGCCGCAGGATTACATCCAGATCAACTCGGGCCTGGGCAGCGCCACGCCCAGCAGCATCATCGTGCTGCCGGTGGTGTTCGAGAACCAGACCAAGGCGGTGGTGGAGCTTGCGTCCTTCGGCACCTTCAGCGACACGCACCTGGCGTTCCTGGAGCAGCTGACCGAGTCGATCGGGATCGTGCTGAACACCATTCAGGCGACCATGCGCACCGAGACGCTGCTGGCGCAGTCGCAGGGCATGGCGCAGGAACTGCAGAGCCAGCAGGAGGAACTGCGGCAGACCAACGAGGAGCTGGAGGAGAAGGCCCGCCTGCTCGCCGACCAGAACCGCGAGGTGGAGCGCAAGAACAACGAGGTGGAGCTGGCCCGGCAGGCGCTGGAGGAGAAGGCCGTGCAGCTGGCGCTGACCTCCAAGTACAAGAGCGAGTTCCTGGCGAACATGAGCCACGAGCTGCGCACGCCGCTCAACAGCCTGCTGCTGCTGGCCAACCAGCTGCAGAGCAACCCCGAGCACAACCTCTCGGACAAGCAGCTCAGCTACGCCAAGACCATCTACGCGTCCGGCAACGACCTGCTGACCCTGATCAACGACATCCTCGACCTGTCGAAGATCGAGTCGGGCACCGTCACCGCCGACCTGAGCGAGGTGCCGTACCGCACGCTCAGCGAGGTGCTGGACGCGACCTTCGGGCCCGTGGCGGCCGACAAGCAGGTGGAGTTCGCGCTGCAGCTCGACCCGAGCCTGCCGGCCAGCCTCGCGACGGACGAGAAGCGGCTGCTGCAGATCCTGAAGAACCTGCTGTCGAACGCCTTCAAGTTCACGCCCAGGGGCCAGGTGACGCTGCAGGTCGCGCCCGCCTCCTTCGGCTGGACCAGCGACGAGCTGGACCGCGCGCCGGGCGTGGTGGCGTTCCAGGTGGCCGACACCGGCATCGGGATCGCGCCGGACAAGCAGCGGGTGATCTTCGAGGCGTTCCAGCAGGAGGACGGGTCGACCAGCCGCAAGTACGGCGGCACCGGCCTGGGCCTGGCGATCAGCCGGGAGCTGGCGCGCATCCTCGGCGGGGAGATCACGCTGGAGAGCACGCCGGGGCGCGGCAGCGTCTTCACGCTGTACCTGCCCGCCGGCGAGCCGTGGAGCGGCCCGGAGCGGGTCAGCCGGCCGCTGCCCAGCGGGAACGCGGTCACGGGCAGCGCGACGCCCTCAGCGCCGGCGCTGCCCAGCAGCCGGAACGTGCCGGAGGCCAGCCTCAGTGCCCGCCCCAGCGCGGCCGCGCTGGAGGATGACCGCTTCATCGTGCAGCCGGGCGACCAGACGGTCCTGATCATCGAGGACGACCCCACCTTCGCCGGCATCCTGCTGGAGGTGGCGCACGAGCGCGGGTACCTGGGCTTCATCACCGCCCTGGGCGAGCACGCGCTGAGCCTCGCGCAGACGCACCGGCCGGACGCGATCCTGCTGGACCTGACGCTGCCCGACACCAGCGGCTGGGTGGTGCTGGACCACCTGAAGCACCACCCGGTGACGCGCCACATCCCGGTGCACATCATCTCCGGCGCGGAGCACAGCCTGGTGGGCCGCAAGCTCGGCGCGGTCGGGCACATCATGAAGTCCGGCGACAAGGCGGACCTGACGCAGGCCTTCGACCGGCTGGAAGCGGTCCGGTCCGGTCAGCCGCGCCCGCTGCTGCTCGTTGCGGCAGACGCGGCGCAGCGCAAGCAGATGAAGCAGCTGGTCGGCGGGGCGGACGTGGCGGTCACGGCGGTGGGGACCGCGGCCGAGGCGCTGGAGGCCCTCGGGCAGGAGGCGTTCGCGTGCATCGTGCTGGACCTGCAGCCGGGCGCCGCGGTCGGCATGGAAGTGCTGCAACTGCTGCAGAAGCACCCGCAGGCCAAGACGGTCCCGGTGATCGCGTACAGCGCCCAGGACCTGACCCGGCCGCAGGAGGTGCAGCTGCGCAAGGCGGCGCGCGCGCTGATCCTCAAGGACGCCCGCACGCCCGGCTGCCTGCTGCACGAGGTCACGCTGTTCGTCCACCAGGACGAGGCGGGACTGCCGGAGGCCCAGCGTCAGCTGCTGGCCGAGGAGCGGCGGCAGGACTCGGCCCTGCACGGCAAGCGCGTGCTGGTGGTGGACGACGACATCCGCAACATCTTCGCCCTGACGGCCGTGCTGGAGCGTCACCGGATGACCGTCTTCACGGCGGAGAACGGGCAGGACGCCATCAGCATGCTGGAGAGCACGCCGGACATCCACGCGGTCCTGATGGACGTGATGATGCCGGAGCTGGACGGCTACGAGACGACGCGCCTGATCCGTCAGAACCGCAAGTTCAAGACGCTCCCGATCATCTCCCTGACCGCCAAGGCCATGCCCGGCGACCGGGAGAAGTCCATCGAGTCCGGGGCCAGCGACTACATCAGCAAGCCGGTCAACACCGATCAGCTGCTGTCGCTGCTGCGGATCTGGCTGGCCCATTGAGCCGGGGGCTGTCGTGAAGCACACCCGGCCACCCAGCAGCGCTCCCCGTCCTCGGGGCAGGCCGCCCGCATGACCCTGCCGACCGCACCGATCCTGATCGTGGACGACCAGGCGTCCAAACGGCTGGCGCTGGCCGCCGCCCTGGAGGTGCTGGAGCAGCCGATCGTGTTCGCCGGCTCGGGCGAGGAGGCGCTGCGCCTGCTGCTGAAAGGCGACTTCGCGGTGATTCTGCTGGACGTGCGGATGCCCGGCATGGACGGCTTCGAGACCGCCAGCCTGATCCGCAGCCGGCCGCAGAGCGAGTCCACGCCCATCATCTTCGTGACCGCCTATGACCGGGCGGAGACCGAGCTGCTGGGCGGCTACCGGCTCGGCGCGGTGGACTTCATCTTCGCGCCGGTCCAGAGCGAGATCCTGCGCGCCAAGGTCGGCGTGTTCGTGGACCTGCACCTCAAGACCCTCTCGCTGCAAAGTCAGGAACGGCAGCTGCGCGCGTTCGAGGCGCAGCGGGCCCAACAGGCGCAGACCCAGCTGCGGCGCGAATCGCAGCGGGCCCGGCAGGAGCGCGACAAGCTGTCGCGGGCCCTGGACCAGCTGGCCGACCCGGTGTTCATCACCGACCGCGCCGGCACCATCGAGTACGTGAACCCGGCCTTCGAGACGGTCACCGGCTACCGGCGAGACCAGGCGCTGGGCCGTCGTCCGGACCTGCTGAAGTCCGGCGTCCACGACGACGCGTTCTACGCTGACATGTGGACCACCCTGGCGCGCGGCGACACCTACCGGGGCGAGGTGGTCAACCGCCGGCAGGACGGCACCCTGTACACCGAGGAGAAGACGCTGACCCCGCTCAAGGACCCGCGGGGGAACATCACGCACTTCGTGTCCACCGGCCGGGACATCACCGACCGCAAGCACATGGAGCAGGAGCTGCAGGCGCTGACCGTGTCGCTCGAAGCGCGGGTGCAGGAGCGGACCGCGCAGCTGCAGGACATGAACGCAGAACTCGAGGCGTTCGCGTACAGCGTGTCGCACGACCTGCGCACGCCGCTGCGCCACATCGCCAGCTTCGCGGACCTGCTGCACCGCAAGGCGGGTCACGAGCTGTCGGAACGCTCCCTCGGGTACCTGCAGACGATCCAGGAGGCCACCCACCGCATGGACCGGCTGATTCTGGGGTTGCTGGACTTCGCCCGCACCAGCCGCCAGGACCTGGACCTGCGCCCGGTCGACCTGACCGCGCTGGTCCGGGAAGTGATTCGGGAGCTGCCGCCGGAGGACCAGTCTGATCGCGTGCGCTGGAACGTCCAGCAGCTGCCGGTCGTTCAAGGGGACCTCACCGCGCTGCGGCAGGTGTTCGTCAACCTGCTGTCGAACGCGCTGAAGTATTCCTGCCACCGCGAGGAGGTGGTGATCGACATCTGGGCCACCCACCAGGACCACGAGCATGCCGTGCACATCCGCGACAACGGCGTGGGGTTCGACATGGCCTACGCGAACAAGCTGTTCGGGATCTTCAAACGCCTGCACGGCAACTCGTTCGAGGGCGTTGGGGTGGGGCTCTCGAACGTCAAACGGCTGGTGACCCGGCAGGGCGGCCGGGTCTGGGCCGAGGGGCGGGAGGGGGAAGGCGCGACGTTCAGCTTCGCGCTTCCGGACCGCGAGCGTCCCCTCGAACTGGAGCCGGTCGGCGAGGTTGGCAGCGAAACCGTCTGACGTGCAGATCCGCGCTTCCGGACCGTGAACCGCGGCTCACGTCGATCGAGACACCGAGACGATCGAGGCGCGCGTCTCGTGTCGCTGGCCGGCGTCGCTCAGCCCCGGACGCCCGCGAGGCGAGGTGCCGGAAGGCGATGCAGTTTCGTTGCCGGTCAGCACAGCCACCTTCAAGCCTGCCAGACCCTCGCGGCGGGTGGGGGAGCAATCATTCGAAATACATCCTGTGTGGTGCACCCTGACCCCAAGCGAGAACGGGCCGTGAAGACCAGCGGTCCGACTCCGCCAAGGAGGATGTATGCGAAACGTACTGGTGTTGGCCACCGTGGCCCTGACGCTTTCGGCGTGTGGGGGGAGCAGCGTGGGAGCAGGACCGTCGGCGGGTGGAGGCACGCCGGTGCCGGGGCCGGTGGGCGCCGCCGCGAATACCGTGGCGGGTCAGGTGCTCGACGAGCGCGGCGCGCCGGTCGCGGACGCCCGGATCATCATTGAGCCCGCGATGTTCCGCGGCACCTTCTTCGCGTTCACGAACGCCCAGGGACGCTACCAGTCGGTGCCGCTCAACACCCAGACGGCGCCGTACTACGCCACCGCCTTCAAGGAAGTCACGTACAACGGTCGGCACTACTGCGTGCGCATGGCCCCCAACAGCCGCAGCGACGCGGAAGCGTTCAACCCGGCCAACGGCGCGGTGCGGAGCTTCACCTGGAAAATGACCGGCGACACCGGCGAAGAGGGCGACGCGGTCTGGGGCGGTACGGTCGCGTTCAACAACCTGATCAACGCCACCGAGGACCAGATGGTGGACTGGGATGCCACCGTGGAAGTGAAGTTCGTGCCGGATGGGCCGCTGATCGACGGCAGCACCGGGAAGACCGTCATCAAGACCGGCACCCTGCGCGGCGGGGTCCGGGACATCCCGGTCGGCCGCTACACCGTCTCGGCGATGCTGGTGGACGGCCCGTCGAAAACGCCGCTGAAGATCGCCACCCACGACGCGGATGCCCTGACGACCACTGAGACGTCCCTGATGTTCAACGGCTTTGACACCTGCGGTCATTCCGGTACCTTCAGCAGTACGCCGCTCTGGGTGTCACGGTAAGGGCAGAAGAAGGGGAGTCCACCGCGGACAAACGCCAGTTCATTGGGCGAGCCTGGGCAACCGGCTCGCCCAACACGGTTCGGGCGGTCGGACCGGAGTTGAGTTCAGGCGTGTCACCCGTGCCCGGCTCCACCTAAAGGCTGGCCGGTGTTGGCGTGCTCCTCCCGCGGGCGATCCGAGACACAGATGCGCACCAACATTGGGATTGGCCACCCACGCCCATGCTGAGCCCTGTCTGTGGGCTGACCCGCCGAGCAGAGACGCAGCTCGGGAGGCGCCATCCTGACACGGCTCTGGAGTCTGCTCGCCCTGTTGCTGCCGTTTTTGCGGGAGACTTCACTGCGGGGCAGCACCGCCTGAACCAGGCCATGGACGCGATGAACGACTCGAGACGTCTGGCAGGCCCCGTCGGCCCGAATCTCGAAGGACCGTCCTGAAGCGACGCTGTGCCGTGATCCAGAGCACCGCCGAGCAGGCCCTGAACCGCAGGGGGCCTGCTCGTTTGCGGGCAGGGGAACCCCAGCATCCGCGGTCAGCCGTTCCGGTCTGGCCCGTCCCGCGCCACTTCCGCCTCGAGAAAGCTCAGCAGGTCGTGCGGGGAACTGAAGGCGCGGCGCTGGTCCTGCAGGCGGATGGACGCGCGCCACACCTGCAGCAGGCCGTCATGCTCGAACCAGATGCGCAGCACGTAGAGCCGCGGCGCGTCGTCTTGGTGGGGGGGCGTCATGGCGGAGCGTCCAGAGGGTCAGGCGTCGGCATGACGCACAGTGGCGTACGCGGGATGAACTGCCGGTGATCCGGTCGCTGCACGAGAGGAGGCCGAAAGGCCAGCGGTTGAGTGGCCGGGCCGAACGGTGTCGCTCACCGGACCAGGGCTACGCGCTCCAACCGCATGCGCTGGACAGCACGCCAGGGCGAATCATCGGAAATACATCCGGTTCGGTCTACCTTCTCGTCGTCTTCGCTGCGTCTGGCGCGGCTCCCGTGACGACGGAAAGGAACCTGATGAACCACCGCATGATGATTGCCCTCAGCCTCGCCCTGCTCACCCCCGCCCTGGCGGCACCCAACTCCGTTTCATACGGGGGCGTCCACACCACGCTCGATACCCAGCAGCGCGCCGACCGGACCTATCTGGACGCACAGGCGTTCGTCAAGGCGTTCAGAACCTCCCTGAACGTCAAGGCCCTGCCGAGCACCGTCTCCATCAACGGCCGCCCGTACGCGGAGGTGAACAGCCTCGCCAAAGCGCTGGGCCTGACCGTCGCCGTGAGCCGGGGAACGCTCGTGTTCGCCAAGGTGTCCGGGCCGGCCGTGATGGGCACGGCTCAGCGGCCCGGCGACGCCGCCCGGCCGGGGCAGGAGTACACCGTGGGCCGGCAGAACCCCATGAACTTCATCCTGCGCGGCGCCGAGTTCAGCGTGGGGCGGGCGAACGTCGGGGGCGGCAGCGTCATCCCGACCCGCGAGCAGAAGCTCCTGATCGTGCACTACACCCTGCACAACCCGCAGCAGCAGGACCTGCTGGTGCGCAGCGACCAGCTCAAGCTGACGGCGGTGGACGCCCAGGACGTCAACCACGACGCCGAGGACGCCCTGTCGCGCGAGGGGCAGACCACGCCGCTGGAGCTGCAGCTGAAACCGGGGCAGAGGATCGACGTGGTCACCGCCATCCTGGTGCCGGCCACCGGGCCGGTGCCGAAGCTGATCGTCCAGCCGCTCGGCGACGACCATCCGGCCGTGCTGCGCTACGACCTGCGCGGCGTGGTGAAGCCGCTGCCCGCCGCGCTCAGCACCCCCAATGACCCGGTCACCGCGCCCGCCGTGATTCCAGCGGCCCTGGGCACCACGCTGCCGCTCGGGTATTTCGACGCGCAGGTCAAGGGCGTCACGTACACCAGGGATACCTTGACGGCCTTTGCGGCCCCCGAGGACGGGCAGCAGGTGGCGGTCGTGGCCCTGACCCTCAAGAACGCGGGCAGCAAAAGCCAGTTCTACCGCGGCGACGTGTTCCCGGCGGAAGTGACGCTGGACAACGGCGAGCGGGTCAAGTTCACGGATGTGATGGTGCGCGCCGACCGCAACGCGGACGCCGAGGGCGAGCTGCGGCCGGGCGAGCAGCTCTCGGTGCGGCTGCTGGGGCTGATCCCGGACGGGCGCACCGTCGCGAGCGTCACGCTCAGCGAGAACGTCAGCGCCCTCGACGGGCTCACCCACGCCTTCACCGTCCGCGTGAAGTGAAGCGGCAGCGCTGAAGGCCACGGCTCCAGCTCGGTGCTGGTCCTCCTCCCCGAAAGGCAGATGAACCCGTATGACGCGACCCACCCCACATCCTGTGCCGCCGAGCATGGTCGCCACCCTGGCCTGCGCCGTGCTGAGTGCCGCCGCCTCGTCCTCCACCCCGCTGCCGCCCGTCACCCGTGCCGGGCAGGTGTCCCTGACCACCGTGCAGGTGCCGCTGCTGGGTCAGGGCCTGTCCACCACCGTGACGGTGGAGGCCCGCTTCGTGCCCGGCCAGGGCGAGGCCGCCGGCGTGGAGGCTCACGATGCCTGCACGGTGCAGGCAGAGGACCCCGCGGCCAGCCCGGACCAGCCGCGCCCGGACGCCTGGACGTCCGCCAGCGTTCCCGCCCGCACGCTGGACGCCGGCGATCCGCTCACCCTGCGCGGCGCCCAGCCGTACGCCCTGCTGCCGCGTACCCGGCAGGGCCAGCTGTTCTCGTACACCCTGCGCGCGCCGCTCCCCCAGGCGCCGCCGCCCGACCTGAAGCTCGACATTCCCGGCGCGGCCGGGGGCTTCCCGGCGATGAAGGGCCTGACGGTCCCGACGGTGGCGCCGCTTGCCCTCACCGCGCCGGCGGCGGACGACGTCACGCCCGACACCATCTTCCGGTGGTCGAATCCCTCCCGCGATCCGGGCGCGCTGGTGCTGCTGACCGGCCGCCAGGACGACGGGGACCTGATCTTCTCCTGCACGGCGGTGGACGACGGCAGCTTCTCGTTTCCGGCGGCCACGGCGGCGGAGCTCCGGCGCCGTGGCTTCACCGGCAGCCTGACGATGACCGGCCGGATGGTGGCCCGGGGGTATCGGCAGAACGACGCCCAGCTCGTTCTCCGGGTCATGCGCCTTCAGATGCGCCTGCCGGGCGAGGAGGGGGAATCGTGAGGCGGTCCTGGTGGCTGGCGGTGCTGCTGGGCGGCAGTGGCCTGGCGTCCGCCCTTCCGGTTCAGGGGCCGCTGGCCGGCACGCGGGCCCAGCCGTGGGGCACCGCTCCCCTGGCGTTCGTGCAGGACCCGGTGCCGCTGCCTCTCTCGCCCGGCGGCATCGCGCTGGCCGAGGCGTACGCGGGTGTCCGGCGGCAGCTCGCGGCGGCGAAGACCGACCAGGGCCGCTTCGACGCGGCGCTCCGGGCGCTGGAGAAGTGGGACGGGGACGTCAGGCGCCAGGGATACACGTCGCTGTTCCGGGACGAGCGGGCCGCCGCGTGGGCGCTGGCCGCCGCCGGCCTGACCAACGCCGCGCAGACCCTCGCCCGGCGGTGCGTGGAGGACCACGAGCTCACCGTCCTGGACGACTTGTACAAATACGCTTATTGGGCGCTGAAGGACCCGCAGTTCAACGGCTACTTCAAGAAGGAGACCCAGGCGCGCATCCGGGCGGAAGCGGAGGCGTGCGGCACCTTTGAGCTGCGCATGACGTCCAGCCTCGGCGTGACCTACCCCGCGGACGAGTACAACCTGACGGACGATGACGCGTCCGCGGAGGTGCACGCGGCGGTGACGTTCACCCTGCCGGTGCTGCCGGAGCAGACGCCCGCCCCGTGGGGCGCGGCCCCGGTCGACTACGGCTTCTACCGCACCGCCTTCGGCGAAGGCTGCGCCCGCTCGGTGGCCTTCGACCTCTCCGACCTGCAGCTGATCCGCTTCGAGCGACCGGAGCTGATGGCGCTGACGAAACAGGGCGCGCGGCTCGACTGGGACCTCACCATCGACACGGGCGAGCCCACCGAGCACGTGGAGGCCGAGTGCGCCGACGGCTCGCACGGCACCAGCTGGATGAGCTTCTGGGCCGGGCTGTTCGCCTTCTTCCACAAGGATGAGCAGAGCGCCGGGCCGCTCGCCGGGGAGCACCGCTTCACCCTCAGCACGTGGCAGCCGGGGGAGAACGGGGCGTTCCTTCAGGCGAAGTACCGGCGTTCGGGCGCCTATCCGTCTGCGGCGATCGGCCACGCCGAGGAGGACACCACCTTCAGCGTCGTGCACACTCCGCGGCCGTTGCCTTCCGCCTCAGGATCGTGATGCAGGGCGCGCCCCACGCGGGGTGATGATCCGGTGCCCGACCAATCCGATGTTCCGCTCAGGCCCGCTGCACCGCCGCCTCCAGCTCGGCCCCCGCGAGCTGCAGGATCTGCGGCACGCCCGGCGCATGGTGCAGGAAGGACGCCTGGTAGTCGGCTGGGACGTGGGCCGCCAGGGTGTCCTGTACCCAGCCGAGGGCCGCCTGCAGCCAGCGCGCAGCCTCGGGATCACCGCGCTGCTGCGCCACCAGCGCGCGGGTGAGCCGCAGCTCGCCGCGCGACACGCGCTGCGCTGGGGCGTCCGGTGCGGGCGGCACGTCCACCGGGAGGCCCGCTTCCAGCCGCGTCTGTGCCAGCCGGGTGAGCAGGGCCGGTGCACAGCCGTGCAGGTCGTACTGGCGGGCGACGTCCAGGGCCCGGCGCAGCAGCGGGAGGCGATCCGGCCCCGGCACTAGCGTGGCGCGCTGCTGCGTCAGCTTGACATCCATCATGGGCGTCCTTATGCCGAGGATGGCGGCGGTGGCGTCGTCCAGGGCCTGCAGAGCCTCGTCCGGCCGGCCCTGGGCGCCAAGGGCCTGCGACCGCACTAGGTGGGCGTCCCAGCGCCGGTTCGGCGGCAGGTCGCCGTGCTGGATGGCCGCGTCCGCCAGGGCGAGGGCGCCCTCCGGGTCCCCGAGCGACAGCAGCACCCGCGCGCGCTCCAGCAGCAGCAGGCGGGCGATGCTCGCCGCACTCTGCCCGTAGGCCGTGAAGGCGTGGTCGAGCGTGTCGAGCGCGGCGGCATAGGCGCCGCGGGCATGCAGGCAGGTGGCGAGCCCGTACGCGGCGATCACCTGGGGCGGGTCGAAGCCACGGATGTCCCGCAGGTGCGCCCTCGCGCGGAGGTAGGCCCCCTCGGCGGCCTCGACCTGGCCCGCGATGATCAGGGCGTCCCCGAGCTTGTTGGCCGCCCCGGCGGCGTCTCCGGGGTCCGTTGCCGTGGGCCCGGTGAGCCCCGCCAGACAGGCCTGCTCCGCCAGCCGGTAGTGGCGCAGGGTGTCGGCCGCGCGGCCCTGCTGCTCGGCCACCATCCCGAGCCCGGCGTGGGCGACGTACGTCCACTTCGGGTGGGCGTGCGCCTCCCCGATCACCCGCATGCGCTCAAAGCTCTCCTGCGCGTCCGGCTGGCGGCCCTGCAGGAACGCAGCGATCGCGACCGACTCGAGCAGCTCCGCTTCCAGCAGCGGCTGCCGGCTGGCGGTGGCGTGGTCGAGGCCCGCCTGTGCTTCGCGTTCCAGCAGGGTGAGGTCGCCGAACGCCAGGGCGCGGTGCGTCTGGGCCTTCGCGGCGAGCGCGCGCTGCTCGTGCGTCCTCGCGACGGCACTCAGGTGATCGGTGCGGGGCACCAGGGCGTCGCGGTCCCCCAGCGCCACCAGGCACTCGGCCTCGCGGACGGCGGCCGTGAAGTGCTCCGCGTCCGCGCCGTCCGATCCGAAGGCGGCGGCGGCGGACGCGAACAGGTCGGCGGCGGCCCGGAACAGGTAGCGTTCGTGAGCGCGCTGGGCGGCCTGCATCAGGAACGGCGCGGCGCGGCGCGGCTGCTGGCCGTCCAGCCAGTGCCGCGCGATGCGCGCTGGGTCGGCGCCGTGCTGCTCCAGGGCACGGGCCGCCGCGCGGTTCAGGGCCCCCTGGTACGCGGCGGGCGTGGCGGCCCGGACCGTCTCGGCCAGCACGTCGTGCGCGAAGCGGTCGGCGGCGATGATCTGCGCGGCCTCCAGTTCCTGCCAGTGATCCATCACATCGAGGAAGGGGGCGCCCAGCATGTCGGCCACGACGTCGACCTGCAATGCGGTCTGCAGCACGCCCGCCGCCTGAGCCACCCGCAGCGCTTGTCCCGACAGCCCCGCCAGGCGCTGGCGGATCAGTTCCTCCATGCGCGGCGGGATCGGCAGGGTCCCGGCCGGGGCCGGCCCGCCGCGCTGCACCATCAGCCGCACCGTCTCCAGGGCGAACAGCGGGTTCCCGGCGGCGTGCCGGACGAGCGGTTCGGTGAGGGCCGCGAGGTCCGGGACGTTCAGGCTGGCGATCAGGTCGCGCATCGCGTCGTCCGTGAGGGGCGGCAGCGGGACGTGCACCGCGCAGGCCTCGCGGACCAGCGGGTCCACCAGGGCCGCGGCATCGAGCTCGCCCGTGCGGAACACCGCCACGGCACGCGCGCCGTTCGCGGCGGTCGACAGCTCGCTGAGCGCGTGTCGCAGGGCGCTCAGCGACGCCGCGTCGCTGAACTGCAGGTCGTCGAGGACCAGCGCCCGGCCGCCCTCCAGCGCGGCGCGCAGCACGGTCAGGTGGGCCTGCAGGAAGCGGGTCTGGTCCGCATCGCTGGTCATCGGGGCGGGCGGCGGGCCCTCCGGCGCCACGTCCGGCAGCAGGCGCGACACCTCCACCCGCACCCAGCCGGGCAGCGTGTCGGCCGGGACGTGCTCCAGGCAGGTGCGGGCGGCGCGCGTGAGGGTCGCGTAGGGCGTGACGGGATCGCCGGGCCGCGAGGACAGCAGCAGGACCGGCCCGTGCGCCGCGGCGAGGTCCATCGCCAGCCGCGACTTGCCGCTGCCGGGCGGGCCGCTGACGAAGGCGAGCTTTCCCGCCGCCCACGCCGCGCACAGCTGGGTCCATTCGGCCGCGCGGCCGAGCAGCTGTGGCGGGCGGGTGACGTCGAGGGGGGGATGCCTGGGGAGCACCACCGCCTCCGCAGGGGGGACGGTGTCTCGGATGCGCTGCATCAGCGCGCGGGTGCTGGCGAGCGGCGCCACGCCGAGCTCTTCGCGCAGCAGGCGTTCGCACTTCCCGTACCACTCCAGGGCGCGGTGCCGGTCGCCCTGCAGGTGACACAGGCGCATCAGCGTCACGTGCGCCTCTTCGGACAGCGGGTCCTCTTCGCGCAGCTGCTGCGCCCAGCGCAGCGCGCCGGACCAGTCGCCCAGCAGCTCGGTGTCCTGCGCCAGCAGCCGCAGCGCGGTCAGCCGCGCCTCGCGGCTCCGCTCGCGTTCGTAGGTCAGCCACTCGGCGAAGTCCGGGCAGTCCTCGTAGCTGTACCCGTCCAGCAGCACCGCCGGGAAGGCGAGGAGCTGCTCGAACCGCTCCTCGCGTTGCGCCGCCCTCGCCTGGACGGCGTCCACGTTCACGTCAGGATCGAACGAGAGAATGGCCCCGCCGCTGACCAGGGGGTGGCCGGTGCGCTGCTGAAGTTTGCGGAGCGCCTGCACCAGATTGTTGCGCGCGGTGCGCTCCGGAGAGTCCGGCCACAGCAGGCTGGCCACCCGCTCACGCGAGGCGGTCGTCTCCAGCGCCAAGTACGCGAGCAGCGCGGCGGGTTTTCGCTCCAGCCGGCTGCTGGAGCCGTCCCCAGCCCACAGGGTGGGGGCACCCAGCAGCTCCAGCCGCCACGCACACATGAGCAGAGTATAAATGTCCCGTGGAGGCCGATGGATGAGCTGCCGCTGGACGTCGAGGTCAGGGGGAGGACCAGACCACAGAGGAGATCGATTGACGATCCTGGCCGCCGAGATCAATCAGCGAATGGGGCACGGGCCTGGTTGAGATGAGGGTGGCGGTGCTCAGGGACCTGACCTTCTCCACGCTTCAGGGCGGACCGGGTTGATCAAGCCTCTCCTGCACCGGCTGGGGTGCAGGTGGACTCGCCTCTGGAACAGAAGGGAGCGTCGCTCCCATGGACCAGGGTCGGGCGAACGTGCCGGATTCAGGCGAATGCCGCGGCCGACCCATCTCTGCGAGGACGTTCACACGTCCTCGTGTGCCGCGGACTGTGACGTGTGAGCTCTGGTCTCCTGCGCGCTCCCACCCCGGAACAACCGGGCAAGCCGAGAGACGCCCTCCTGCAGTTCATCGGCCGGGCGTGCGAAAGGAAGACGCAGCTGGCGCGCGAACACGCCCGCCTGGCCGAACCGTTCTCCAGCCGTCAGGCGGAGGCCGAAGCGGGGCGCCTGGGCCAGCACGGATGGTCCGACCGCCTGAGGCAGCGTCACCCACAACGAGAGGCCGCCTTCCGGGACGCGGAACGTCCACTCCGGAAAGTGATCGCGCAACTGCGTGGCCAGCACATCCCGTTGCTGCCGGAGCTGGTCCCGTCGGGGTTGAAGAGCCTGCTCCGGGTCCTGTAGCAGCCAGGCACTGGCCAGCTGTTCCACCACCGGGGTTCCCAGGTCCATCGCGGAGCGCGCGGCGGCCAGGCGTTCGGCCACATCACGGGGGGCGCGGATCCAGCCGAGGCGCAGGCCACCCCAGAAAGATTTGCTCATCGAGCCGATGCTCACCACTGCGGCCTGCCGATCATGGCTGGCGAACGGCACCGGGGGCGGGACGTCCAGGGCCAGTTCGGCGAGGGTTTCGTCGATCACGATCACGCTGCGGGTGTCACGCAGGACGCGCATGACCTGCTTCCGGACGCCGTCTGGCATCAGGTGCCCGGTGGGGTTGTGGAAGTCGGGGATCAGGTACGCGAGGTGCGGTGAAGTCTGGCGCGCGGCCGCTTCGAAGCCTGGCAGGTCCCAGCCCTCGGGCGTCAGGGCGACGGGGATGACCCGGCAGGCCGATTCCCTCAGGGTGCTCAGCGCGTGCGGGTACGTGGGCTGGTCGACCAGGACGCGGTCCCCCGGCCGGGTGAGGGTGCGGACGATCAGGCTGAACGCGTGCTGGGCCCCGAAGGTGACCACGATCTGGTCTGGAGAGGTGGGCAGGCCGCGCGCGGCGTACCGCGCCGCGACGGCCTCTCGCAGAGCGGGCAGCCCGAGGGGCGTGTACCCGTGGGTGGGGAGATAGGCGGGCAGAGCGGTCAGGGCGTGCGCGAACGCCTGGTGGATCAGACCTTCTGGGGCAGGCAGGGCCGCGACCGCGAAATCGATCAGGTGCGGGTGGGTGAGTGGGGGCAACGGGACCCCCGGCGTGCTGGCCGTCGGGGGAAGCGTGATGACGCCGCGTGTGCCGGGCCGGACCTGCACGAACCCGTCGTCCCGGAGCACGTCATAGCTCGCTTTGATGGTGTTCCGGCTGAGCCCGAGGGCATCGGCGAGCGCCCGTTCGCTGGGAAGCTGCGCCGCGAGTGGCAGTCGGCCGTCCAGGATCAGCTGTTGGATTCCCCGCGCCAGGTTGAGATACGCCGCTCCCCGGCCAGGCCAGCGGCCGAGCAGGTGCGTCAAGGTCGCCGGGGAAATCTTGCGCTGCGTCATGGGGCCAGCTTACCCAAACTGGTCCTCCTCAGGAGGTCCAGATTTTCCTAAGGTGCAGCCAGGAGGAAGCCAGCATGACCGACACCACCAAAGCTTCGGCCAGGACCAGCCACGGGGCCGTAAAGATCGCGCCGATGACGGGGACCGCGGATGAACGCGCCTTCTATGACCTGAATGCCGAGTGGATCACAGCGCACTTCGAGATGGAACCGAGTGACGTGCAGATCCTGAATCACCCCCACCGAGAGGTGATTGAGCCAGGGGGGCAGGTGTACCTCGCGCATCGGGAGGGCAGACCGGTGGGATGTGTGGCCCTGATGGCGTATGGCCCTGGCGTCTACAAGGTCGCGAAAATGGCCGTCTCCCCGGACCACCGGGGCCAGGGCACCGGACGACAGCTCATGGTTCATGCCATGGAGCAGGCCCGGCGGCTTGGCGCCCAGACGCTGTATCTGGCCAGCAGCAGCCGTCTCGTTCCTGCGATCGCGCTGTACACCTCCCTGGGGTTTCAGCGTTTGAGCGCTGAGAAATGGCCGTTCGCGCGGTTCGCCCGTGCAGATGTTTTTATGTGCTTGACGTTGGGGTCGCAAGAAGCAGGCGTATCAGACGCCACTTGACCGGAATCAGGAGGTTCGGGAGGTCCATCCAAGCAGGGGAGAGGACGAAGGGGCAGGCCCCACGGTCAACCCGGAGGACCGGGTGGTGCTGCAGGCCGCTCCTGGTGCCCCCCCTTCCGTCCGGTGTCGCCCGCTTGGTCAGGCATCACTCAAGCGTCACGAAGCACGGGTGAATCACGTCGCGGTACAGCGTCTGGGCGGCTTCGGTTTCCCCGGCGCGCAGCAGCAGGGTGTAGGCCGGCACGGTGTACCCGATCAGCCCGGTGTCGAGCAGCGCGCGGGCGCGCTCGGTCAGGGCGGCGGGGTCCAGGCCGGCCGGGCCGGGGAACTCCACCCACTGTACCGGCCCGCGGTAGATGGCCTGCTCCAGCGCGTCGCTGACCTCGACCTCGGTCGCCTGGCGCAGCGGGGCGAGCGGCAGGTCGAAGCCCTGGTCCGGCTGCGTCTGCGTCGCCTGGTACAGCAGTTGTCCCTGCGGGCCGTACACCCGCACGGTGCGCGGGTCCGGCGGGTACGTCACCGGGAGCTGCAGGGTGGGCAGCGGGTAGTCGCGGGGCAGCAGCAGGTCCGGCGCGGCTTCGCTGCACGCCTCGGCTGCGCGCGACTCGGCGTTGGTGGTGCCGGCGCTGCGGCTCTTGGGCAGCCAGGAGCGCACCACGTCGGTCAGGCTGGTCAGCAGCGAGCGGGGCGCCGGCACCTGCAGGCACTCGCCGGCCCGCAGGCTCCGGCGCACGCCGCTGGCCGTGACGCTCACCGTGCCGGCCGCCACGCACGCCTGATCGCCGGCCGAGAGCGGCACCTCCAGCGGCCCGCGGTACTCCAGCCCGGCGGGCCGCACCGTCACCCGACTGCCGGCGGGCAGCGTCAGGTGGTCGGCCGTCTGCGCGCCGGCAACGGTGAGGCTCCAGGCCACCAGGGCGGCCGCGATGGTCCTGCGCATCATCCACACTCCTTCGCCGCTCACAGCAGCTTCGCCAGTTTGAGGGTTTTGGTCACGAGTTTCCCGGTCTGGCGGTGAAGCGCCAGCCGGCTGAGTTCCAGGCTCAGGATCGGCAGGGCGTAATCCAGGAACCGCCCCAGGGAGCGGTACGCGAGAAAGGCGGTCAGGAACAGCAGCGCCCACATCAGCGGGTGCTCGAACGCCACGCTCCAGCCGCGCGGCAGGCCCAGGCGCTGCAGCGCGCGGGCCAGCAGGCCGCTGAGGAGCGGCGCGGCGAGCATCGCCACCAGCATCGCCAGGAACGCCGCCAGCGCCGCGAGCAGCGGCGGCACCGGCTGGAGGGTGTGGTGGTAGGTGAGCAGGGTCATCAGCGCGTCGAGGTGCAGCGTGATGCCCGGCAGCTGGCCCACGGCGCTGGCGTGCTGGTCCTGGCTGGCGCGGTCGGTGCGGCCCACCACCACCACCGCGCCCGGTTCCAGCTGCACCGGATCGGCGTCCAGCAGGTCACCGGCCCGCACCACGCTCAGGCCCGGCCAGCCGTAGTCGGCGCTGTCGGCGGATGGCACGCGGTGAAAGAGGACCGGTTCGCCGTACAGCTCCGAGCGGTACACGTTGCTGGGCGGCGCCGCGAGCGGCTCTGCCTGTGACGCCTGGCAGTGGAAGCCCTGCGGCGTGGCGGCCAGCGCCAGCGCCTCGGCGGCCGGGGAGGGGCCCGGCGGCACGCGGCGGGGAATCCGGCGCACCGTGTCGCCGCGGTCGGTGATCACGTCCGGCCGCACCCAGCACAGCGACCCCGGCAGCGCGCGCACCGGCTCGCCGAACAGCTGCGGCTGCGACAGCAGCACCGGAAAGCGCCGGGGGGTGGTGAGCACCCGCAGGAGCGCCTGATCCCCGGCCGAGCGGGGAAAACGTGCAGCGCCGGTGCGCTGGAGGTCCGGTTCCTGGCTGGCCACGCTGAGGTTCAGGTCCAGGTAGAGGGCCCGCGGCTGCGCGGCGCCGAGCCGCTCCACCAGGCGGGCCAGCAGGCCGCGGTGAAACAGGTACGGGCCGGGGTTGTAGGTGTTCACCGTGGCCTGGTCGATGTCCACGAACACCACCCTCGGGGTGCCAGGCGGCGGAGCCACCGGACTCGCGAACTGGTACTCGAAGCCGGCCAGCACGTCGTACGCCTTGTCCTGCGCGTCGGCCAGGGTGTCGGAGAACCACCCGAGCCGGCCCTCGGTGGCGGCCCAGGACAGCAACAAGAACACCAGCACCGCCAGGCCGCTTTCGCGCAGCACCTGGAGTGTCTGGGGCGACGGGCGCCAGCGAGGGGGCTGAGGCGAGGTCATCTGGGCGGGCAGTTCCAGCGGGCGGCGTTCGGGGCCCGCTGGAACCGCGCGGTACTGGAGCGACGCCGCGCCACACGACAGGGATACAGGACGGAAGGCAGGAGCTTCATGCGGCGGCCGGACCTCCACAGGGCACTTCTCAGGATGAGCTCATCCTACTGTGAGGGTCGGCGCGGTTCAAGCGGGTGACGGGGCCGGTGGGCGACCGGTATGCTGCGGGCATCATGACCAGGATGTGGCGCGGCGTGCGGGCGCGCGGCGGGGCAGCGGCCCTGGCGCTGCTGCTGTGGGCCGGCAGCGCGGTGCGCCCGGTCGCCGCACAGGGCAGCGCGGACGTGCCTTCGGACGTGCTGCAGGCGGCGCAAGCGGTCGCCGCGTACCAGCAGAGCGACTTCCCGTCGGCGTTAAAGGCGTTCCAGGCCGCGTACGCCGCGCGGGCCGCGCGCCTGGGCGCCGAGTCTGTGGAGACGCTGCAGTTGCTCACCTGGATCGGCTGGACCGACGAGCAGCTGGGTCAGCCGGCCGAGGCGCTGCAGGCGTTTCAGCAGGAGCAGGCGGTGCTGGAGCGCGTGATCGGCGCGGCGTCGCTCGACAGCGCCCTGCTGGTCGCGTACATCGGCGTGGCGCAGCGCGACCTGGGCCAGCTGGACGCGGCCGACGCGGCGTTCCGGCAGGCGCTGGAGCGGCTGGACCGGCTGGTGCCGCAGGGCACCGAGAACACCGCCTGGGTGCTGCAGCAGCGCGGTCGCCTGGCGGTGCAGCGCTCGGACGACGCGGTGGCCCTGCCGCTGCTGCAGCGCAGCCTGAGCGTGTACCGGGCGGCCCTGGGACTGGACGCGCCGGAACTGGCCCCGCTCGACGAGGACCTGGCGAACGTCTTCGCGCGGGCCCGGCGCTTCAGCGAGGCGCTGCCACTGTACGCGGCGGCGCTGGCCGGGTACCAGCGCAGCTACGGGCCAGACCATCCGTTCGCAGCGCGCATCTACGCCGCCCTGGCCCAGACGTACCGCCAGTCCAGCGTCAGCGACTTCGGGAAGTCACTGGCCTATGACCGCTTATACATTGGGGCCTTTCTGGCCAACCAGCAGGCGGCCTTCCAGACGCTCGACACCGACGGCAAGGTCCGCTACAACCAGCAGCTCCGCAGCGAGCTGGAGCACTACTTCGAGACGGTGTTCATCGACCGGATGGCGGATGAGGCCGGCAGCCGGCCGCTGATCGAGGACGCCTTCAGCACCTGGCTCACGTACAAGGGGTCGGCCTTCGCGCTGGAGAACGGGCTGTCGGCGCTGCTGGGCCGGGCCGACCCCCAGTTGCGCGCGCAGGTCGAGCGGTACCTGGCGCTGCGCCGGGAGCTGGCGGCCGTGTCCACGGTGCAGCCGCTCAGTGCGGCAGAGGCGACCGCGAGCCTGACACGGGTGGCCGGGCTGCGCACCGAACTCTCCGCGCTGGAGGCACAGCTGTCGGGGCAGCTGGGCCGCTTTCAGGACCTGCTGCTGCCGGGCAGGATCGAGGCACAGGACCTGCAGGCGGTGCTGCAGCCGGGCGAGGTGTACCTGGATTACGTGTGGTCCGACAACAACCTCTTTGCCTACGCTTACCGCTGGGACGGCCGGTTGGACGTGCAGTGGCTGCCAGTCGCGGGGCGGCTGGCCCCGCAGTTTGAGGCCCTGCGGCGCGGTGCGGAGGGCGGCGCCTCCCTGGCGGCGCTGCAGCCGCAGACCACCTTCTTCTACGACCAGTTGCTGCGGCCGCTGGAAGCGTCGCTCGCCGGCGCCCACGCGCTGGTCGTGTCGCCGGACGGCCCACTGAACTTCCTGCCGTTCGAACTGCTCTCGGACGGCCACCAGGCGCTTCTGGAACGCTTCGTGATCCGCTACGTCCCGAGTGGCCGCGACCTGCTGCGCCTGCGCCGGGCCGCCGACACCGTGCCGCTCAGTCCGCCGGCGGTGTTCGGCAATCCGGCCTTCGCGGACGAGGCGGCGCCGGAGTCGGCGGCCTCCAGGGGCGTGGACCCGCCGCCCGCCACCGGGGTGCCGGGGCCACGGGCCGCGCTGCCCACCCTGGCGCGGCTGCTGCGCGGCACGGTCTTCCCAGCGCTGCCGGGCACGGAGACTGAGGCCAGAACGGTGGCCCGGTTGCTGGGCACCACCACCCGAACCTACCTGGGCCAGGCCGCCAGCAGCGCCCACCTGTTCGAACTGCGCTCGCCGTCGGTGCTGCACGTGGGCACCCACGGCTTCTTTCTTGGCACGGACCAGCAGCGCCGTCAGCTGCCCAATCCGCTGCTGCGGGTGGGCCTGGCCCTGGAGGGCGCGCAGCAGACCGTCAACGGCCGTCCGGGTGATGGCCTGCTCTCAGGGCTGCAGCTGGCGGGTCTGTCGCTGGACGGCACCCAGCTGGTGGTGCTGTCCGCCTGCGAGACCGCGCTGGGCGACGCGGTGGCGGGGGAGGGGGTGGCCGGGCTCAACCAGGCGTTCCTGACCGCCGGGGCCCGGCGGATCATCCTCAGTCAGTGGCGGGTGCCGGACGCCGAGACCGGGCAGCTGATGGCCGGCTTCTACCGCCGCTACACCGGCGGCAGCGAACCGGCTGAGGCGCTGCGGCAGGCGAAGTTGGACCTGATGCGCCAGGGCCTCCCGCCGCGCGACTGGGCCGCGTTCCTGCTGAGCGGACGGTGATCGGGTGACTGAGCCGCTGGTGCTGGTGCACGGCTTCTCGGCCGAAGGGCGGGCCGGTGAGGCGGCGCACATCTACGGGACGCTGCCGCAGGCGCTGCGCGGGCTGCCGCTGCTCGACATCAACCTGGGCCGCTACGTCACCCTGGACGATCACGTGGATCTGGAAGACGTGACGCTGGCCCTCGACCGGGCGCTGGCGGCGCGGCCCGAGCTGCTAAAGGGCGGCTTCAACGCCCTGACCCACAGCACCGGCGCGCTGGTCCTGCGCAACTGGGTGCGCCGCCGGGGCGAGCGGCCCTCGCCGTTGCGGCGGCTGATTCACCTCGCCGGCGCGCAGTGGGGGAGCGGCTGGGCTCACCTGGGCCGCAGTCAGCTGGCCCGCTGGCTGCACCTGATCGGCCAGGGCAGCGCCGAGCGGGGCCTCGGGGTGCTGTCAGCGCTGGAACTCGGCTCCCCCTGGGCGCTGGACCTGCACCTGCACTTCCTGGCGCCGGGACAGGACCTGCTGCGGGACTATGGGGTGCTCGAAGCCAGCCTGATGGGCAGCGCGCTGCCGCCCGGCTGGGCCGCGCTGCCGTTCCGCGCCGGTCGCGAGGCCGGGTCGGACGGGGTGGTGCGCGTGGCGGCCAGCAACCCCAACGTCATTCACGTGCAGGTGGGCCCGGCCAGTCCCCCGGACCGGCTGGACTGGGCGCAGGTGGCCCGGTACGTGGGGGAGACGGCCACGGCACTGCCGGGTCAGCCGGTGCCGGCGCCACCCGAGCCGTACTACGTGGTGCGGCGCGAGTCCCAGCCGGGCCACGATGGGCGCGCGGTGGTGCCGTTCGCTCTGCTGCCGGACTGTGCGCACATCGGCCCGGAGACCGGCATCCTGACGGGGACGCGGCCCCAGGCAACTGTGCTGCGGCAGGTCGCGGCCGTGCTGAAGGCCAGCCCCGCTGAAGTGGACGCGCTGGTGAGTCAGTTTGAAGCGGTGAGTGCGCAGACGTATGCCGCGCTGGGCGGGACGGAGCATGGCCCACTGGGCCAGGTCCAGCACCCTGCCGCCACGCAGCATGACCCGCATGCCCAGCTGATCGTGCGCACCTGGGACCAGCTGGGCCGCCCACTGCCCGGCTGCGCGCTGCACGTCAATTCGTTTGGGGGTAACGGCCAGCCGCGGCAGCTGATCAATGACCTGTTCGAGGACGTGCACGTGAACTCCGGGGCACCGAACACTCTCACGTGCTATCTGCGAACGCACCGTCATGATTCGCGGACTGGCGAATGGGTGGCGGCGCTGCCGGAGGTGAACGGCGTGGACCTGGAACTGGATGCGCCCACCGGGCCAGGAGGCCGGGTGGTGGTGGTGCCGCTGCGCCTGCGACTGGACAGCGCCACCCTGCAGCGCTGGCTGGAACCGCACCGCACGACGCTGCTGGACGTGCAGCTGCTGCGGCTCCCTTCGGTCGACACCTTTCAGATGTACTGAGCTGGGGATCACGGAGGCATAGGGAAGAGGCAAGCTGGGTGGTCAGGCGGACGTGCGGGACGTTGCCGGCTCGTGGAAGGACCTCACCGACGACGCGAACTTTATGGCCGGTACTCTGACCGGCCAGGTGCGGGACATCGCCTTTGTTACGACGGCTGTGGCGACTGGCGACCTGAGCAAGAAGGTCATGATGGACATGTGCGGCGAGCTGCTCAAGCTGAAAGACAGCATCAGTTTCGCGCGCTCGGACCGAGAGCGTCCCCTCGACGTGGAGCCGGTCGGTGGCGGTGGGACCGATGCGGTCTGATGTCCATCGAGGGGAGGAGGGCTGCTTGCCTGACTGCCCCGCATGTCCTCATGGCATTTATCTCGTTCACATACATCAATGTCGAAAAGTTCGCATACTGATGTATGGCCATCATCACGCAGTGGTTCCGTCGGGTCTTTCCGGTGTCGCAGACGCAGCCGGTCGCTCCGTCTCCGCGTGCCCTGCCCGCGCCCACGCGCGTGTCGCGTCCAGTGGACTTCGATGACATGCTGAGAGCGATGGGCTGCGACCTCTAAATTCAAACCTTTGATCGGCGCGGAACTGCGATTACCGGACCGCGCCGAATTTGTGTTCCGGGATCAAACGGGCGAGTTCAGCGCGGAGTGCCTCGACATTGTTCTCGGCGGCGTACTGCTGCAGGGTGGTGAGGTGAGCGCTGAGCAGCGCCGGGTCCACCTGTTGCAGCTTGGCGCTGAAGATCTCGCTATGACTGGTGCTGTCGGTGCCCTCGCTGCTGGTCAGGAGCTCCTCGTAGAGCTTTTCGCCGGGGCGGATGCCGCTGTAGACCACGTCGACATTCTGGGCGCCACTCAGCCGGATCACGTCGTGTGCCAGGTCCGAGATCTTGACCGGCTGGCCCATGTTCAGCACGTAGACCTTGCCGTTCTCGGCCAGTCCACCCGCCTGGAGCACCAGCCGCGACGCTTCCGGGATGGTCATGAAGTAACGGACCATTTCCGGGTGGGTCACCGTGATGGGACCACCCTCGCGGATCTGGTTCATGAACGTGGGGACCACGCTGCCGCGGCTGCCGAGCACATTGCCGAAGCGGACCGACACGAAGGCCTGATTTTCCCCGGCGCGCGCTGCGCCCGCTGCCACCACCATCTCCGCGACCCGCTTGGAGGCACCCATCACGCTGGTGGGGTTGACTGCCTTGTCGGTGGAGACGTTCACCAGCCGGCGCACGCTGTACTCCAGGCACAACCGCACGACGTTGCGGGTCCCAACCACGTTGTTCAGGATCGCCTCGGATGGCGACTGCTCCATCAGCGGCACGTGCTTATGAGCGGCCGCGTGGAACACCACCTGTGGGCGGTAAGTATCGAACACAGCCCGCAGTCGAGCCTCGTCGCGAACGTCACCGATCAGGCCGATGTGCTTAATCTCCGGCCAATTGCGGTTCAGTTCCTGCTGGATGCTGAAGATGCTGTTCTCGCCACGACCGAACAGCAGCAGGGTGGCCGGCCGGTAGGCAATCAGCTGCCGGACCAGTTCCGAGCCGATGCTGCCGCCCGCCCCGGTCACCAGTACCACTTGGTCCTTGAGGTAGTCGGCGATCTCAGTGGTATGCAGTTTAACTGGTTGGCGGCGCAGCAGGTCCTCGACATTGACGTCGCGGATCTGATTGATGTTCACGGTGCCACTCAGGATCTCGAACACGCCGGGGATGATTCGGTGGCGGACCTTCGCCTCGGCCGCCAGGGTGACTACCCGCCGCACGAAGTCGCCGCTGGCCGACGGCACCGCAATGAGGATCTCCTGGGCGCTGGTACGTTCTACCACCGCCACTAGGTCATCCACACGTCCTAACACTGGCAGCCCCAGCATCCGCTGACGGGCCTTTCCTGGCTCGTCGTCCAGGAAGCCGACAGGAATTAGGCCGGCCTCTGGATGCCGCTGCATCTCGCGCACGATCATGATGCCTGCCGAGCCAGCCCCTACCACCAATACCCGCTGCTGGTTGATGCCGTCCACTGTTTGCATCAACCGGCGCTCATTCCAGAGGCGCATTGACAGACGCAGGCCACCCAGCATGATAAATGCGAGAACGCCGGTCAGCACTGGGATGCTGCGCGGCAGGTTCAGGTTGGAGCGCAACAGGAAGCCGGCCGCAAACAGGATCAGGGTTGTGACAACTACAGCGCGTGCCAAGATCGCTAAGTCGCGCACGCCCACTTGCCGCCACGCTTGCCGGTCGAGCGCGTATTGAGAGTTGACGAGAGCTGCCACGATTACTGTTAGCAGCACATAAGCCCAGACCTGCAGTGGAATATTGTTTCCCACAATATCAGTGCGAAATGCGTAAGAGAACAGGCTGGCAGTTCCCCAGGCACCGAGGTCGACTACATGTTTGATTATGGGTTTGGGCATGTTCTTCCTTCCTCAGTGTTGATTGCCGAAATGTTGTACAAACACGCACATGATTTTGTCCGGGGTAGGACGGCTATCTGGAATTATATGTAGTCTGGATTCATTGAAGGTTATTTCGAAGGTATTTAATTTGCGGACAGATTGTTGATCAGCTGATTCATTTAGTGCCGGTTCCTTTTGAAACCGAATCTAACGTCATCAGCAGAATGTGTAGGTCCATCTTGGGGTTGAAGTTTTTGAGATATATGGAGTCGCGTTCAACCTTTTCGACATCGCTGAGATTATCGCGTCCTGTAACTTGGGCAAAACCTGTGATACCTGGCAGCAGCTGGTCAACTCCGCTCTCTTTACGTAGATTGATAACGAGTGTTTGTGTCAATAGAGCTGGACGAGGACCAATAAAGCTCATTTCGCCGTACAGAATATTTAATAGCTGCGGAAGTTCGTCAAGGCTTGTGCGTCTTAGAAACGACCCCAGACGTGTAATAGAACTTAAACCGCGCCTTTGCATTTCTTCAGTCGAAATACTAGGTGTACCCACGTGCATCGTGCGAAATTTATAGATCTGGAATGGTCGATTAAATCTTCCGTTGCGCTCTTGTATGAATAGAACTGGCCCTTTAGAATCAAGCTTTATTAAAAGGGCGATGACTAACAGAACTGGGAAAAGAGCCACCAGACAAATTAGGGCTAACAGCCGTTCGCATAACGACCGCGCATTGATGTATAGTCGCTGACGCCTATTCATCGATAATCTTTCTGCAATTCTTGTTGGAGCGGGTGGATTTGATAGCTGCCGTCCTGTGCGCGCCAGAGCATGCCATACAGGGTAAGGCGGGTTCCAATCTAGCAGATGTTTTGCTTTATCACTGTTCACTTGTAGATTTCCCGTCAGTCGATCTATGATATTTGAGCGTCCTGTCAAAAAGCCTGCCAGACGCAAAAATGTTACAGGAACAGCGGGCAGCCAAGGGCGTACACCCTGGGCTTCGGCTAAGTATCTCGTTAGAGTAGGTGTAGAGATATCTTGGCCGTCAGACGCAAAAAAAATCTGTCCAACTGCTGCAGGATGCTTTAAAGTAGTGGCAATCAGATCAACTAAGTTCTCGACATAAATCATACTGCGTTGATTGTGTATAGCGCCGATTGGAAGTGGAAGTCCATATCGTGCAGCTTTAGCTAATGCCATAAAATTAGCTTTCACGCCAGGACCATAGATAAGTGGGGGACGGAGAATGACTACCTCTAAGGTGGTCTGATTCCCTAGTGCCATAAGCTCTTTTTCGGCCTCTAACTTGCTGATCCCGTAAAGGTCGATTGGGTAGGTTGGCATACTTTCTGTTAATGGGGTTTCGCTAGATTCACCATTCACTTTTACGGAACTTAGATAGACAAAGCGTTTGACACCGCTTCGCGCCGCTGCCTGCGCCAATGACACAGCAGCATCACGATTTATGGCGCGATAAGCTGCAGCGGGATCAGGATGAGTGTCGTTCATCACGTGTACTCGCGCCGCTAGGTAGACAATATAATCTATGCCCTCAAGTAAGCCGGACCAGTCACGCACTGGTTGGGTGAGGTCAGGCAAACGGACAAATTTGGCGCCTTCGGGAATACCTTCTGAGCGACGTGCCCCAGCTCGTACCTGCCATCTGCGGCTGAGTAGATGGCGCACTAAAACGCTGCCGACGAAACCATTTGCACCAACTATCAAGACTGTCCCTGTCATATCTGGTTTCCTAACTCGAAAAGTGTGAATTTTCGAACTGCGTTTTGTATCCAAAGTGAGACTGGAGAGTCAGTGAGTGCAATAGGTCGTCTCTGCCCTTAGGATAAGTTTTGCTTAATTGCAGGTTTATGACAGGTGGCTGGCGACGTCAAATTTGGAATCTTCCTCAAGATGTCCAGGTAGCACTGATGGGTAGCACTACCTACGACTATTCAAGTACTGCGACGGGCGCGTCGGCGATCACTGACAACTTCAGCATGACTGGCGCGGCGCTCGACAACGCGGTGGTAAGTGGCTGTGATACCCCTTCCTTGCTCAGCAGCTTTGTCCATCTGCGTGTCTGGATGGACTCCACTGACACCGAGACAGTAAAGGTAGACAACTGCACTGGGGTAGCCATTGATCCGGCGAACGCTATCTACAGCGTTCGGGTGCTCAAGTGATTCAGCGCCAGACCACCCGGCGCGGCCGGAAGCCGAAACGTAGGCGGGTGGTGGAATTGAACAAGGCGAACATCCCCAGCGCTACCAGCGCCACCACACCGAAAGTGAGGATCTCGGCAGGCAGCGAGTACCCGAACATCCACATCACGGAGAAGCAAAACGGGGCGATGAGGCTAGGCACGCGAGCCACTAGGCGGTCTAGCCAACCAATCACTACTCCGTAAAGCAGCAGACCTGGCACGACTCCAATGAACCCAAAGTTGAGCAAAAGTTCGTCGAGCAGCGACATCCCCAGGCCCCAATTAGTATCCTGCACAGCGGTCCCCGCCTTCCAGGCGGTGTAGTACTTTGCGGTGTTCTCGCCCTTAAATGGGGCCAGCGATCTAGGCACGAAGAACAAGCCGCTGTAGACGTACCCGCTACCGGGATAGGGCAACAAGGTGGTACCTGCAGTCGGGGCGTTGTGAATTGTTTCGGCCAGCATGTTGGCGCGGTACAGGTCAAACATGACGGTGGTCACGACAAGGTTCTCCCTCGGCGTGGCCTGATCATTTCCAAACTTGTACTTAAAGACGGTCAATAAATTAGCCGCGACTACCAACAGGAGCACTCCGGCGATGGCCATGCGAGCTAGTGAAAGACGGCGCCAAAACAGCCCCACCACCAATAGAGGCAGCAGCAGTAGGGTTCGCTGGCCCACTGCGAGTGGGGCGATCATGCTACCGAGCAGCAGGAGGATCGTGAACAGCTGGCCGAAACGGGTATGTGACTCTTTTTGCCGCACAAAAAACGCGAGGATGCCCAGTGGGATGTAGAAGATTGTGATTGCCAGCCCGAAATCATCTCCAACCCCGGCGCGGGTCTCCCAGATGTTCCCGCCAGCGCTCAGGACCTGCCGGAAGCCTAGTAGATCAATCCCGAGCGTGGCCACTGTGGCCATTACATAGAACATTGGTTTCCTACGATGCAGGAGCTCGCCCATACCCACCTGCGGCTGTAACGGGCTGCCACTGTTGGTCAGATACGACCCGACCCGAATGATCCAGGGCGCCAGGGCGATTAGGACAGCAGCAGCCCAGACGTCCTCGCTAGAGTTATCAAAAAAGGGGCGCCAGTACACGTTGTCGTACCGCACACCGAGCATTTCAAACGCCATGCCCAGGTCGAAGTACATCAGAGCGCCGATGCCTACGAAGTCCACCACGCGGGGCAGGTGGCCGGTCCGGTGAATGCTGACAAAATGCCGGAGGTACAGCAAATGTGAAAGCAGCACGCCGCAGAACACCAGAAAAGTCATCCCCACGAGGATACCCCCCATGTTGTGACAAGCGCGTCACCGTCAAGCTGTCATGGCCTGAGCTCTGCATGTGCAGGAAGTCATGCTCTCAAGTTTTAATGACGGGCTGTTGTAAGAGGCGGCCAAGGTTGATGAGGTATTCATGAGTAAGAGCAGGGCGTGGAGTCGTGCAATCGCGTGCGGATGGTGGAGATGCGTGACCAAAACGTTGAGCTGGTCTGGCGCACTAGGCAACTCGTGGACTAGGATGGCCGCACATCTTATAAGGCCTTCCTAGAAGCACGCATCGGTTGGCGTGGACAGGCTCTGAGCGCCACAGAGCCCCTGAGCTATCACCAGCAGGTTCGTTCTAGAGCGCGTATTAGAAATCGAGGCAGAGGGGTCACGGCCGGGTGAGGCGACGCAGCAGGAGGCGACTCATGGCCAGGTCGCACCACGTCTCGGTAGCCTTTCCAAGGTATTCGAAGTCTTTCGCGAGCCGTCTGTTGCGTCCGAGCCAAGCGAAGGTGCGCTCCACGACCCATCGCCTGGGCAGCATATGAAATGCGGTGTCATCGAAACCTTGCGCTTCGAGCATCTCAGGCGCGTAGCGTTCGAGCTGCCGCCACCACGGATACTCCACCTCGAGATCCAGCTAGAGGGGTGCATTGGCCCAGGTTCTGAAGGCCCCGGTATACCCCTGATCAGCCCAGATCTTGTTCAGCGTAGGGAGCTCTCCCTTGATCGCTTCTACCAACAATCTGCCACCCTGACGGTCCTGCAAACTCGCTGGGTGCACGACCACTTTCAACAGCCGGCCGAGCGTATCGACCAGGAGGTGCCGTTTCCGGTCCTTAATCTTTTTGTTGCCGTCAAAGCCTCGCTGATCGCCAACCTCGGTCGTTTTGGCGGACTGGCTATCGATCACTGTGGCGTGTGGATCGGCCGTGCGTCCGATCTGCACCCGGTACTGTTGCCGTAGAGCAGTGTTGACCCGCTTCCAGATGCCGCTCAGCCGCATCCGACGGAAATGGTAAAACACGGTTTGCCATGGTGGAAACTCTTTGAGAAGCGCCCGCCAAGCGATGGTGCCGCGCAGGACATACATGATGGCGTCCATGATGCGCCGCCGTGGCCATTTGGGGCGGGTCCCCCGCGTTGATCGAGCTGGCCAGACGGCCTGAAGCGTCGCCCATTCCGCATCACTGAGGTCCGAGTCGTACATCGTGGTTGGCGTGATCCCACGATGCGAGCACTTCCTTTGAGCTGCGTGATTTCCAAAACGCGCTCTGGGTACGATAAACGTCAAGCACCTGACAATATCTATCTGTGCGGTATGTAGTCCTGGGAGCCAAGTAAATTGGCGTTGGCAGCACGTTACGATATTGAATGAGTCATTCTTTTGGTTTGCTTTGAGTTTAATATGTGCTCTAGCGACGTTTGCTTTTAATTAGTGGGCTGACGAGATGAACTGAAATGTGCTTCAATACTCTCGTTGAGATTGCTAATACCAAATGTGTGATATGTTTTATAAAGATTCTGGTTTTTTGTGCATTCTTGCGACGGCGAGCATGATGTTCTTCCATCAACTCTTCATATAATGAATCTAGTAGTTGCCAAATGCGCTGTGGTTGAAAATCTCTCTGAACACGTGCGCGTCCTGCATTCCCCATCGCCGCAGCAGTGTTTGGTTCATATATCAGGAATTGAATTGCGTCAGCTAGTGCCTTAGAGTTATTTACAGGGACTATTAAACCTGTTATGCCATGCTGTACAGCATCTATAACACCTGTTGCCGTTGTTGCGACGACTGGTATTCCTGCTGCGGCAGCCTCGAGTGCAACGTTACCGAATCCTTCACGGTGTGTGGGAAAAGCCAACAGATCCATTAAATAATAATAAGGAGATGTGTCGGTGACGAAGCCAGGGCAAATAATATTAGGATGACTCTCTATTTTGTGGCGTATATTTGATGGAACCGGATCGCCTTCCTCATATCTGCCCAATAATAATAGGCGTAAATCCGGCATCTCTATAGAAAGCATCTCGAATGCTTCTATTAACTCAGTTATTCCTTTATCCTTTACAAAGCGGCCCACGAAACCTATAGTAGGTGGACCGGCAGGTAAATTCAGAAACGTTCTGATTTCTTCTGCGCGACGCAGTAAATCGCTCGTAGGCATAAAGCGTTCGCTGTCCAACCCATTACTGCTTCCTGCGCCAAGGACCACTGCTTTATCTGGTGGCGTCAGCCTCAGCTCTACCGCTCGCTCGCGGAGACTTGGACTAACACAGACAACTCGATGGGCGGAAGCGCAGGCTAATTGTTCCATCCATATTAATAGTTGGCGTCTAATTCCTGATGTTGTTTCTAACCGAAGCCCACGAAGCGTATACACTCTGGCGGGTGTACCTGATAGTGCCGAAGCCAGACCGCCAATTAGGCCGGCTTTAGGAGTTCCGACATTGGTAATGTCAGGACGTATACGGCGCATAAGACGCCACGTCGCAATAAGTGCCTTGAAATCCTCTTTTATTGAGATTTCACGTACAAGGGGAACAAAGTGGGCCGATACGCCTTCATTATCAGCCACTCGAAGAAGCTCTTCGACTGGTTGGGGAGAAGAGGCAACATGAACTTCGTAATCGTATTTTTTTAGTGCTTTAAGCTGACCTGTCAAAAAGGTTCTAGCACTAACAGGCACTGTAACCATATATAAGAGACGTTTGGGCATAGAATTTCCGTTGATGACTCTTCACCTCCCGTTCACAATCGGTCTTTGGGACCTTATATGCTTCTGATTGAGCACTTTTGTGTAGATACTTATCGGCTTTAAGATATCTTATTCAGACCTAGTCAGCGTAAGAACCTTTCATATTTTATGACATCAATATATTTTCATCGTTTTGTAGCTGAAATTTTTTTTATCATTAATCAAATTATTTTATTGCGGAATTCGCTCTTAAGTCTGTCAGTGGCTTGCTTTTTCTGTTCTTCCGTAAATGACTGGTTTCTTTTTGATGTCAAATTTGACTCGAGTCCTAAAAAGTTGGCCAATGAATAGGTTAGCATTTTCCCAGATATCAGGAAGCTGAAATAAATCGCTTCTCTTGGGCTGATATACTTGGTCGCGTAATCTTTCAGAAGTGCTAATTTCTCAGTTTGTGTTTTGATATATTTTTTATATTGAGCAATACCCGTTTCGCGGTAGTACAATAGCGGCTCTTCAATATTATGGAAGGTCGATTTTTTATATGTTCTAACCCACATATCGAAATCTTCGGACCTTTTTAGGGCAGTATTGTAACTATTCTCTAAAAACCAGCTTCGTCTACCCATGACCGATGGATGGATAAACATCCCTCGCCGGACTATATCGATTAATTTACGTGCGGGCTGTTTGGCCGATCTCAGTCCTGTAACATTATTTTGCAAGTCGATAATGTAAGCTGATGATCCTACAAGATCTACTTCCGGGCGCATTTCAAGGTATATGAGCTGCTTCTCTAAACGACGTGGATCCATAATATCGTCCGCATCCATCCTTGCAATCATATCGCCAGAGGCAAGAGCGGTTATCTCGTTGAGACGCGACGCTAAGCCCTTATTTAATTTATCATCAAGAAGTATAATTCGAGGATCTGAATATGATTTGGCAATAGTGACTGAATTATCTGTGGAGCCATCATTAATCAAAATCAACTCCCACAACTCATAAGTCTGCGAGAGCACGGATTCGATAGCATATGCAAGCGTCTGCTCACAATTATAAAACGGAAGACCTACAGTTACTTTCATTGTCGCCCTCGATTGGCCTGGTGAGGCTTGAAGATTTGACTTGACTGTTATGCCGCAATTGTCCTTCATATATCATATTAGGTTACAGAATTGATTAACTGAGGAAAAATTGCCTCCGTCTATGTCTATGGTTTCAATAGGTAATTAAGTTAATATAAATAGCAAGAATTTTTTCTGCAGTCGAAGTCACATCCATACCTCTCTCTTTAATAGCCTTAAGAGCTTTCATTTGTCGTCCAGTTTTTTCCGAGCCATCAATTTGGGAAATATGTCTAGCCCATATCTCAACAGGCTCGCTGAGGGAGAGGCGAACGGTGGAGCCTGGGTAGACTTCAGCTTGGCTTGGAATAGAATCGGACATAATCGTATACAGGCCTGCAGCTTGCGCTTCTACCAAAGCTAATGGGATACCCTCAAATAGAGAGGGAAACACAAATCCGTCCATTGCCTCCTGCATTATCGTGGTTACGTTGTTTGCTGCTCCAGTGAACGTCACATTTTCGCTGATACCTAGGCGGTCAGCCTCTAATTTTAGCTGATCAATTAGACTTCCTTGCCCTATGCATAGAAGGTGAAGCTTAGGATTAAGCGATCTAGCATTATGAAAGGCTTTCAGCAAGAAAGTGTGATTCTTTTGTCGCTCCAAACGGCCCACATGGCCTATCACAACACTCTCTTCGGGCAATTTGAGTTGTTTTTTTGTGGTAGCAGCATCTAAATTTATCTTGTACTTCGTAATATCAATGCCGCAAGGTATAATATGGTCGTTAGCAATAGGCTTCCACTTTGCACCGAATAAATCTGCTCCAGCGTTTTGACTCACTGCAACCTTCGCCAATGATAATTTATTAATCAGCGTTCTCATTATTGACTGATAAGTCTTTTGCATCAGTGATGGCTTTCCCATAGATGCCAACTTATCGATGTGAGAATGGCAAACCAGTGCCCTAATCCCAGCAAGTCTAGAAGCGACTAACGCAAATCCTGAATAATAGTGGATATGGGCGTGGATAATGTCATACTTGGGCCTTTTCTTAAGTGCTCTAAAAAGCGAGGCTGTATAATAAACAGGATTCCCCGCATGAGTGCATCTAATAAATTCACATCCCATCATTGTTAACTCTTCTTCATAGTCATAGGTTTTATTTCCGTGAACAACAAAGTCCATTTGAATCAATTCTTTGCTTAGACACTTTCTGACATTGTATAGCCACGTTTCTGCTCCTGCACGATCCATACCTCCAACAATATGAAGGACACGTATCTTCTTCGGCTGGCCATTTGTTTTACTGATGGACATCATGCTCCTTTGGCGAACTATTTCTTGATAAAATGGCGTGATAGGTTATGAACGCCCCACCACCGAGTTGCACGACGTTTGATATTAGAGTTGCTAACGCGGCACCAGATAATCCATAACGGGGGACGAAAATGTAAGACAGCATGTATGTAATTGCAGTGCAAATTAGAAATAGCGGCACTTGTTCCTTAAACTTCCGAGCAGCTGTCATTGTATAACCTAGAAATGAAGCAAGATAGCCAAATCCTGCAGCAACCATGATAGTAACCAGAAGCGGAGCATATTCTGAGTAAGCCGCGCCATACATAAGGTTAAGTACTAAACGTCCCAGAATAGAGGCACCAATTATCCCGACCATGCCAAGGAATATACCTATAGACAACATCTTATACAGTATTTTAAAAAAACCCTCTTTGTTACCTTCTGCAAAATAACGAGCCAAGCGTGGACTGACTGCTTGACCAGTAGCGTTGATGATAAGACTAATTGCGACAGTTATATATGCAAGAGCAGAATAAATTCCCAAAGCACTAGTATTAAGAGAGGCCTCTATCTGGTAGCGTGGTATATTCGTGTTCAATGATACTAGCCCCATTACAATACCAAGTGGCGCAGAAACTTTAAAAAGTTGCCATAAAACACGAATACCGCCCCATCGTATGTCGTCTTTTGTGCTCATACGCAGAGCGTTTGGCAGATCATACGCGACCAACAAAAGTAGCCAACCGGCAGCTAACAAGCCTGCTGCCCCAGGGAGTCCCTCCCATAAAAAACCAACAAAAAGCGCCAACAGCGAAACTGGTCCCTTGATAAGTGTGGATCGCGCGATGCTATCCATCCTCTCGTGGGCCTGCATGCGTCCATAGAGAACGTCGCTAATTGTTTCAAATGCCTTTGCGAGACTGATCAGTCCGATCACTATGCGTGTGTCTGGCGCATATCGGTAGACTATGACTGAAAGAAAAATCAATCCGATAATAGTTGTTACAACACGCAGAACTAAATAATCGCCAAAAAGATAAGTTTTGTTTGCATCAGTAGCTTGCACACCTCTAAGCTGAAGGTTTAATGCCATATATACTGGAGCGCTGACGGCTAGCGCAAGCGAATATTGTCCCACAATATGGGGTGAAGACATTCGAGCAAGTATTACTAACATTCCCCATTGCGAGAGCGCATAAACTAAATTTCCTACAAGAGTCCAAGAGATATTTCGACGTAGGCTTAAGCCTTTTTGAGAGTTAGGGGTAGCACTCATAAGATATTTGGTGTGTCCATCAATTGTCTATAATGGTCCACAGTCTGTTCCAGACCCTCCCAGAACCTTACCAAAGGCCGGTAATTTAGTAACTGCGCCGCTGCAACTATATTTGCACACGAATGTTTGATGTCTCCAGGTCGGGTGGGTCCAAATTCCGGGGCTATATTTGTTCCAAGTATCTGATTAAGGCCTGATACGATGTCAACAAGACTGATCTGATCGCCACAAGCAATATTGAAAGAGCGACCAACAACCTGTTGGGCAGGCATTTCTAAGGCTTTTAAATTGGCATCGATATTGTTAAGCACGAATGTAAAATCTCTTGATTGCAAGCCGTCTCCATTTATAATCGGTGCACGTCCTTCAAGCATAGCGTTAATAAATTTTGGGATCACTGCTGCGTACGGACTATTTGGCCATTGGCGCGGCCCAAATACATTAAAAAATCGCAGGGTTACAGTTTCAAGGCCATAGACTAGGGAAAAAATCCTACAATACTCCTCTCCCGTCAACTTTGTCAGTGCATATGGGGAGATGGGCCGCAGCGGCATTGTTTCTACTGTTGGCAGTGCTACGTTATCGCCGTAAACACTGCTACTGCTGGCATAGACTACACGTTTTACTCTTGCTTGCTTTGCTGCAAGTAAAACGTTTAGCGTACCGGTTGCATTTACATTATGACTTGTAATTGGATCAGCGATAGATCTTGGAACGCTCCCAAGTGCTCCCAAGTGGCTCACAAAATCCACGCCTTCCATAGCAGCTTCGACTGCTGGCAGCGTTCGTAGATCGTCCCTGACAAATCGGAAACGGCCTTCGAGATGAGCGATGTTCTCATACCGGCCACTGGACAGATCGTCGAATACAACTACGTCATCTCCACGATTCACCAGGGCTTCCACAAGATGGCTGCCGATAAAACCGGCACCTCCGGTCACCAGGTATCTGGCCATAATATTTTTTGCCTAATTACAGAAGGACGATATTATTAGACACGATACCCTGAGTCGCATTGCGAGTGTCTAAAACACGACGACTGTGCTTCACAACTTGCTGATAATCCACATTGCTGTGCGGGGTAGTAATAATCACCAGATCCGCCTGTTCAAGTGATTCGATTGTTAGTTCGCCCAAGCCCTGAATGGTCTGTCCGTGCTCCTCAACAATACTAACGTGCGGATCATAGAATCTAATGTCTGCACCAAGCGCTAAAAGCTGTTCATAAACGACCAGAGCAGGTGACTCGCGGTAATCGTCAATATTGCGCTTATATGCCATGCCGAGCTGAAGAATACGACTACCTTTTACAGCTTTACTATCATTATTAAGCAATCGTGTGACTTTCTGAATCACAAAATCCGGCATATTACGATTAATCTCGCTGGCTAGAGTAATGAAGCGGGTCTCGAAGCCGTACTCGCGAGCCTTCCACTCTAAATAATGCGGATCTAAGGGAATACAATGACCGCCGACGCCGGGACCAGGATAAAACGGCATGATCCCGAAGGGTTTGGTGAAAGCTGCGTCCAGCACTTCCCACACATTCATGCCCATGCGATCACATAACATTGCCAACTCGTTCACCAATGCAATGTTGACTGAACGGAAGGTATTTTCATAGACCTTAACCATTTCGGCTACTTTGGCGCTGCTCACTGGTACCACGTGCTCAATGGCACTCTTATAGAAGACGAGTGCTGCTTCCAAACTCGCTGGATCATTCCCACCAACCACTTTGTTGGTATTGGCAGTACCGAACTTCTTGTTCCCAGGATCGACTCGCTCCGGGGAGTGGGCCAGAAAAAAGTCTACACCCGCTTCCAGGCCGCCTGCTTCCAAGAGCGGCTTCATGACTTCTTCGGTGGTACCGGGGTAGGTAGTGCTCTCCAGACTGACCAGCTGTCCAGGGCGGAGGTAACGGGCAATCTCCGCCGTCACTTGACGAACAAACCCCAGGTCGGGCGTCAAGTTGCTATCCAGTGGCGTCGGCACACAGATAACGATCACATCAAGCTCAGCCACCTTCTCAAAGTCAGTGGTAGTAGAGACGAGGCCGCGGGCCACCACGTCTCTCAGCTCGGCGTCATGGACGTCACCAATATAATTTTCACCCCGAGCAACCATATCCGCCCGGCTTTGGTTCTTATCGATTCCGGTGACATGAAAGCCTACTTTGGCTTTTTCGACGAGGAAAGGCAGCCCAACATATCCCAAACCCACCACACCGATTCTGGCGCTGCGATCCCGAATCTTATCTTTAAGGGCGGACAGGAGATCAACTTCGAGGGTACGTGACATAAAACCTCAGGGAAAGGGCAGGACGCAGGCGTCCAGGAGAAGGTCGTTGCTCTTATTTCTGGCTGGGCGCAGTGTAGCTGTACCCGTAGTAGTACCGCTGTTCAGAGCGCGGCAACTTGTTCAGCACTGCGCCCAGTAGCTTGATACCGTTCTGTTGAACGATTTGCTGGACTCGCTCGACCTCGTCCAGGCTGGTCACACCAGATTCCACCACCAGCAGGACGCCGTCGGTACTTAAAGTCAGCGCCAAGGTGTCAGCCAGGGCTAGCACCGGTGGGGTGTCAATCAATATCAGGTCATACCCAGTAGCCCAGCGGCGCAGCAGCTCAGCGAGGTCGGGATGATTTAGCAGCTGTTGACGCTGTCGCCCTGGTTGTCCAGCCGGCAGCAGATCCACCTCCGCTTGCGCTGGGTCGCGGAGCGCACACGCTTCATCGGGATACATCAGGGCATGAGGCAGCGTCGCTTGACCATCTTTAGTGGCTCCCGGAAGACGTACGGTCGTCGTGCTGTTCATGTTCCAGACACGGTGCTGAGTAGGGCGATGGAGGTCCGCGTCAATCAGCAACACCCGCAACCCGCCCTCGGCGAAGCTGGAAGCCAGAGCCGCGCTTAGGCTGCTCTTTCCGGCGCCGGGAGCGGCGCTGGTGACGGCCAAAATCCGGCCCGATTTGGGCTCGGCCGTACTGAGGTTGATCCGCAGAAAGCCCAGCGCGTCGTACAGCCGCCCGCTCCGACTCGCTCCTAAAATTCCACGCGTCAACTCGCTGCGCTTCATCAATGGCAGCTGACCAAGCAGCGGTAGGCCCAGAGGGACGAGATCCGAGGCGTTGTTTACGCGACGGCGCAACGAGCCAAGCAACAGCACTAAGCCACTGGCTGCAAATAGTGTCAGTAACGCCGCGAGGACCGCGTTCCGTAATGGTCGTGGCGATACTGGGCTGATGGGATCGCTGGGATCAGCTCCAGCTGACAGAGTGCCACTTGAAGTCTGCTCCAATGCCGTCATCTGTGCCAGATTCTGTAAAATCACGCCGCGCGCCGTCGTCAGACTCACATAGTCAGCACTGCCAGGAGAGGTTGTCTTTAATCGAGTGTCCAGCGACTGCAATTGAGATTCAATGTTCTTGCGTGCGCTGGACACTCCACGCTGGGCACGCTCGGCGTCCCAGCCGAGCAAGGCGTTGACGGTTGCTCCGGACAATACGCTGGCGGCACGCGGTGAGCTGGCGTGCGCCACGATCTCGTACACCCCGCGCTGCAGAGTGTCCAGTCGTGAGTTCACTTTGATTAGACTATTCTTGCCAGTGGCCAAGCTGTTCTGGAGGCCCCGGCGGATCGCATTTGTCTGAGCTGCATCGAGATGCGCCGCCATCACCGACTTTAGAATGTTATTGGTCACGCTTTTTGAGCGCATCGCCTCATCTAAAGCTCCCTGGGGCAGAGGAGGGGCAGTTACTACGGTGCTGTTCACCACTTGGTTGCCCATATTGCTGTACAGACTGATGATGCTGCTGCGAGATTCATACACCGGATGCTGTGCCCGCGACGCCAGGTAGGTGCCCGCACCGACCAGCACCGTCGCGCCCATAATCGGGAGCAAACTCCGGCGCAGGGTGCCGAGCACCTGGAGCAAATTGATGTCGTCGTTGGGCTGGGTCATAGGAACCTCGTTCTCGAAACTCGTCGGCGCAGACAGGACAGCGACCTCCGGGCAGGACAGGTGCGAGCGGCGGAATCGGGGCAGCCTTCAGGCCGCACCTAGTGACAGGTACGAAAGCAGGACGGTACATGACGTGCCGTCCCTAAAAATGTTGCTGATGGGGACAGGCCAGTACGCCTTTGTTGAAGCTTCGCCTGAGCCGTGGCAAGGCCGGCGGACCGGAGCCAACAGAATTCAGCGATGAGCGGCGACGTACTGGACTGCATGCTTCTGCTCCATCCTCTCAGCGTCCCCGAGGGGTCGCTTGGGCGCATGAAAGTCAGCGGGGAGGATGGAGAGAAGACGTGACTTCACGGGGTGACGGTGGACGGCTCCGAGAGGACCGAGTGAATTACTTAAAGTGCGCGACGAAAGCCTGGGCTAGCGCCGGGTTGTTGCTGGTCTGCACCTTTACTTCGCTCGCGGCCTGGACAGCCAGCTGCTGCGTGGAGCTCTTGGTCAGGCTCGCCGCGTTCGCTACCGGGACGCTATCGACCTGCACCAGCGCCAGCTGTGCGGCCTGCTGGCTGCCGTTGGTCATGGTCCAGGTCCCGCTGCCGGCGATCACGGCGTGGCCGTTCACGACCTTCACCAGGCCATCAGTGTCTTCAAAGTAGAAGCGAGTGCTGTTGCCGCCATCCGGGACCATGCCGACCGTGAGCTTGCCGCTCAGGCTCCCGATCAACACCGTGCCCTGCTCTTCGGGGGTGGTGCACGCGGGGTTCATGCACCAGCCGCCCGCACCTGCGCCAGCATTCAGGAACGAAGCGTCGCTGCCCTTGACCGAGATGCTGACCACGCCAGTGCGCTTGGTGCCGTCCGCCAGAGTAGCGGCCAGCGCCCAGTCACCGCGGTACGCGATGCGGGTATCGGTGCTCTGGGTGGTGCTGGCATCCGGGTTATAGGGGTAAGTCCCGACCGGCGTGGGATTCCCGCCACCACCACAGGCGGTCAGGGCCAGCAGACCCGCCATCAGGGCGCTGAAGCCGAAGCGCTTCACTTGTTCCCTCCGACCGGCGTGACCGGCTGGGTCGCGCCGTTGGCGATGCTGTTGATCTGGTTCAGCAGGTCCGGATTGGTGATCAGCTGGGCCAGGGTCGGCACGCTCACCGCTTCCAGGTTCTTGTTCTTGGCAATCAGCGTCTGCACGCTACCCACCAGCACCTGCTCACCGGTGGCCGACTGCACCCCGGCCTGGGTGGCCAGCAGGCTCGACACCGGCACGCCCGCGTTCTTCACCAGCTGGGCCAGCACGTCGGTGCTGATGCGCAGCTGCTTGGCCAGGGTGGCGGCCGCCTTGGACTGCAGGAAGGCGCTCGGGGTGCGCAGGATGGCGCTCTGGGTCGAAGCGGACAGCGGCACGCCGCGGGCATTGCCGAGGGCCACCAGCACCTGAAGGCCGGTCACGCTGCTCTTCTGGACGGCAAAGGACGGAGCGCTGACGAGCGCAGTGGTGACGGTGAGGGCCGTCAGGCGGAACAGAGTGGACTTCGACATGCATACCTCCGGAAAGTAGCGGTTATGGTGCGCCCTGGGGCCATCGAGGAAGAAATCAGAGGCGCGCGGTATGGCCAGACCATAGCAGATGAGACCACGCTCAAGTTCAGCTTAGGCGCTTAACCCTGACAGATTTCTGTCCGAATCGCTGGTGGAAACCGACAAATCAGCATCGTCGGCATCAGAGTTGGTCAGACCCCGTTGGGCGCGCTGGTTTCTCGGGCCGGGCGCTGCCGCCAACGCTGCCAAGCTAAGTGCAGCAATGGCTGTGCCGGGGATGGCAGTAAGGTGCGCATCATAAGTACCGGCGAGTAACATTGCCGGTAGCGTCGACCACCAAAGTAGCCTGGGCAGCGAGCGGCCTCGGCGTGTCAGTGGTAAAACGACTACCAGCGCGTAGAGCGCCACGCCCGGCAGGCCCAATTCCGCACCCACCTGCAACGCGTCATTGTGGGCGTAGTTCACAGCAAGGCGGTCTATGCCAGCCCCTACTGCCCGCTCGCTGGCCCGGTAGTGCGGAGCCTCATTGTAAAATTGCCCGGTCCCCAGGCCGGTCATAGGGTGCTCGGCCCACATGGTGCGGCCATAGCGCCAGACGGCTTGGCGTATATGAAAAAACTTCTCCCATTGGTTGTGTAGCCCGAGTTGCAGCTGATACTTTGCAAAAATGGCTTGGCCCTGTGGGGTGAGGAAGCGCTGCCCGGCAACAAGCGAGCCGCCCAGAAGCACCAGGGTTAAGACCAGCCCCATCCAGCGTTGGCGGGTCCAGACCCACACTAAGAATGGCATAGCACTGGCGAGCAGCACGGCTGGAATGCTGCTGCTGTCGGTTTTGATGTTTACCATATGTAGCACGGTCAGCAGCGTTAACAGCACCAGGGTGTGCAGATGTAGACGCGTGAACAGTACCAAGCCCATCAGCAGTGCCGAGATCACGATCAGGAAGCCGCTGAAGTGGCTGGCGTTGAAATAGGGACCGGTTAGGACCCGGATGCCGGCTGTCGGATCATAGGTGTAACCGGGCACCATAAAGCCACGGGTCTGCAGGTATGCCAATACCAGCGCGGTCGCGCCCGCTAGTAACAATGCGCCCAGTCCCAGCCACAAACGCCAGCCGCGCGCCAGCAACTGTATCGTCAGCGCGGTGCCCAAGATGCCTGTCCAAAGTGCCGCACTGCGTAATGCGTCACTCTGTGTGGGAGCCCAGCGAACGCTCAGCCAGATCCAGGCCAACAGCGCCACCGCTACCAGCGGCCACGGCCCGCTGCGCTCCGGCAAGCGGCCACGAACCGCCAGCGCGACCAGCATTCCCGCGGTGGTCAGCAGGCCCAACAGCGTCAGGCCGCTGCGGCCCCATCCGAAGGTGCTGCCCTGGGCCAGCGGGCCCCACAGCACCGTGAGGGCGGCTAGCAGCACCGCCAGCACTTCCAGCATTTGAGCGATGGTGGCCCGCAGGGAGCGATGAGGGGTGGCCCGCACGGTGGGCTGCTCCTGTTCCAGCACTGCGCTCACGCTGCCCCCAGCCGCTTCACCGAGGCGCGGCATTCCGCCACCTCATCCAGGTCCAGGCAGTGCTGATATGCAGCACGTGCTTCTCGGGGCTGCTGGTCGGCCTCCAGCAGTCGAGCGCGCTCCAGCCAGTATCCGGCGTTGTTCGGGTCGCGCTGCAACGCACCCTGCAGCAGCGCCAGGGCACGGGCATTCTGGTGCTTGAGGCTGTACATCCTGGAGTGCTCGTACCATGGCCAGGCTGCGTGGGGACTCAGCCGTGCCGTTGCGTCGTACGCCTGATCCGCTTCATGCTGCAGGGCCGCAGTCTCGCGGAAGTTCCACAGAGCACGGGCACTCGAGGCCAAGCGCAGCTGAACCTCCGGGTCGTCTGGGCTGAGCCGAGCCGCCTGGCGCACCTGCTCCAGTCCCTGGTCGAAGGCCAGCTGCTCGTTCGACGCCTGCGCCTGGGTGAGGAGCCGCTGCACCTGCAGATCGGTCAGGGCTTGCCGGACAGGGAAGCTCAGCAGCGCCAGCAAGGGTAGCGACAGCCACCAGGGCCATGCAGGAGTAACAGCCTGTCGCGACGCTTGGTCGGGAAGGAACGTGCTCACCGGCTCGACCAGAATAGAGCACACAGCGGAACAGGAGGGTTCGGCATCACCGGGCATTGTGCCGGCCTCAACTGCACACGATTGTCACCCGCCCGCGATGGTGCTCTGGTGGTCGCACGCGAGGTCATCGTCTGGAACGGATGACCAGCGGGGTCGCCAGCCCGTCTAGAGTTCCGCCTGAGCTGGACCGCGCCTCGGTTCTCTGTTGCCATGGCTGAGGTCACCTCTCTTGATCAGGCACTTAAGGTACTGGGGGGGCCGCCCCTGGTGCGTTCATTTGCATGGAGCTGAATGAATGCCACGTGCTACCCCTGTGGTATGAAGATGCGTCGACGGGTCATCAGGATGTGGTCGATGTATATCGCCCTGGGACTTCTCTGTGCTGGATTTGTGGGTCTTCAGCTGGCTGGCGCGCCAGCAGAGTGGTTGACCGGAGGAGCGGCCCTGGTGATGGCCGCCGTGTGCGGGGCGGCGGCATTGGAACGACAGCAGTACGGCGACTCCCGTTCCCAGGTCCTGGGCTTTCTGGTGCTCGCCGGTGCATTGGTGATCGTGGCTGGCCTGTCTATCCTCTGACGTCATTTGCTGAGTCAGAATCACAGGGACGGGGGCCAGACCTGTGATCTAACTGCTCCCTGTAAATCCCATGCCGCAGTCGCCGGCCAAAACGCCTTAAGCCGCACCAGGCGTACCGGGCAAACGACCTGTAGCTATTTCTCTTCTCCAGAAGGACATACGTGTCGCGGCTGAGTTTGACGAAGCGCATCGCGTTCACCATCCTGTAGATCCACGTCCGTATCAGGGCGAGGTCACCCTGGAAAACACGGTCGGCGGTCTTCGCCGGCTACGGTCCCGCTCACTGGAGCTTGGCCTCGGTATACAAATGCTTCTCCGAGGCCAGGCCAAGCCCGGCTTCCGACACGGTGTTTCATTGAAGCCCAACGCAGCCGTCACCTCCGCCCGACTTGATCCGGCTGCAATCAACCTGCGCGCCTGACGGTAGGTCTAGATGCCGGCTTCCACGCGCTACTCAACTCCGTACTGCAAGGCATTTGGATCCAGGGCTCTGGTCTTGTAGCCCTACAGAACGTGCAGCTCAGAAAGGATGATGCCCTTGGCCAGCTAGCCGCGTAGCCATGCTTCGCTCCAGTACAGCGGCAGCCCGCGTTCCAGCAGCTTCGCTCCCGGCTGCTGGTGGCCTCGCGCCTTCGCTTCCGCCCGGACAGCCATCAGTTACTGAGGCGTCAGCGTGACGCGAAACCGCTGAAATGCGTCTTCAGGATTCGCTGGACCGTCTGGTCCCGGTCCGTACCAAATCCCAGGGCGAGTTCGTCCAGGGCCGCGATCATGTAACCCCGCGGGGTCAGCTGAAGCCGCACCAGGGCATCCTGGGACGCCTGCCGCTTGATCCCTACATCCTGCCGCACCTGAACCACCCGCCGCCACGCTGTTCATCCCTCTACGCCATCTCCACGTCCGATGGGACCGGCGCGCACCGGGTCATTGTCCGCATGGTCGAGCTCAGCAGGGGCCTGACAGGTCGACCTGAGGGCTGCTCTTGTTCCGGCATTCCACTGAGTGGGAGTCACGGCAGTAATTGGTCTTAGGGTGCCTCCCGTGGGAGTGAGCAGATCAAGGTGGGATGCAACAATGCCGAAGGAGAGCTCTCGACTGTGTGATCTCCTGCTCAGTGGACGCGCACGTCCTAACATGGACTGACGTTCACACTGTGCAGATGACTCGAGACCCACGTGACGAAGCGCGGCTCCGTGAGGTGGCCGGACTCCTGGAGAAAGCTGAGGCCTGCCTGGACGACGCCCAGCAGGTAATCGATCATGTTCGGGAGGACCAGCAGGAGATCCGGCAGGCGCTGACCCAGCAGCGTGAAGCCGTTGGGATCGCGTGGGAGGCCCTGACCCATCTGCACCCGCAGGAGAGTCTGCCGCATCCGCCCAAAACCGAGAACTGACCCGTTCACGCGCCTCAGGCGGCGTTAGGGAACAGCCCCGACCAGCGCTGCCGGCTCCGTTTTTCGATCAGTCAGGCCATCGGGGAACGGTCCTGGCCACCGATGATCATCCGCATCCCCGAGGCCAGGTGCGACTCGGGTACCGGAAACAGCCGTTTTTAAGGTCCCCCAGAACGGAAACCTTGCGGATCTGCAGTGTATAGGCGCTTTGGAACTGGTCGGATGACCGCAGGTGCACTTCTTGACTGGTGAAGAGGACCCGTATCGTGGCCTGAAGCTGAACGATCAGGAGAGAAGGGCATGTCATTCCTGGCTCCTGAAGCTGACCTGCGGCGTCTGGGTGAGCCTCAAGCGGAACCAGTTCTGGAGTTCACCTGGACGAGGTTCACCAGCATCATCACTTCAAGCACGCAAAGTTGAAGCGCTGGTGGAATGAAGGACGATGGAGAACGCTGACGGCCCTTAGACGCTGCAGTGCGCCTGATGCGTCAGGCGCACTGCTCTGGCAGGAACACTGAGCAGCAGCTCGGGCCGGTCTGCGCGCCTTGAGAACTCAACTCGCCTGCACCACGCAGCGCCAGCTCAAGTGGGCATTCTCCTGGCCTGGGGCCGAGCCACGCTGCTTGGCCTACCGCAGGGTGAAGCGAGACTCACTGACACTCGCTGGGAACAGTCAGGCGGGTCAGCTGCTCCCGTCTGCGCCGCATCTGCACAATCTCTTAACACTGGATTAATCGGCATACGCCAGACTCTCAGGGTCCGTCCCGCTCACACCCTTCCCTCCAGGAGTCTCCATGCGTCACACCATCAAAAACGGCCGCATCACCCGGCGCAGCTTTCTGATCCACAGCACCGTCGCCAGTCTCTCACTGGCCCTCGGCGGCCGTTTCGCCTCGGCCCAGGCCGCCAAACCTAAGTGGAACGCGGCCATGGAACTAGCCGTCACCTTCACGACCGTGGATTCCGGCACCGGGCGCTACCAGCGACCCTACGTGGCGGTCTGGATCGAGGATGCCGCCGGCACCCCAGTGCGAACGCTGAGCATCTGGATGCTGTCGCCCCCACGCGGCACCCGCTACCTCGATGAGCTCCGCCGCTGGTACGGCGAGGCCACCGACAACCCGGTGCTCACCAACGGCACCACCAGCAGCCCCACCCGGCCCGCCGGCACCTACACCGTCACCTGGGACGGCAAGACCGACAAGGGCGCGCTGGTCAATCAGGGCGACTACTACGTCTGTGTCGAGTCAGTACGCGAGCACGGCCCGTACAGCCTGGTGCGCGGCAAGGTCACGCTGGCCTCGGCCCCGCTGACCCACAAGCTGCCGGACGACAGCGAGCTGAAGGGGGTCAGCGTTGAGCTCCGCAAGCACGCCTGAGGGCGAGCGGCCCGCCCGCGCCGCCCGCCGTCCCCGCACCTTGAAAAACCGCAGCTATCAGGTGGCGCGCTGGCTGCACGTTTACACTTCGATGATCAGCCTGCTGATCGTGCTGTTCTTCTCGGTGACCGGCGTGATGCTCAACCACCCGGACTGGACCTTCGGGAGCAGCGAGACTCAGCAGACCGTCAAGGGGACCCTGCCGGCCAACTGGCGCTCAGGCGACGCGGTGGACTGGTTGCGGGTGACGGCGGCGCTCCAGGCCCAGTCCGGACTGAAGGGCATTGCCGGAGACTTCCGCACCGCGTCGGACAGCGATTCGGTCAGCTTCCGCGCCCCCGGTTACAGCGCCCAGGTAGACATCGATCCCAAAACTGGCAGCTATACCGCCAACGTGGATGCTCAGGGCTGGGTGGCGGCGATCGGCGACCTGCACCGCGGCCGGGATGCCGGGAGCGCGTGGTCAGTGGCGCTGGACCTGGCCGGCTACTTCCTGATCCTGATCGCGCTGACCGGGCTTGCCATGCTGCTGTACCTCAAGAAGCTGCGGCTGTCCGGCCTGCTGACGCTGCTGGTCGGCGCTGTGGTGGTGTTCGGCCTGATGCGGCTGGCACTGTAAGACAGCCGGAGGGACTCAACGGGTTCCCTTCAACCAGAAAAGGCGGCGGTGGAGTTCGGAAAAGTTTTCCAAACTCCACCGCCGCTCTCTTCGCTATTTGCGTGGATCCAGGCTTGGATCCGCGTATGTGATCTCGAAGGGGCCCTGCAGGTGCACCTGCACGACGGTTTCCTCGTCTGTCCAGACGGAGTGGTTCATCTTCTCGGGCAAGGCGACGAACCCGCCGGCCTTCAGAAGCGTCCCTGCCGCCTCGTCCAGCTTGTCGCCCATGCCCACGTGCAAGCTGCCACTGATGACGGTGACGTCCTCCTGGGTGGGGTGCCAGTGGGCGGGTACCTGGTATCCGGCGGGGAAGCGCAGCCGCAGCGTGACGCGCACGTCCTTGCCGGGATCGCCGTCCAGCACGACCAGCTCGGCGCCCGCCGGCAGGAAGGGTGGCGCGGGGCTCCACTTCAGGTCACTGGTGTTGCTGCCCTGAGAGCCGGCTAAGCCCATAGCCAAAAAGGCCACGGTGCAGATCAGACGGCCGGGTCGGGTGAGCATGGCATTCCCTCCTGGGCGGTAAGGGCGGTGCTCACGCGCGGGTGGCCCGCACGATCAGCAGTTCCGACTCCAGCCGGGTGGACCCGTCGGTCGCCTGGTTGTGGTCCGCCCAGTGCGCTTCCAGGTCCGCCCGCAGCGCCGCCTGCCCCGGCTCGTCCAGCCCGGCGAAGGCGCGGTTGGTGGGCCCGTAGTACGTGCGGTAGACCTCCACCACCTCAGCCGGTCCGAACGGGTACGCGAACGGGTAGGCGAAGCGCTCGAAGCGCAGCTCGCTCACCCCGGACCCCAGCCGCGCCCGGACCGTGTCTTCGTCACCCCACAGCATCGGCGAGGGCACCAACGGACTGGGTGGCACGTGGCGGCCAATCACCCGGAACATGCCCCCGATGAAACTCTGCGGGGTCCAGTTGCCCAGCACGATCCGCCCGCCCGGCCGCGTGACGCGCAGCAGCTCCGACACAACCCGCTCCGGGCGCGGGGCGAACATCACGCCGACCAGACTGCTGACCACCTCGAAGCTGGCGTCCGGGTAGGGGAGCGCCTCGGCGTCTCCCTCGTCGAGCCGCACCTTCAGGCCCTCCTGCTGAGCCCGCTGCCTGGCCTGCGCGATCAGGTTCGACGCGAGATCCAGGCCGGTGGCGTCCACCCCCGCACGGGCCGCTGGGATGACCAGCTGGCCGGCACCGCACGCGACGTCCAGGTACGGCTCGCCAGACTTGAGCTGTAGGCCCGCCAGGAACGTCAGCGCGCCGGGTTCCAGGTACGTGGCGAACACGCCGTAGTCGCCGCTCTCCCAGGTGGCCTTGAGTTTCGCCTTCAGGCCCTGCATTTCGGGGCTAAGGGCGCTGCTGGAGGTGCTGCTTGCCGTCATGGGTTCCTCCTGACCGGACGGATGCTGGGCGATTCCCCGCGGATGCCCAGTGTGCGTCAAGTGTAGGGGCGGCCCCGCCGGGAGGGGTACGGGGTTCTACGGTAGGCGCGCGCGGTACTACGGTCCGGCGCCATCTCTTGGGCAGGCGTACGCTGGATCATGGACACGCGCTCCAGACCCCCGGTGCTGATCGGCCGTGAACCCGAACAGGCCCTGCTGAGGGCCGCGCTCGAGCGGGCGCGCGGCAGACAGGGCCAGCTGCTGCTGATCGTGGGCGAGGCCGGGATCGGCAAGACCCGGCTGGTGGACGCCACGGTGCGGGACTTGGCGGTGCCCGCCCTTCACGGCCCGTCGCGCGAGGGCCGCCTGACCGCGCCCTACGCGCCGTTCGCTGACGCGCTTCGGTCGTACTTGGCGGCTGCGCCGGGCGCGCTCGACCACCTGCTGGGCCGCGAGCAGCTGGCGCTGCTGCTGCCGGAGCTCGGCCTGTCCCTGCCGGAGGGGGGCGGCACCCCCACCGCCTTCCAGGAGGCGCTGCTCGGCGCGCTGACCAGCCTGACGAGCGCCTGGCCGGCTGTGCTGGTGCTGGAGGACCTGCACTGGGCCGACCATGCGACCCTGGACCTGCTCCCCGCCCTGGCCGACCGGCTGGACAAGCTGCCGCTGCTGGTGATCGGCACCTACCGCCGCGAGGACCTGCCGCGCCTGCACCCGCTGCGCCGCGTGCGTCAGGAGCTGCGCCGGGCCGGCACGCTGCACGACCTCACGCTGGAACCGCTGGACGCGGTCGCCACGGCAGCCCTGGCAGCTGAGCAGGGTGGGGCGCCGCTGACCGCACCGCTCGCCCGACTGGTGTACGACCGCACCGAGGGCGTGCCGCTGTTCGTGCACGAGTTCCTGCATGCGCTGCGCTCGGCCGGACGGCTGGAATCGGGTCTGGACGGCACGCTGACCCTGCGGCCGGGGCCGGACCTGGAGGTGCCGCTGACCCTCGATCGCCTGAGTGACCGCGCGCGCCAGGCCGCGGAGACCGCCGCGGTGCTGGGCGCCAGCTTCGACGCGAACCACCTGCTGGACCTGATCCAGGACGACGCCGCGTTCGACTCGCTCACCGACGGCGGGGTCCTAACCCTGGACGGCCCGCACGCCACCTTCCGCCACGCCCTGATCCGCGACGCCATCTACGCCGGGATTCCCTGGGCCCGGCGGCGCACCCTGCACCGGCTGATCGCCGCGCAGCTGGACCGCGCGGGCGCTCCACCTGGCGTGACGGCCGGGCACTGGCTGGCCGGGCAGGAACCGGAACGGGCCCGCGCCGCCCTGCTGGTGGCCTCCACCGCTTTCTGCCGCCTGCACGCCTACCGGGACGCCGCCGACGCCGCGGGCCGGGCCCTGGAACTGTGGCCTAATGGCGTCGACGAGCAGCAGCGCCTGGATGTGCTCGACCAGCTGGGGCGCTGCGCGCAGGCGTGCGGCCAGCTGCCCGAAGCGGCCCGTGCGTGGCGGGAGGCGGCCCAGGCCCGCCGTGACGCCGGGGACCCGGCCGGCAGCGGGGCCGCGCTGCGCCGCTATGCCGGAGCGCTTGAACTGCAGGGCCTGTGGGAGCAGGCCCTGGAAGCCCGCCGCGCTGCCGCCGACGCCTTCGACGCGGCTGGGCAGGTGGCCGCCACCGAGGAACGCCTCGCCGTGGGCACGGCGCTGCGCGCCACCAGCCGCAACACCGCTGCCCTGGACGTGCTCGCCCAGGCCCTGACCGGTGCCCGTCAGGCGGGCCGCCGCGACCTGGAAGCCCGCATCCTCGGCCAGATGGGAAACGCCCGTGTGCGCGCGGGTCAGGTCGCGGAAGGCCTGATGGACGCCCGCGCGGGGCTCGCCCTCGCCCTGGAAGACGGGCACACCGCTGCGACGGCCGAGGTGCTTCACCGGCTTGCCGACAGTCTGGAACACGCTGGCGATTACGCGGGTGCCCGCAGTGCCTACGTGGACGCCATCGAGGCCTGCGCTGAGGGTGGCCTGCCGGACTTCGCCTGCCGGGCGTGCATGGCCGTGCCGCTCTACCAGATGGGCGACTGGAATCAGGCGGCCGCCGAGTGCCGCCGGGTCCTCAGCTCACCCACGGCGTCGGCGGTGCCGCGCGCCGTGGCGAACGCCATGCTCGGCACCGTGCTCGCCCACCGGGGACAGACGGGCCGGGCGGGGCCGGCCCTGCACGACGCGCTGGCCTCCTCCCGGCAGCTGGGCCTGGTGGCGGTGCAGCTGCGCGCCCTGTGGGGCCTGGCGCTGATGGAAGAGGAGGGCAACCCTGCGGCCGCCGCCACCTGGACCGGGACGCTGCTGGACGTCTGGAACTCGTCCGAGGACCACTACCACGTCCTGTTCCCGATGCGCTGGGCTGTCACGCTGTACGCCCGCCTGGACGCCGGTGCGGAGCTGCGCCGCGCGTCCACCGCCCTGGGCCGCGCCGCCGAACTGAACGGAGGTGCTGTGGCGTACTCAGCGCTGGCCCACGCGCTGGGGGAACTCGCCGCTGCGGACGCGCAGCTGGAATCTGCCGCGCAGCAGTTCGACGTGGCGGCCACCCTCCTGCGCGACACGAACACGCCCTTCGAGGAAGCCTCCACCCGCCTGCGGCTCGGGCAGGTGCTTGCCAGCCTGAAGCGCCCAGACGAGGCTGCCCTGCACCTGAACTGGGCGTACCGCGCGGCCCGCACCCTGAACGCCCGCGCTCTCGCTATTCACGCCGCCCAGGCGCTGGAGGATATCGGTCAGCCGATCAGTCCCAGCCCGGCCGGCACCTCGAACGCCATCGGCCTTACGGCCCGGCAACTAGAGGTGCTGCGGCACGTCGCTCTGGGGCTCACCGACCGCGCCATCGCGCACAACCTGCACCTCAGCCCACGTACGGTCGAGATGCACGTGGGCCGCATCCTCGCCAGCCTGGACAGCCACACCCGCGCCGAGGCGATCGGGAAGGCCGCCCGGCTGGGCCTGCTGGGGAACCCAACAGCGTAGAAAACGAACGCCATTGGCCACTAAACAGCAAGGGCAGGTCTGGAAATCATCACAGACCTGCGTCATTCCATGCATGCATTGTTCTGCGTCCAGACGGCCGGGCTCTACAAGGGCCTGCTGCTTAAAGGAGCAAATTCTGTTAAGCCCTTGATTCAGGGATAGAGGTCGTATCCAGCCTCGCCGAGCAGCTGTTCCAGGCGTTGCTTCGCCAGTTGGATGTCGGCCGAGCGCTCGGCCTCAATGGCGACCTTGATGGGGCGGCCAGGACGGGCGCGGGGGAGGGTCCAGGTGACGTCCACCAGCTGTTCGTCGTCCTGGAGTTTGCTGACGGCCGCTTTGACGGCCTTTTCTGGGATGCCGGCGTGGATGGCCATGTCGTCTTTCATCATCTGCAACGGTAGCGGTTTTGACCCGCCTCCGTTGTAAATAGATGCCGAATCGGCGGCTTGACTGGCCATTGCTATGTGGCAGCTCGGCGCGTCACGCTGGCTTAGATGACGTAGAGCGCAAGTTGTGGACAGCTTGCAGCATGGAGTTCGTGGTGAATGGACCGCCTAGCAGTCGGAGCGAGGGGAGGCCAACTGCCACAAACTTGCCTTTTTGCCGGACAAAATTCCATCAAGCGCAAGTGGGGCCTCTCCATAGCACGTGAAAGAAAAATGAAATTTTTACTCATTATTATCGATAACAGGAAATACACGGCTCCGTCAGACGAGGCGTCACTACAGCTGCTGACACTGGTGGTTGTTGCACTGCGAGCGCTAAAGAATGGAGATTTATGAACCTCATCCCGGTCCACTCCTACCCGTCTTCCTCCATCAAGAATTCTGCTGAGCCCGCTTCTCCTCAGGTGGTTCAGCGTCAACAGTATGCTCAACCGACCGTTGAGCTGGTTGGACACTGGCAGAACCTAACATTGACCCTGAGCATTGGGGGCGACGTCGACCCTTGCGCTGGCGGTTGCTACGAGTATTGAGGGGAAGCGCCGGTAGACGGCTAATAGAGCATTCCGACGCTCTGTTCTGTCCGAGATAGGCGTCAGACTTGTGCACGCAGATATGAGCGCTTAGCTCCATGCTCGCCTGTTGGTTTTTGGATCAAACAACGAAATGATAACCCCAACTTGGCGCTTGGCTTGTAAAGCTGGGGTCAATCGCGTCCATCCTGGCGTATCCATGAGCGCCTGCATGCGGCCTCTATAATGCTGGCATGACGAGCCGCCTGGCAGCCCTGCTGCTTCAGGACATCCCGGACGTGCAGCCGGAAGATATTCCTCACTTGCAGAAATCAAGCGTGGTAGGGGAACTCTGTGCCCGCTTGCCAGCTGATCATCCGATGCAGGTCCCCCTGCGGGCCGCGCGGCTCGGATTGAGCGTACGCAACGAGCGTATTCGTCAAGCCATGCGGCCGCTGCTCGAAGCGTGGCATCGCCAGGGGATCCGGAGCATTCTCCTTAAGGGCTTTGCATTCGCCGAGTTTGAATACCCTCAGGCAAACCGGCGTTTTTTCGGAGATGTGGACGTGCTGCTGCACGAGAAAGATCTCAGGACTGCGATTGAGGCTGCCCGCTCCATCGGGTGGACAACCGACTTTTTAGCGACTCACCCCCAGCTGTGGTCGCACGAGATGGCCCACCTGTTCAGCCCAGGGGGCAAAGTGCGTCTGGATGTTCACCGCGCGTTGACCATCCTTCAGCCGCGCAAGCAAAGGCAGCAGCTGACGTCCGCGTTGTGGGCCGCGAGTAGAGAAGTCGACTGGAACGGAATCCCAGTGGGTCTACTGGATCCCCGTGATATGGCCTTGCATCTGGCCCTTTCACGTGCCTGGAGTGGAGACCGGGGCTTCGTCAAACCAGCCGATTATGTTGATCTGCGTCAGTTGATCCTGCGCCACCAGCTCACGCCAGACCAGATCGAAGCGCGAGCACAGAAGCTGGGTCTCACTTCAACATGGCAGGCGTATCAGTCCGTTTGTAACCCCTGGCTCTCCAGCTTGCATCTGGGAGATGCACAGGCAGCCCGCCGGCTGCGTCAGGCCGCAGAGCGAGATGGCCGACAGCGTGAGTGGCAACGGGTCGTGACAACACGCCTGCGTCGTCTGCCTCCTATCGCGAGGGCACTGCTCCAAGTCATACCTGACGTGGTGATCGTGAGTCTGTTGCTGCGCAGACGCCAGCCACCTCAGCGCCTGTTGAAGCACTGGACGTTGAGCACGTCACGTCAGGGTGTCACCGACATGCACCGGTACGAACTAATCCGCGGTGTTTTCTGGCTCACGCGGCTGCTGTATCCCCGAAGCAAGGGGGACTGCGTGCCCAAAGCAATGGCCACCCACCGTGCGTTGGTACGACGTGGCTACCCAGCCGTCTTTGTCAGTGGCGTCCGACGAATGGCAAGCGGGCAGATCGAGGGCCATGCCTGGGTCGAGGGTCCAGACGGGCCCCTGGATGACTACGAACGTGGCCAACAGCGTTTGCGGTACGAAGTGCTCTTCGAGCATCGCACCGAACCTATGGCGCGGTGAGTGTAAGTGGCGCCCGGTAAGACGCACCCTTGACCCTCTTTCAGCGTCAGGCCAATTGCCGGCGCACTGCTGAGGTGGACCACGCTCGACCGGATGAGCGAGGAGCCGTGGGGCGGCTGTGGCCTCCTACGGTCAGTCGGAATGGGAGCGTTTCTGCTAAGTGGCGCAGCGCCGTGTCATCCAACTGACCGGATTCGAGGCTAAGCCACCGTCACAAGGCCATCCTCAATCAGGGCATTCAACGACTCGCGCACCCCCTGGAGGGATGAATACCGGGGAACGTACCTCAACCGTCGGCGGGCCTTGTCGATGCTGCAGTTCGGGCTGCGCTGGATGTGCTCCAGGGTCGCTTCGGCATCTTTGGCTGAGACCTGCTCCCGCCAGGTCTCGAATGGCTGGAACGTCAGGTTCGCAGCATGCCCGAACCATCCCGACACCGCTTCCGCATAGCCACGCAGCGTCACGGCAGCGGGCGAGACGAGGTGAAAGGCCTCGCCCACGGCCGAGCTCCAATGGGTCAGCGCCTGTTCGAAACCCTGCGCCACGTCGTCGGCGTGGACGTGATGCACCGTCTCCATCCCGAAGTTGGGCAGCGCCAGCTCCTCCCCACGTGCCAGCGTGCTGAACACCGCCGGATTGAAGTGCCCGGCTGGATTGAGCGGGCTCCAGCCAGGGCCGACGATGTGCCCAGGGTGCAGCACGGTGGCGGGGAAGCCCCGCTGCCTCGCCTCGGACAGCAGGTCACGCTCGATGGCCGCCTTGGCCACGCCGTACTCGCCGAAGGGGCGGCGGGGTGCGGACTCCGGGGTGGGCACCACTTCGCTGTGCCCATGCACCCAGATGGTCCCGCAGTGCAGGAAATGCTGCACCTGGTCACGCAACGCGTCGACCAGCTGGCGGTTGCTTTCCGGGGTGAAACAGATCAGGTCAATGACCGCGTCCGGCTTAAGCGCCAGAATCTCGCGTCCGAACTCTCCCGCCGCCTCGGCCGCTTGTCGGTCGAGCGTGACCTGCTGCACGGCCTTCCACTCGCCCCGCTGCTGATACGGTTCGCGCTGCCCCCGGCTGACCGTGACGACCTCGGCCCCCGAGGCCACGAGGCGCGGAATGAGGGCGGTGCCGATGTGGCCGGTGGCGCCAATGACGACGATTCGCATGTGGTGCTCCTTTCGATGAACCTTTCGCCGGATGATGACACGCGCTGTTCGACCACAGCGAGCGCACTGGCCTACCGGTGTCCTGCGATCCGGACCAGACGGTCCTATGAGGGGCGTCATCATCTCTGGCTGCCATGGGCCGCCGTACCCAAGGTTGGATTCAACCGTTACCCTGGCGGCTGTGTGCCCATGGACCCAGCTTGACCGTCCTGCGTCGGTCCTGGCGAATACTGCCCAAGGGTGGCGTGCAATTCCGCCGTCTCGCCCAGGCACCCCGTCAGCTCGTTGTGGAGCTTGTCCGGGCGAAGAACGGCGCCTGCCTCCACCTGAGCCTGGATGGCCAGGAGCTCCGCCGCGTTCGCATTCAGCCGGGTCAGGAGCTGCTGGGCGAGCGGCCTGGGCAATGTGCCGGCCCAGTGCGGCTCGACGAGCGCGCTCTGCAGCAGCTCATCGGCCCGCAGGCGCCACCGGCGGGCGTGGCCACGCTGTTCCTCCACCGGCTCCGCGACCGTCCCACCCATCCACCTCGCCAGCCCCTCGGCGTACCCCTGCTGCGCCTTCACCGCCTCCAGCAGCACGTCCCAGAGGTGCGGGGCATGCCAGGTGGGCCAGACGAGGTAACTGCCCATCGCGATGACGCCGCCCAGCAGGGTGGCCAGCAGCCGCTGCGCGCTGAGGTCGGCCACCGGACCGGACAGGCCCGCCGCACTCAGCGAAAGGATGATGTAGACGGTGATGGCCGCCGAGAACACCGCGTAATTGGTCAGGAACAGGGCGTACGACAGCCAGGCAGCCATGATCAGCAGACCGGACAGCGCCAGCCCCGCTGGATGCAGCACCAGCATGATGCTCATGGCCAGAACGACGCCCACCCCGGTTCCGGCGATGCGGGTCACGCCACGGTGGACCGTGACGGAGAACTCAGGGCGCAGGACCAGACACACGGTCAGGGGAATCCAGAACCCGTTGGGGATGTGCAGCAGACGTTCGGCGAGGGTGGCCAGCGTCATGGCCCCCGTGAAGCGCACCAGATGGCCCTGAAGGACCGGACGGAGGGCAGGGGAGGGCACTTGCACCGGGGCGAGCCGTTCCGATCCTGTTCCGGCCGCTGGTGCCCCAGACGGGCGCAGGAACTGCAGGTGCAGCAGCATAATCCGGGTCCAGTGCGCGTACGCCTGGTGGGCCGCCCGGCTCGTCTCGGGCAGCTGGTCCTCCATGGCCACCACGGCGCGTTCAAAGTCGTTTAGGCGGTTCGGAGGGAGTCCAGGCGGATGTCCTGCCCGGAGTTGCTGCACCACCGTTCCGAGGAGGTCTTCTAGCAGCTTCAACGCGGCGTTCGCCTGCGCTTCACCGACCGCTCCGGTCTGACGAACCAACGCGTCGGCCTGAGCAAAGCCGACGAGTGCGGCGTGCAGCCCTTCGCCCTGGCGCAGCGCCTGGAGCAGCGTGAGATGTTCCCGCCGCGCGCCAAGCCGGTGGGCGTCGGCCAGGATCACCCTGGCGTTCTGAAACGGCAGCACACCGGGCAGCCGACTGCCGCTGCCGGATGCCAGGGAGGCCACGAACCTCGCCAGGCTGTCGTAGGCGGCCGCAACGGCATTCCGCTCGGCGCGGCGGGGACTGGCCGGCCACACCATCACCAGCAGCAGCGTCTGGATCAGACCGCCGGCCAGCACCAGCCCGGCGGTCCCGAACGGCCCGAGCCCCGGATTCGGGAAGCCCAGCAGCAGGGTCTGCATGGTGAACGCCTGAATAATGACGGTGTTCGCGCCAACCGCCGTCGCCGTGTAGCGGGCCAGCACCAGACTCATCAGCGCGACGGCCAGGACGGGCAACAGGAATTGCTCGGCAAGCACAGTCCCCAGCCCCGCCGCCAGGGCCATCGCCGCGCTGACGGTGAGCATCAGCCGAGCCCGAGCGCGGTAGGCACCGTGAAACGAGGCCATGCCCGCCATCAGGGCACCGAGTGCGGCGACGACGCCCCAGGTTGGATGACCGGTGGCTGCGCCCAGAAGGATGGGGATGGCCACGCCGAGCGCCGACCTGAACGCCAGCCACGGCCGGAACTGCGTCCAGTTGAGCCGGAGGGCGGCGCGGAGAATCAGGGTACGGCGGTTCAGCATTGGAGAGGCGAGGCAGCCCATCAGGCGCCGTGCTTGGCGATCCTATACCCACCCGTGCGGGTGATTCCGTTGTGGGCTAGGTCGGTCATCAGGGTGTCCTGCGCTCCAGGGGACCATGGGACATCCTGCTGGGTCTATGTGCGACTCAGCCGGCGCATGGACCGACCGAGGACTTTTCTAAGGAACCGACGTGGGTCTGCTTTCAGGATCTCAGCAGAAAAGGTGTCAGGAAGCTTGGCTGTCTGAGGGTGTCAGAGTGGCGGTCTGTGCGGTGAAGTCTATCTGCCAGGGCAGCGTTTGGACTGTTGCACCCCACAGTGCCCAGCACGCCGGGCGCCTTCTCGTGGCTGCCCTTGCGTCTTCAGTAGCCGTTGGCGTTAGAACGTTGTGGCAGTGGGAGGTGGCCTTCCAGGCCAATGGAGAATGGCCGAACACGTGGCCGTCTGCTCGGCGCAGAGGAGACGGGAGTGCAAGAGCTTCCGCATGGGCCATCGTCGCCTGCATCTCTGGTAATCAGCCCTCATCGTCTGGTGAATGGGCTGCCGCCTCATTCAACCTGTGAAGTATTTCACACCGTGTCTTCTGAATTAGCCAGCCGTGTTTACCCCCATCCACCCCCAATTACCCTCATTATGCATGGTGGCATTGTGAAAATATCAGCTTGGGAACGAAGAATATCGAAATTGACCGTCTTTTGGACGAAGGGCAGTTATGCAGTCGAAAGTACGCGAAAAGTCGGGGAGTCGACAGAAACGAGCGCGTTCCGTCCCTTTTGCGTCAGTTGGCGGCCCCTGGCCGTCGTTTTCCTGCACCATCCCTGCCTCTGTGCCGACCTTCCTCGTCTGAGCAGCCGTGTCGTCTGCCTCCTCAGTCACCCCCACCCCCTCTGGCTAAACCTGGGATGAACCCGCTGCACGACACTTTAAAGGGGGTTGTAAGGCCCTGACAGCGACAGTGATGGTGGCTCGCATGAAGGACCGCCCCGTTCAGGAGGCGGCCCTTTATCGCTGGCGGGCCAAGGAGGATGAATTGCAGCGCTACGACATGATGTTCCTCAAAGGCCTGGGCCTGACCGCCATGCTTCTGGTGGCCGGATGTGCTCAGCAGAGCAGCCAGGCTCCCCCCACGGCGCGCGGGACGCAGTACCCCTACACGACCGCGGTGGCGGTCTCGGCCACCGACACCCAGGCGCAGATCGCGCAGCGGTACGGCGGGACCGTGCTGGTCTGGCAGCCGGACGCCGGCCTGGCGGTGCTGGGCCTGACGCACGCGCCGGACTCCAAGCGGCTGCAGGCGCTGGGTCTGACGGACCTGCCGGTCATCGAGCCCAACCAGAACGTGTACGACGCCAGCGGCACGGCCAGCGCCTGGGCAGGGCAGGATCCCCACCTCGACGCAGCAGGCCGCGCCTACGTCTGGAGTGGCGGCCGGGCCTACGTCTGGAGCGGTGGGCGCGCCTACGTCTGGAGCGGCGGCAACGGGGTGGTGGGTGGCCTCTCCGAGAACAGCGAAGCCTGGAACCAGATCGGCCTGCCGGCCGCCTGGGCCGCCGCGCCGAAGCTGGGCGAGGGCGTGAAGGTCGCGGTGATCGACAGCGGCATCGACCTGAACCACGAGATGTTCCAGGGCTCGCTGGTGGACCCGGCCGACCGCTGGGACTTCGTGGGCAACGACCCGGTGCCGCAGGAGGAGGGCGGCTTTACCGATGAGGCGTTCGGCCACGGCACCAACGTGGCGGGCATCGTGCTGCAGATCGCGCCGCACGCGAAGATCATGCCGCTGCGGGTGCTGAGCCCCGACGGGAGCGGCGACGCGACCACCGTGGCGCAGGCGATCAACTTCGCGGTGATGCACGGGGCGCAGGTGATCAACCTGTCGCTCGGCTCGGTGGAGAAGGCCGACGTGATCCAGAAGATGATCACCTTCGCCAACAGCAAGGGCATCAACGTCGTCGCGTCGTCCGGCAACACCGGCGATGAGCGGATCACCTTCCCGGCGCAGCAGGCGGACGGCAAGTACGCCATGAGCGTCGGCAGCGTGGACCACGGCGACCACAAGTCTTCGTTCTCCACCTACGGCGACAAGCTGGACGTCACGGCGCCCGGCGAGATGGTCTGGGGCCCGGTACCGGGCAACCTCTGCTCGTACTGGAGCGGCACCTCCATGGCCGCACCGATGGTGGCCGGCTCGGTGGCGCTGGCGCGCGGCCAGTCGCTGGCCGTCAAGCCAGAGGAACTGACCGACACGCTGCTCCGGATGTCCAAGGACATCCAGCCGCTGAACCCGAAGTACGGCAAGAAGCTCAAGCGGCGCCTGGACGTGGGCCGGTTCATTCAGGCGGTCACGCTCCCCTAGCGAGAATTTGGTCAGGGGGCCTGGGGCAGACTCTGTACAAGAGTCTGCCCCTTTGTTGCCGCGCCGTCCCCGTCCTGTTCTCCTCATTCCCTCCACGGAGCCCGTCATGCAGCCACCGTTTGGTTCCCTTCCCCCCTCCGACCCGGACCAGCCCAGCGCCCAGGCGCTGCTGCACGCCGGCCGGGCGCTGCTATCCACCACGCCGCGGCGCGCCCTGGACATGGCCCAGGAGGCGCTCAGCGTGGCGACGGCCCAGGCGGACCGGGCCGGGCAGGCGCACGCGCACCTGCTGTGCGGCCAGACGCTGCACCGGCTGGCCGACCTGCAGCAGGCCGAGGCGCAGCTGAGCGCCGCCGCCGACCTGTTCGCCCTGCTCAAGGACCCGGCCCAGGAAGCGCAGGCGCTGGTGGACCGCGGCCGGGTGCTGCGCGAACTGGGCGAGCCGCAGCAGGCCGCGGAGGTGCTGGAGCGGGCGCTGCACTTCAGCGAGCAGCTGAACGACCGCGCGCTCAAGGCCACCATCCTGAATCACCAGGCGGCCCTGGCGCAGATGAGCGGGCACGCGGAGCTGGCGCTGCGGCAGCTGGAGGACGCCCTGAGCATCCGCCGCGAGCTGGGCGACCGGCTCGGCGCCGCGCAGTGCCTGAACAACATCGGGCAGGTGCGGCTCAGCCGCCACGACCTGCCGGCGGCCCTGCAGACGCTCACCGAGGCCTACGAGCTGCTCAAATCGGCCGACGACGCCACCACCAGCGCCCACTGCCTGGTGAACATCGGCTACGTCTACGAGGAGATGGGCGACCACCAGCTCAGCTACGACGCTCACGCCCGAGCCCTGCAGATGGCGCGCGGCCACGGCAACCACACGCTGGAGCTGTACTGCCTGAACAACCTCGCGGAGGCGGTCAGCAGCCTGCAGCGGCATCAGGAGGCGGCCGAGCTGTTCGCGGAGGCGCTGCAGATCGCCGAGCGCATCGGGATGCGGTCGCTGAGCGGGTCGGCGCACCATGGGCTAGGTCGCGCTGCCACGGCGCTCGGCCGACCCGCCGAGGCGCTGCCGCAGCACCGCCGGGCGCTGGAGATCGCCACCGAACTGGGCGAGCCGCAGGGCGAGGTGGACGCGCTGCTGGGCCTGGGCGAGGCGCTGCTGGCCCTGCAGCGGCCCGCCGAGGCCAGGGAGGCGCTGGAGCGGGCGCTGCCGCTGGCGGTGCAGGGTGAGCTGCAGACCCAGGTGGCGCGGCTGCGCGCGCTGATCGCGCAGGCGGCCCAGGCGACCGGCGACCTGGCGGTGGCGGTGCAGCAGCTGTGGGCGCTGCGGGCGCTGGAACAGGGCCTGTTCCGGGAGGAGCGCGAGCGGCAGACCCGGCAGCTGACGGTGCAGTTCGATGTGGAGCGAGCCCATCATGAGGCGGCCGTGTCGAACCTGCAGACCGAGATCGCCCAGCGGGCCTATCAGGAGGCCGAGGCGAAGGTGGGCGAGCAGACCCGGCGGCTGGCCCGCACCCAGGTGGAGGTGGTGACGCGGCTGGCCAACGCGGCCGAGTACCGCGACGACGTGACGGGCGAGCACACGCTGCGGGTGGGGCAGGTCTCGGCGCTGCTGGCCCGCCGGCTGGGGCTGGGCAGCGAGGAGGTGGCGCTGCTGCGGGTGGCGGCGCGGCTGCACGACGTGGGCAAGATCGGCATCTCGGACCTGGTGCTGCAGAAGCCGGCCCGCCTCACCCTGGAGGAGTTCGAGCTGATGAAGCGCCACACCCTGATCGGCGGCGAGATCCTGATGGGCGGCGAGTCGCCGCTGCTGCAGATGGCCGAGCAGATCGCGCTGTCACACCACGAGCACTGGGATGGCGGCGGCTATCCGTACCGGCTGAGCGGCGAGCAGATTCCGCTGCTGGGCCGCATCGTGGCGGTCGCGGACGTCTACGACGCGCTGCTGCACCCCCGCCCCTACAAGCGCGCCTGGACCCTGGACGCGGTGCTGGCCGAGCTGCAGCGCCAGCGCGGACGCCAGTTCCAGCCGGAGGTGGTGGACGCGCTGCTGGCGCTCCACCGCAGCGGCGAGCTGCCGCTCAGCGCGGTGGTGGACGACGACCAGCCGGTGCAGGACGTGCTGATCCGCCGCAGCGCCCTGAACGACGTGGCCCCGGTGGAGCCGCTGCCCGGCTACCCCGGCACGCCGCAGTGGCGGCTGCACGATCTGGAGCACCGCTACCGTCAGGCAGTGCAGACCATCGACACGCTGCACACCGCCGCCTTCACCGACGCCCTGACCGGCCTCGCCAACCGGCGCGCCTTCGAGGACGAACTGGAGACCGAACTGGTGCGCGCGGCGCGGCACGGCACCACCCTCAGCGTCGTCTCGATGGATCTGGACGGCCTCAAGACCGTCAACGACCGCGATGGCCACGAGCGCGGCGACGCGCTGCTGCGGCAGGTGGCGCTGGCGCTGCGCACCCACCTGGGCGCGACCGGCCGGGTCTACCGCATCGGCGGCGACGAGTTCGCGGTGGTGCTGCCGGACCTGGGCCCGGCGCAGCATCCGGCCGTCCTGCAGGAGCTCGAACAGGTGGTGCAGCGGCTGCAGGTGCAGGGCTTCGCGTCGGCCAGCGTCAGCGCCGGGATCGCGGCCTTCCCGGACGAGGCCACGGTGGAGGGCGACCTGCTGCGCCTGAGTGACCAGCGCATGTACGCGCGCAAGCTCGCCCGGCGGCAGGACCGGCTGGCGACCCGCGTCCCCTGAGCGTTCAGCCGAGCCGCGCGCAGGCCGCCCGGTAGCTCTGCTGCAGCAGCGGCAGCATCGGGGCCAGGGTCAGGGCCCGCACCAGCGAGCCTTCGAGCCGCAGCTGCCCGCTGGCCATGGCCGCCACCACGTTCAGCTCCCCGGACCAGAAACGGTGCGCGGTCGGGCCGGACATAGAGAAGCGCAGGTCCGGCGCCGGGCCGCGCCGCGCCGCGTCCCCGAAGGACACGGCCGGCGCCTCTTCAGGCGAGCGCGGGCTCTGGCCGTCCAGCAGCACCTCCAGGTCCGGGTCGCGGAACGAGAAGCCGAGCCGCAGGCGCGCCTGGGTCAGCGCGCTCGCCTGCGCGTCCGGGTAGCGGCGCGTCAGCACCTCGTGCAGCACCGCCTGAAACTCGGCGGGGTGCTGGGCGGGCCAGTCGGGGGAGAGGGGGGACACGCCCGGAGTATTCGCCCGCCCCTCCATGAGAGAGTGCAGCCGGGCGAACGGTATGAACGGCGGCGCAAGTCACGGGCGGGTCAGCCGGTAGCAGACCAGACACTTTCGGCCACGTTCAGGGCGTTTCCTGAGGGGGCGTTACCCATTCCTAGGAGGTCAGATATGAACGAACAGCTTCAGCAGACCCTCAATGCCCTGCAGGGCGGCGTCACCAGTCTGGACGCCAGCACGGCCGCCAGCAACGTGAGCAGCTGGCACCAGACGCTCAACGGCGTGCCGGGCGCCGAAACGCTGGTGTCTCACCTGGGCCGCCTGCAGGAGGCACTCACCAGCGGCGACCTGCAGGGCGCCGCCGCGCTGTTACCGGGCCTGAGCAGCGAGACCGAGCGGCTGGCCTCCAGCGCCCCGGCCGCCGATCAGGACGGCCTGCGCCAGCTGGCCGCCGCGCTCCGGGGCTGAGCGCCCGACCCTCATTCAGGGTGCCCCCGCCAGACGATGGCGGGGGCACCCGTCTGTCGTGCCCCGGCAGGCCCCGCGCCCCCGGCCTCCCGCTACACTGGAGGGCATGAAGGCCTGCCCGTCTGCGCCCCGGCGGTCCCGGTGAGCGCGTCCGGGGCAGAGCCGCCGGCCCGCCCGGCCGCGCCCGACCTGAACGCCGACCTGGGCCTGGGCGGCGCGGTGGCCCAGAGCAGCGGCGAGCGCTTCCTGAACCGCGACGGCAGCTTCAACGTGGAGCGGCGACAGGTGGGCCTGCAGGGGATCAACGTCTACGGCGAGCTGCTGACCGTCGGGTGGGGCCGCTTCTTCGTGCTGATGGCCGCCGCGTACCTGGGCCTGAACGCGGTCTTCGCGGCCGCCTATGACGTGATGGGCCCCTCCGCGCTGAGCGCCATGCCGGGCCACGGGCTGGCCCGCTTCCTGGCATGTTTTTTCTTCAGCGTCCAGACCTTCGGCACCATCGGCTTCGGGCACGTGTATCCGGCGAGCCTCGCGGCCAACCTGATGGTCACGGTCGAGGCGTTCGTGGGCCTGCTGGGGGTGGCGCTGGCCACCGGGCTGCTGTTCGCGCGTTTCTCCCGCCCCACCCACCGGCTGCGCTTCAGCGAGCGGGCCGTGATCGCGCCGTATCAGGACGGGCAGGCGCTGATGTTCCGGGTGACGAACGCCCACCGCACCCAGCTGGTGGACCTGAGCGCCGAGGTGACCTTCTCGCACTTCGAGCAGGCCAGTGAACCCGGAGGCCGGACGCGCCGCTTCTATCCGCTGGCCCTGGAGCGCCACCGCGTGACCTTCTTTCCGACCTCCTGGACCATCGTGCACGCGCTGGTGCCGGGCAGCCCGCTGTGGGGCCAGACCCCGCAGTCGCTGGCGGCGGGCGAGGCTGAGCTGCTGGTGGTGCTGCGCGCCACCGACGACGCCTCGCACGGTCAGATTCACGCCCGCACCAGCTACCGGGCCGATGAGCTGCGGTGGAACGCCCGTTTCCGCCCGATGCACCGCACCGACGAGGCGGGTCACCTGTGGGTGGACCTGTCGCGCCTGAGCGACACCGAGCCGGTGCCGGCGCCTGCAGCTGATCGGCCGGGTCAGTAGCGGTCGCCCGCGCCGGGCCGCTACACTGGGCCTGCACATTCCAGTCCAGTTTCCCGGTTGCGGCCCAGGGCGCCTGCCTGCCGGCCGCCCGCGCCCCGACGAGGTCCGTATGAGCCAGCCGAATCCTGACGTTTCCCGCCCGGCCGCCGGCCCGGACCGGGCCCAGAGCGCCGCCAACTTCCGCGCGGCGCTGCACGCCATCACCGCCCACCGGGACGACTACGCCGCCCAGCGCGCCACGTTCGCGTGGCCGCAGCTCGGCACCTTCAACTGGGCCGACGACGTGTTCCGGCCGCTGAGCGAAGCGTGCGGCGACGCCCCGGCGCTCGTCTGGGACGGCGGGCAGCAGAGCTACGCGGAGCTGGAACGGCAGGCCAACCGCATCGGGCGGCTGCTGCAGGCGGGCGGGGTGCAGCCGGGCGACCATCTGCTGCTGATGCTGAGCGGCGTGCCGGAGCTGTGGGCCATTCTGATCGCCGCCATCCGCATCGGGGCGGTGGTGCTGCCGGCCACCACCCTGCTGCCGGCCCACGACCTGCCCGACCGGCTGCGGCGCGGCGAGGTGCGCCACGTGATCACCGAGGTGGCTGAGGCGGCCAAATTTGAGGGGCTCTCTGGCTTCACCCGCTATGCGCTGGGCGACGCGGGCCCCGGCTGGACCGACCTGCTGGCCGGGGCCGCCCAGCAGTCGCCGGAGCGGCTGGAGGGCCACCCCACCCACGCCACCGACCCACTGCTGCTGTACTTCACCAGCGGCACCACCCACCAGCCGAAGCTGGTGATGCACACCCAGCAGAGCTACCCGGCCGGGCACCTCAGCACCCTGGCGTGGCTGGGCCTGCGCCGCGGCGACGTGCACTGGAACATCAGCTCGCCCGGCTGGGCCAAGCACGCCTGGAGCACCTTCTTCGCGCCGCTCACGGTGGGGGCGGCGGTGGTGGTGAACAGCGAGCGCTTCGACGCGCGGCGCACCCTGGAGTTGCTGGTGTCGCTGGGCGTGACCAGCCTGTGCGCTCCGCCCACCGTGTGGCGCATGCTGATCCAGCAACCGCTCGAGCGGTACCGCGGCCAGCTGAGCAATGCGGTGGGGGCCGGTGAGCCGCTCAACCCGGAGGTGATCGAGGTGGTGCAGCGCGCCTGGGGCCTGACCATCCGCGACGGCTACGGCCAGACCGAGACCACCGCCCAGGTGGGCAACACACCGGGCCAGCCGGTGCGCCCCGGCAGCATGGGCCGCCCGCTGCCCGGCTACACAGTGGCGCTGATCGGGCCGGACGGTCAGGAGGGGCAGGAGGGCGAGCTGAGCCTGCAGCTGCACCCGCGCCCGCTGGGCCTGATGGCCGGGTACGCCGGTGACCCGGAGCGCAGCGCGGCGGTGCTGGGCGGAGCGTACTACGGCACCGGCGACGTGGTGCGCCGCGACGAGGACGGCTACCTGTACTACGTGGGCCGCACCGACGACGTGTTCAAGAGCTCCGACTACCGCATCAGCCCGTTTGAGCTGGAGAGCCTGCTGATCGAGCACCCGCAGGTGGCGGAGGCGGCGGTGGTGCCGAGCCCGCACCCGGAGCGCCTGAGCGTGCCCAAGGCCTACATCGTGACGGTCAGCGGCGCGGTGCCGGGCCGCGAGCTGGCCCAGGACATCCTGGCGTTCGCGCGCGACCGGCTGGGGCCGCATAAACGGGTGCGTCGGGTGGAGTTCGCGGACCTCCCCAAGACCATCAGCGGCAAGATCCGGCGGGTGGACCTCCGGGCGCACGCGGCCCGGCTGGAGCGCGGCGACCTGGAGTTCTGGGAGGAAGACTTCGGAGGAGAGGGGGGAGCGGTCAGTGAGCGGCCCGGTCACCCCGCTGCGCTCGGCCGGCCTGCTGGAACGCTATCAGGCCGGGGACATGCGGGCGCTGTCCAGGATCATCACGCTGGTGGAGGCAGGCGGCCCGCAGGCGCATACGCTGCTGCAACAGGTGCGGGCCACGCTGGGGCGGGTACAGCGGCCCATGGTGCTGGGCCTGACCGGCAGCCCCGGCAGCGGCAAGAGCACGCTGGTGGCGGCATTGATCGGGGCGCTGCGGGCGCAGGGGCAGCGGGTGGGCGTGCTGGCGGTGGACCCCAGCAGCCCCTTTTCCGGCGGGGCCATCCTGGGCGACCGCATCCGCATGCTCGGTTACCACGCCGACCCCGGCGTGTACGTGCGCTCGCTGGCCTCTCGCGGGGCGCTGGGCGGCCTCTCGGCGCGCAGCATGCAGGTGCTGAGCGTACTGGAGGGCTACGGCTTCGACGTGCTGCTGCTCGAGACGGTGGGGGTGGGGCAGTCGGAGCTGGACATCGCCGCGCTGGCCGACCACACCGTGCTGGTGCTGACCCCGGCCGGCGGCGACGGGGTGCAGGCCTTCAAGGCCGGCATCATGGAGATCGCGGACGTGCTGGTGATCAACAAGGCCGACCTGCCGGGCGCCGACCGGCTGGCCCGTGAGCTGCGCGGCGCCCAGCTGCTGGCCCCGCACGACGAGACCACCTTCTTTCCGCCGGTGGTGCAGACCATCGCCAGCCGCGCCGAGGGCACCGAAGGGTTGCTGGCCGCCGTGCAGGCGCACCGCGATCACCTGGGGCCAGAGGGCCTGCACCTCAAGCGGCTGGAGCGGGCCCGCTTCGAGCTGCGCTCGCTGGTGCAGCAGCAGGCGCAGGCGCTGGCAGCGGGGGCCGACCCGGCGCTGCTGGAGCGGCTGTCGTCCGGGCAGCTCAGCGCCGACGACGCGGCCCATCAGGTGCTCGCGGCGCTGGGGGGGCACGTGTGAGGTCCGGCGGCGCCACAGGCGGCATACTGTACGTATTCAGGGAGGGAGACAACTGATGCAAGAACCGACGACCCCCCCGGCCGGCGAACGCCGCATCCGGGTGCTGATCGCCAAGCCCGGCATGGACGGCCACGACCGGGGCGCCAAGATCGTGGCCCGCGCGCTGCGCGACGCCGGCATGGAAGTGGTGTACACCGGCCTGCGCCAGACCGCCGAGATGATCGTGAACGCGGCGGTGCAGGAGGACGTGGACGCCATCGGCGTCAGCGTGCTGTCCGGCGCGCACATGCACTACTTCCGCGACATCATGGCCCTGCTGCGCGAGCGTGGCGCCGACGACATCCTGGTGTTCGGCGGCGGCATCATCCCGGACCAGGACCTGCCGGCCCTGGCGGAACTGGGCGTGGGCCAGGTGTTCACGCCGGGGGCCAGCACCGAGGACGCCGCCACCTACCTGCGCCGCGAGGTACAAGCGCGCTGGGCGGCCCAGGGTTGAACGGGGCGGGCCACCGGCATGAGTGACGTGGCCGTGCGGTTCGGGACAGAGACCTGGACGCGGCCTGGCGGTCCGGCGGGTGAGCAGCAGCTGGTGCTGAACCTGCACCCGCCCGTGCCCGGCGAGTCGCCCGGCGGCTGGCAGGTGGAGGTGCACACCTGCGCCGGCATTCAGGTACAGCGCGCCCCCGACGGCCTGACGCTGCTGCTCAAGGGCCTGGTGGACTGGCCGCCGGAGGAGCTGTTCCGGCGCTACCGCGCCGAGGGGGTGCCAGGCCTGCGCGGCTGGTGGGGCACCTACACCTTCGTGCTGCTGGACCCGGCACGCGGCGAGGTCTACGTGGGCACCGACGCGACGGCCTCGCGCAAGATGTACGCCTCGGTGCAGGGCGGGCGACTGTGGCTCAGCACCTCGCTGCGGGGCCTGGCGGAGCAGGCGGCGTTCCGGGCCCAGCCGTTCTCGCGCGCCGGCGTCGCCGCCTACCTCGCCAGCGGCCAGATGCCGATGGGGCACACCCTGATGGCCGGCGTGCAGCGCCTGGAACGCGACCGGGTGTACCGGCTCGGCGTGGCTGGCGGCCAGCCCACGCTGGAGGTGGCCGCCTGCGACACGCAACACTTTGCGGTGGCGCCGGTCCGCGACGGCCGCGCGCTGAAAGAAGAGCTGAACCGGCTGCTGCTGGCGTCGGCGCAGCGGCACTGGGCCAGCTGCGGGCCGCGCCCGGCCGTCTCGCTGAGCGCCGGGGTGGACGCGCGCGCCCTGCTGGGCCTGCTGGGCGGCGACCTGAAGGCCCGGGGCATCACCGCCTTTTCCTACTCGCTGGGCACGCCGGTGCCGGGGTCCGATCCGGCGCTGTCGCCGCAGCTGGCGGCCCATTACGGCTACCCGCACGTGCTGGTGAACTCGTACCGGGGGCAGCTGCTCGACACGCTGCAGCGCAACGCCGTGTGGGGCGACGGCGGCAGCAACATCTGCGACGAGGTGGACGCCTGGGACGAACTCGCCTCGCTCGGCTACAGCGACGTGTTCACCGGCGACCACGTGTACGGCTGGAACGGGGAAGCGCCGGCGCACCAGCGCGACTTCCTGCTGCACCAGCTGGGCCTGCCGCGCTGGGACGCGCTGGGCGCGCTGCAGCCGGTGCTGGACCCGCATGCCTGGACGCAGCTGGGCCAGGACTGGATGGCCCTGCGCGCCGAGCAGGAGGCGCTGGGCGGGCCGCTGTATCCGCCGCTCAACTTCGTGGACCAGCTGTACCTGGAGAGCCGGGTGCAGCACACGCTGGTGCTGTGGCGCGAACACTTCAGCGAGCAGGGCGGGCGGGTGCATCTGCCGTACCTGGACCCGGAGATGATCGCCTTCGTGAAGCGGCTGCCGCCGGAATGGCGCGACCACAAGCGGCTGTTCCGCGAGCTGGTGCAGCAGCGCTACCCCGGACTGTTCGCCCTGCCGTTCGCCACCTCGCTCGGCTACAAGCCGGACTGGAACGCCGAGCTGCAGCGGCACCGTGCGGCGGTGCAAGACGAGCTGCGGCAGCCGGCGCCCCGGCTGGACGAGCTGCTGCCGCCGGACCGGCTGGCCCAGTTGCTGGACCGCCTCACCCCGGCCGGCGCGCCGCCGCGCTTCGCCGCCGCCCGCACCCGGCTGGCCACCGTGCGGCGCTCGGCGCTGGGCACCCGGCTGCTGGGCGAGAAGCCGTCGCGCGCCACGGTGCCGCCGGCCACCCTGCTGATGCGGGCGCTGACGCTGCGCGCCTTCGAGCGCTCGCTGAACCTGTCCTCCTGAGCTGCTATCCTGGGGCAAACAACCGTTTGTTTCCCTGTCCCCAGGAGGGCCGCCATGAAGAAGAACGACTGGCTGAGCAGCGTCTACCGCCCGGCCACGCAGCGCTTTCCCGAACGCGACATCAACTTCAGCACGCTGAGCAACCAGCAGCCGGACCCGATCTACACCGCTGACGACCTCAACGGCTGGGACGCGGAGCAGGAGCTCGGCTACCCCGGCGCGTTTCCCTACACCCGTGGCGTGCAGCCGAGCATGTACCGCGCGCGGCTGTGGACCATGCGGATGTTCGCGGGCTTCGGCAGCGCCGAGCAGACCAACGAACGCTTCCGCGCGCTGCTGGGTGCCGGCCAGACCGGCCTGAGCACCGCCTTCGACCTGCCGACCCTGATGGGCTACGACGCCGACCATCCGTTCAGCGCCGGAGAAGTGGGCAAGTGCGGGGTGAGCGTTAGCAGCCTGGCCGACATGGAGCGGCTGTTCCAGGGCATCGACCCGGAGCAGGTCAGCACCAGCATGACCATCAACAGCCCGGCCAACGCCATCTGGGCCATGTACATCGCCAACGCCCAGAAGCAGGGCAAGGACCTGAACCGGCTGAACGGCACCCTGCAGAACGACATCCTCAAGGAATTCATCGCGCAGAAGGAGTTCATCTTCCCGCCCGCCCCGAGCGTGCAGCTGGTGATCGACACCTTCGAGTGGGGCCCGAAGCACGTGCCGAAGTGGAACTTCATCAGCGTGAGCGGCTACCACATCCGCGAGGCGGGCGCGACGGCGGTGCAGGAACTGGCCTTCACGCTGGCCGACGGCTTCCATTACGTGGAGCAGGCGCTGGCCCGCGGCCTGGACATCGACGAGTTCGCGCCGCGCATCAGCTTCTTCTGGGACGTGCACAACGACTTCTTCGAGGAGATCGCCAAGTTCCGGGCCGCCCGCCGCATCTGGGCGCGGCAGATGCGCGACCGCTACGGCGCCAAAAACCCGCGCAGCCTGATGCTGCGTACCCACGCCCAGACGGCCGGGGTGTCGCTGCCGGCGCAGCAGCCGCTGATCAACATCGCCCGCGTGGCCATTCAGGCGCTGGCTGGGGTGCTGGGCGGCACCCAGAGCCTGCACACCGACGCCTACGACGAGGCCCTGGCGCTGCCCACCGAGGCGGCGGCCACCATCGCGCTGCGTACCCAGCAGATCATCGCGTACGAGACCGGGGTGGCGGGGGTGGTGGACCCGCTGGCCGGCAGCTACTACGTCGAGAAGCTGACCAACGACGTGGAGGCGGCCGCGCTCGGCTACATCGAGCAGATCCGGGCGATGGGCGGCGTGGAGGCCGGCATCGAGAACGGCTTCTTCCAGGCGGAGATGGCCGAGGCCGCCTTCCGCTACCAGCGCGAGGTGGAGCGCAAGGAACGCATCATCGTGGGCGTCAACGACTTCGTGCAGGACAGCGTGGAGGTGCCGATCCAGCTGATTGACCCGGCGGTGGAGCGGCTGCAGGCCGAGCGGCTGGCCCAGCTGCGCCGCGAGCGCGATCCGCAGCGGCACCGGGAGGCGCTGCAGGCGCTGCGCGACTCGGCGGTGCAGGGCACCAACAGCATGCCAGCCTTCCTGGCCTGCGCGCACGCCTACGCCACGCTGGGCGAGCAGATGGACGTGCTGCGCGCCGTCCACGGCGAGTACGTGGAAACGGCCGTGGTCTAGGAAAAGCGCGAGCCTCCGCAAAAAGCCCTCAAGCCCGCCGACTTCCGGCGGGCTTTATGCTGGTCTGAGGAGGCACCGTGCGGCGCGGGCAGAACAGCAGACGGCTCCGGGTTCCTGACCTCTGGCTGGTGCTGGCCGTGCTGCTGGCCGCCCTGCCGGGAGTGGGGCCGCTGTGGCTCCACCCCACCCCGGCCGGGCCGGGGCCGGACCTGCTGGTGTACGGGGCCACGCCGCAGGGTGTAACGGCGGCCGCGGCGGCGGCCCGCAGTGGCCTGCGGGTGCTGCTGGTGGAGCCGGGCGACCGGGTGGGCGGCGTGCTGACCCAGGGCTGGCTGGCCACCCTGGACCTGAGCAGCGACCGGCTGGGCCGCCCGCTCAGCGCCGGGCTGTTCCAGCCGTTCTACCGGGCGCTGCACCACGACAATTCCTTCGACGTACACACGGCGGAGCGTGCCCTGCGCGGCCTGCTGCCGTCTTCGGTCCAGCTGCGGCTGCGCACCCGGCTGCGGGCGGTGCAGGTGCAGGGAGGCGTGGTGCGGCAGGTTGAACTGCAGGCGGCGGGTGGCCGGACCCGCTGGGTGGCCGCGCCGCGCTACATCGATGCGAGCGACACGGCCGAGCTGGCCGCGCGGGCCGGAGCTGGCTTCACCGTGGGGCGGCAGGACGGCGGCCAGGACCGCCGGCAGATGGCGGCCACGCTGGTGTTCCGGCTGCGCGGGGTGAACTGGCCCCGGCTGGCCGCCGCGCTGGACCGTGAGCGGGCACGGCTGCACGACGGGGCCAAGCTGGCCGGGCGCTCGGTGTACGGCCTGGGGCCGCTGGCCGCCGCCTACCGGCCCAGCGACCCGCAGCGCTTTCACCTGCGCGGCCTGAACGGAGCGCGGCAGGACGACGGCAGCCTGCTGGTCAACGCGCTGCTGATCTACGGCGTGGACGGCACCGACCCCGCCTCGGTGCGGCGCGGGTACCGGGACGGGCGGCGCGAGAGTGCGCGGGTGGTGCGCTTTCTGCGGCTGGCGCTGCCGGATGCGTTCGGGCACGTGTGGCTGGCGGGGGTGGCCCCGGCCCTCTACCTGCGCGAGACCCGGCACCTGGTGGGGCAGCAGCGCCTGCACGCCGATCAGGAGCTGGATGGCCGTACCTGGAGCAGCAGCGTGGCCGTGAGCGCCTACCCGATGGACGGGCAGGTGTACCGTCCCGGCGACGCCCCCTTCCTGCTGGGCCAGCCGCAGCCGTATGCGGTGCCGCTGGGCGCGCTGCTGCCCAGAGGTTACAGGAACCTGATGGTGGTGTCGCAGGCGGCCTCCTTCGACAGCGCCGCCGCGTACTCGGCGCGGGTGGTGCCGCTGCAGATGTCGCTGGGCGAGGCGGCCGGGACGGCGGCGGTGGTGGCCCGGCTCAGCGGGCGCAGCTTCGCCCAGTTGAACCGCTCCAGGCTGCTGACCGTGTGGCTGCAGCTGAGCCTGGAACGCCACGGAGCGCGGCTGACCGCGCCGCCGGGAAGCGGCTCCTGCCCGGATGGGCGCAGTCCGGCGGCCAGCCGGCGAGCGGCCCGGCAGCTGCTGCGGCGCGGCCTGCTGAACCAGCCGTACCACTATCAGGGCTGCCTGTACCTGACGGCTCCGCAGCTGACCGGAGAGTTTCTCAACGACCTGCAGCATCAACTGGGGCGCCCGGACCAGCAGGCGCTGTTCGAGGGGCTGCGGCAGCTCTACGGCCCGGAGCGCCCCCTGGACAGCGGCGCGGCACAGCTGATGCTGGGCCTGCTGCACCAGCCGGCCTCACTGCTGGATGGCCCGGACCGCCTGATGACCCGCGGGGACGCGGCCCGGCTGCGCTGGCGGCTGTGGCGGCTATGGGCCCGGCAGGGGCGCGTGGTGGCGCCGCTCACGGCCCCTGCCGTTCCTGCCCGCTAGCATGCGGCCATGACGCTCTTTGATCCGCCCGCACCACTGGCCGAGCGGCTGCGCCCGCGCACCCTGGATGAGGTGGTGGGCCAGTCGCATCTGCTGGGACCGGGAAAACCGCTCACCCGGGTGCTGCAGTCCGGGCGGCTCGGCAGCCTGATCCTGTGGGGTCCGCCGGGGGTGGGCAAGACCACCCTGGCCCGCCTGCTGGCCGCCCAGGTGGGGGCGCACTTCGTTGCCCTCTCGGCGGTATCAGCCGGGGTCAAGGACGTGCGCGAGGCGGTGGCTGAGGCCGAGCGGCTGCGGGGCCGGGGCCAGCGCACCATCCTGTTCCTGGACGAGATCCACCGCTTCAACAAGGCGCAGCAGGACGCGCTGCTGCCGCACGTCGAGAGCGGCCTGCTGACGCTGGTGGGCGCCACCACCGAGAACCCCAGCTTTGAGGTGAATCCGGCGCTGCGCAGCCGCGCCCGCACGCTGGTGCTGCAGGCCCTGACCCGTGAGGAGGTGCGCGGCCTGCTGGAACGCGCCCTGACCGACGAGCGCGGGCTGCCGGGCGTGAGCGCCGAACCGGCCGCGTTGGAGCTGCTGTCGCGGCTGGCCGACGGCGATGCCCGCCGGGCGCTCAGCACGCTGGAGGTGGCCAGCAGCCTCGCCAATCCCGTCACCGAGGAGGCGGTCACCGAGGCGTTCGGGCGGCACCTGCCGAGCATGGACAAGGGTGGCGAGGACTTCTACAACCTGATCAGCGCGCTGCACAAGTCGGTGCGCGGCTCGCACCCGGACGCGGCACTGTACTGGCTGGCCCGCATGGTGGCGGGCGGCGCCGACATCCTGTACGTGGCGCGCCGGGTGGTGCGGATGGCGGCCGAGGACATCGGGCTGGCGGACCCGCAGGCGCTGCGGCTGTGCATTGCGGCCCGCGACACCGCCGAGTTCCTGGGCAGCCCGGAAGGCGATCTGGCGCTGGCCGAGGCGGTGGTGTACCTGTGTCTGGCTCCCAAGAGCAACACCGTCTACACCGCCTGGAAGCGGGCGCTGCAGGCGGTGGAGGGCGAGCAGCTCTCGGTGCCGCTGCACCTGCGCAACGCGCCCACCGGCCTGATGCGGCAGCAGGGCTACGGGGGCGGGTACGCCTACTACTTCGACGACCCGGAAGGCAGCTTCCGGCAGCGGTACCTGCCGGACGGGGTGCAGCTGAACCTCTACACGCCGGGGCCGGAAGGCTGGGAGGGCCGCGTCCAGGAGCGCTGGCGCAAGCTGATGGTGGCGCACGGTGAGCTGGAGGTGCCGGAAGCGGAGGCCTAGCGGGGCCGGGGCGGCCCGGCGTGCGCACCGCCCTGAAGCGGCCGCGGCCCGTGCGGAGCGGCCACCCCGGCCAGGTCATCATTGGGCGGTGGCTTTCTGGTTCCGGTGAGTCGTTTGACCCAGAGCCGCAGCCGGTCGGTCAGTCGCTGAACGGTCATGGTTCCGGGTACGCTGGCCGGCCCCCCGGCGTTCCCTACTGCAGCAGGCCCTGCACGTACAGTTCCAGAATCTGGACGGCGGCGGCCTCGTCCAGGTCGGTGGCGTGCAGCTCACGGGCGCGGCGGGTGGTGAAGCGTTCGTCCTGGTACAGCACGGTCAGCCCGGCGTTCCGCAGCTCGCGCCCGAAACTCCGGACCCGGTCGGCGGTGGGACTCTGGGCGCCATCGGTGCGCAGCGGCAGGCCCACCAGCACCTGGGTGGCCCCCTCGGCCTTCGCGCGTGCCTGCACCTGCCGCACGTCCCAGATCAGCCGCTTGCGGTCCAGCGAGCCGCGCCCGAACACCAGCGCGCCGTGGTTGACCGCAAAGCCGATGCGGTGCTTGCTCACATCGAGCGCGAGGGTCAGGGGCAGGTCGGAGCCGGTCATGCCGGCAGTCTAGCGGAGGACACAGGGCACGCTCACCGTGGCGCCCGCACTCCGGCAGAGGAGTCGTCCACCAGGGCGGCGTAGATCGGCGTCAGTTCCTGCACCGTCAGCCCCAGCGCCAGATCGTCGGCCCGTTCCTCGGGCGTGTCTCCCCAGGCTTCGAGCGTGATGTGCGTGACACCCCGGTGGGACAGCCGCTCACAGACGCTGAGCAGCAGCGCCTGTCGCAGGCCGGTGCCGCGCAGGGGCGGCTGGACCCCCGGCGCGTCGATGCTGGCCTGCGTGTCCTGAATCGCGGCGCGGCACAGGCCCGCCGGCGTTCCGGCGGTGTCGTAGGCCACCACACTTACGTCCGCGTCAAACCAGTTCCGGACCGCTTCCGGCAGGCGGTCGGGCGCCACGGCATGATGACCGATCCGGTCCTCGTAGCTGGCGAGGGCGCGAATCCAGTCGTCCGGGTCCGGTGACTCCGAAATCGGCCGGATGGAGAAGCCCGCCGGGCACTGGGCCGGTTGGGTGGGCGTGGGCCCGGCCAGCAGGGTGTAGGCGCCGACCACACTCCAACCGGCCTGTGTCAGCGCCTCGGCCGGGAAACGCTGGGGATCGGCGTAGGCGTACAGCTGCGGCTGATGGCCGTGGGCGGCCTGCAGCAGGTGCCCGGCCACGGCCAGCTGATGCACGCCCGGCGCCGCGCCGCCCATCAGCTCCGCCCCGTGCATCGGCGATGGGCGCAGGGCCACCGTGCCCAGCACCTCACCGGCGTCGTCCAGCACCTGCCAGACCTCGGTCAGCTGTTCGGCCATCGCCTGGAACTCGCTGACGGACGCGCCGTACATCTCGGCCAGCCCGGGCAGGGCGGCCTGGACCGGGCGCTTGATGATCTGGGGCATGAGACCCTGAACGTACCATGCTCCGGCACCGCCTGCCTGGGGTGACGCTGACCCCCGGTTATTTCTGCGGTGCGCGCCGTTTTGCCTCGCTGCGGCAGCGGTCCGAGCAGTAGCGCACCTGCGCCCAGTCGCGCTCCCATTTCTTGCGCCAGCTGAACGGGCGGCCACAGTGGGCACACACTTTGCTGGGCCGCTCGGAAGGGGGGCGGCCTTTGCCGGGGGAGGGTCGGACAGGCATGCCTCAGCATCTCGCCCGGCGGCCGGGCAGACCGTAAGCGATCCGGCCTCCACTCATGAAGCTTCTCCTGCGGTGCCGCTACGCCACACGGCAGATGCCCCGCACGGCGCGGCACTCTAGCCTGGGCGTATGTCTGCCGAAGCCTCCTCCAGCCGTGCCGCCGTGGGGGTGCTGGCCACCTACCTCAAACCCGAGTGGCCGCGCGTGCTGCTGCTGGCCGTGCTGCTGCTCAGCAGCATCGGGCTGAGCCTGTACCTGCCGCAGCTGCTGGCCACCTTTCTGGACAGCGCCCAGCAGCGTGGTCCGCTGGCCGGACTGATCCACATCGCCCTGAGCTACATCGGCATTGCGGTGGCGGTGCAGCTGCTCTCGGCCGGGGCCACCTATGTGGGCGCCGACGTGGGCTGGGCCGCCACCAACCGCCTGCGCCGCGATCTGGCCGCGCACCTGCTCAGCCTGGACATGAGCTTTCACAAGGACCGCACGCCCGGCGAGCTGATCGAGCGGGTGGACGGCGACGTGACGGCGCTGTCCAACTTCTTCTCGCAGTTCGCGGTGCGGGTGTTCGGGGCGGCGCTGCTGCTGCTGGGCGCGCTGGTGATGTTCTTCCGCGAGGTGTGGTGGCTGGGCCTGGGCGTGACCGTGTTCGCGGCCTTCACGCTGTTCGCCATGAACCGGGTGCGCCGCTACGGGGTGGAACCCACCCGGCTGGAACGCGAGGCCAGCGCCCGGCTGTTCGGCTTCATCGAGGAGCGGCTGACCGGCATGGACGACGTGCGGGCCCTGGGCGGCGGTGCCTACACGGTCCGCAGCTTTCTGGGCGTGCAGCGCAACTTCTTCTGGAAGGCCTACCAGGCGTGGGTGCGGCGCAGCGTGGTGTGGCAGCTGAGTATGCTGCTGTTCTCGGTCGGCTACGCCGGAGTCATCTCGGCGGCGGTGGGCCTGTACCTGGGCGGGGCCATCACGGTGGGCACCGCCTTCCTGTTCTACCAGTACATGAGTCTGGTGGAAGAGCCGATCGATCAGCTGACCCAGCAGCTGCAGGACCTGCAGAAGGCCGGGGCCAGCCTGATCCGGGTGGGCGAGCTGCTGCAGCTGCGCTCGGCGCTGCCGGAGGGTCAGGCCACGCTGCCGGAGGGCCCGGCGGCCCTCACCTTCGACCACGTCTCGTTCAGTTACCAGGACGACGGCACGCAGGTGCTGCAGGACCTGAACTTCACCATTCCCGCCGGGCATACCGTGGGGCTGCTGGGCCGCACCGGCAGCGGCAAGACCACCCTGACCCGCCTGATCACCCGCCTCTACGACCCGACCTCGGGGCAGCTGCGGCTGGGCCAGACCCCGGTGGAGCAGCTGAGGCTCGCCTCGCTGCGGCGCTCGGTGGCGGTGGTGACGCAGGACGTGCAGCTGTTCCAGGCCACCGTTCGCGAGAACCTGACCTTCTTCGACCATACGGTGCCGGACGACCGGATTCTGGACGCGCTGGCGCGGGTGGGCCTGCTGTCCTGGCTGGAACGGCTGCCGGACGGCCTGGGCACGGCGCTGGCGGCCGGCAGCCTGTCGGCCGGTGAGGCGCAGCTGCTGGCGTTTGCCCGCGTGATGCTGCAGGACCCGGCGCTGATCATCCTGGACGAGCCGAGCTCGCGCCTGGACCCGGCCACTGAAGCGCAGCTGACCCGCGCGATGGGGGAGCTGCTGGCCGGGCGCACCGCGATCGTGATCGCCCACCGCCTGGACACGGTGGCCCGCGCCGACGACATCCTGGTGCTGGGCGCGGGGCAGGTGCTGGAGTACGGCCCCCGCACCCAGCTGGCCCGCGACCCGCGCAGCCACTACAGCACGCTGCTGCGGGCCAGCCGCGCCCAGCAGGACGAGGTGCTGGCATGAGCCCGGCCCCGCATCATCCCGCCTTCTGCCCTCTGGAGCGCCCATGACCACCGCTGCCCCCACCCCCGAAGCGCCGCGCCCCGCCACCCTGACGCTGATGCGGCGGCTGTTTGCCTACCGCCCCGGCCTGTTCGCGCTGAACATGGCCGTGTGGGGCGCCTTTCATACCCTGCCCGCCGTGTTCAGCTACAGCATCAGTCGCATCTTCGACCTGCTGAGCCGGCACGCCGCGCAGATCGCGGCGGGACAGCCGTCCACGTCGCTGGTGACGGCCGCGTGGTGGATGGTGGGCCTGTTCGCGGTCAGCCGGCTGGGGCGTTTTGGCGTGTTCCTGTGGGCCTTCCGGCTGTTCATCCGGCTGTGGTACACCCTGGACGCGCTGGTGCGGCGCAACCTGCTGGCCTACCTGCTGACTGCACGCGGCTCGCGCCGCCTGCCCGACACCCCCGCCGAGGCGATCAGCCGCTTCCGCGACGACGTGGAGGACGTGGCCGGCTACACCGAAGTCTGGATCGACGCGTCCGGCTTCGTGCTGTACACCATCGTGGCGCTGACGCTGATGGTGCGGGTGGACCCGCTGATCACGGTGGTGGTGTGCACCCCGCTGCTGCTGGTGGTGCTGCTGGTGCAGCGGCTGTCGCCCACCATCCGCACCTACCGCCGACGCATGCGCCAGTCCACCGCCCGCGTCACCGACTTCATCGGTGAGACCTTCGGGGCGGTCAGCGCCGTGAAGCTCAGCGCCAGCGAGGACCGGATGGTGGCCCACCTGAACCGGCTCGGCGAGGTGCGCCGCCACGCGGCCCTGCGCGACGTGCTGCTTACCGAGCTGATCAAGGGCGTGAACAACAACATGATCACGGTGGCCACCGGCCTGGTGCTGCTGATGGGGGCCAGCCGCTTCCGCACCGGCGTGCTGTCGCTGGGCGACTTCGTGCTGTTCGCAGCGCTGCTGCCGCGCCTGACCGGCAGCATGGGCTTCTTCGGCGACATGATTGCCCGGCACCGCCGCACCGGGGTGTCGTTCGAGCGCATGACCCGGCTGCTTCAGGATACCCCCACCGAAACCATCGTGGCGCACCATCCGGTGCACCTGGAAGGCGAGTTGCCGGAGCTGCCGCCACGCCCGGAGGCGATCCCACTGCAGACGCTGGAGGTGCGTGGTCTGAGCGCCCAGCATCCGGGAGGGCGCGGCGTACAGGACGCCAGTTTCACGGTGCGGCGCGGCGAGTTCGTGGTGGTGACCGGCCGCATCGGCAGCGGCAAGACCACCCTGCTGCGCGCCCTGCTGGGCCTGATGCCGCGCGACTCGGGCGAAGTGCAGTGGAACGGCGAGACGGTCGCGGATCCGGCCAGCTTCTTCGTGCCGCCGCGCAGCGCCTACACGGCCCAGCTGCCGCAGCTGTTCAGCGAGTCGCTGCGCGAGAACGTGCTGATGGGCGAGCCGGAAGCGCGTCTGCCGCACGCCCTGCGGCTGGCCGTGATGAACGATGATCTGGCGCAGCTGGACCACGGTCTGGAAACGCTGGTGGGCGCCCGCGGCGTGAAGCTCTCGGGCGGGCAGGTGCAGCGGGCGGCGGTGGCGCGCATGCTGGCCCGCGACGCCGACCTGCTGGTCTTCGACGACGTGAGCAGCGCCCTGGACGCCCGCACCGAGGCGCAGCTGTGGGCCGGGCTGTTCGCCGACCGGGCCGCCACCTGCCTGGTGGTGTCGCACCGCCGCGCCGCCCTGCTGCGCGCCGACCGCATTCTCCTGATGGAGGGCGGCCGCATCGTGGACGAGGGCCGCCTGGGGGACCTGCTGGAACGCAGCGCGGAGATGCGCGCCCTGTGGGCGGACGAGGAGACGGAGGAGATCGGAGCCTGAGGGCTGCGGACCTGGACCGGCTGCGGCGTGGGGTCAAGCGTACCCTCGGTGGGGCATGGAGCCCCGGTCGTCCTGGATTCACCCCTTTGACGGGAGCTGTCCATCAGCCGGGCGGAACCTGACGTCTGGGGGGTCCAGTCAGGCAAGTCTGGCGAACACAGGTGGAATGGCCTGACGGTCCAAGCCAGCAATGTGCCGGTTCAGCGCTGTGCCAGGAAATCGAGCACGCGCTGTGTTAAAAGTGCGCTGGACGACGCGTCATACGACGGCAGGCTGCGGTCGGTGAACAGGTGCTGGTGACCCGGATACAGAAACAGCTCCGCCTGAGGCGTGGACGCGACCAGGGCCTCGGCGGCGTCCAGATCGCCGTCTTCCACGAAGAACGGATCGGCGTCCATGGCATGCACCTGAACCGGGACATTCTCCGGCCACTGCGCGCCGAACTCGGAGAAGGGCAGACAGGCGTGGAACAGCAGTGCCCCCCGCGCGCCGGGACGGGTCTGGGCCAGCTGCTGCGCCGGCATCACGCCCAGCGAGAACCCGGCGTAGATCAGCTCGCCGCCCAGGCTCTCGGCCGCCTGCACGCCGTGTTCCAGCAGGGTGTCAAAGCCGAGTTCCCGCGCGTGCCCGACGCCCGCCTCCAGGGTGTCGAAGGTGCGGCCCCCGTAGAGATCGGGGGTGGTGACCTCGTGCCCGGCCTGCCGGAGCTCGTCTGCGAAGGCCAGAAAGCCTGGAGTCTGTCCCTGGGCATGGTGGAACAACAGGATGTGTGCCATGACCCAGAGCGTAGCTGAAATACCCGTCAGCCCCTGTCGCCTATCCCGGCCAGTTGGGTAGAGCGCTCCTGACCACTCCGTAGCCGTCCTGACCACACCCGGCGCCCCACTGCATTACCCTGGCCGGCATGGCGACCCCCTCTGCCCTGGTCATCGGTTCCGGCTTCGCGGGTCTGATGAGCGCACTCCGGCTGCGGCAGCAGGGAGTGAGCGTCACGGTGCTGGACCGGCTGGCGCGGCCCGGCGGCAAGGCGGCACTCGGCTGGGAGAGCTTCAGCAGTGGCCCCACCGTGGTCACGATGCCGGAGGTGTTCCGGGGCCTGCACCGCCGGCTGGGACTGCCGGAACCGCAGCTCACTCCGGCCCGGCCCACCACCCGCTACCTGTACCCGGACGGCCGGGTGTTCGCGCCGGAGGCGCTGCAGGTGGCCGGGAGCCTGGACAGCACCCTGGCCCAGCTGACTCGCGGGGAAGGGCAGGATTATCAGCGGCTGCTCCGGGCCGCGCATACCATGTACCGGGACGCAGAGCCCACCTTCATCTTCGGGCCGCCGCCGGGACCCGCCCAGCTGGCCCGCTACGCCCTGAGCGGGGGCCGCCGGGCCGCCCCCCACCTGCAGCTGTCCCAGCTGGTGCAGAGTGGCCCGCACCTGACCCCCTTCTGGTTGCGCTTCGCCACCTACCTGGGCGCGGACCCCTACCGGGCGCCGGCGGTGCTGCACAACATCTCCTGGGTGGAGCTGGGGCTGGGCGTGTGGCACCTGGCAGGTGGGCTGGGCGTGCTGGCCACCCGGCTGGCCGAGCAGGCCCGGCAGCTGGGGGTGCAGTTCGAGCCGGACACCCGGGTGGAGCACCTGATCGTGCGGCAGGGCCGGGTGGTGGCCGCCCAGACCGACCGGGGGGTGTGGACCGCCGACCTGTTCGTCAGCGCCGCCGACCGCTCGCTCACCCGGCAGTGGCTGGGCCTGGGCGCGGACCCCCAGCCCCGGGGCGTCAGCGGCTTTGCCCTTCAGCTGCAGTTCGGCGAGCACCTGGGGCAGGCGCACCACCTGCTGTTTCCCCCCGACTACGCCCGGGAGTGGCAGGACATCCGCGCCGGGCAGCTGCCCTCCGACCCCACGCTGTACCTGCACCTGGACGGCGAGCGGGGATTTCTGCTGGTGAACGCGCCGCCGCGTCCGGACGCCGTGACGGACCGGGACGGCTACGCCCGTTTCCTGCTCTCGCGCTTGCAGACCCGCCTGCCGCTGCCGGTCCGCGACTGGCTGGCGCTGGACCCGGCCCGCTACGCCCTGACCGCCCAGGCCGGCGCGCTGTACGGACGCGCGCCGCACGGCCTGCTGGGCAGCCTGCGCCCCGGCTGGCGCATTCCTGGCCTCGGCAATCTGGCACAGGTGGGCGGGACGGTGCATCCGGGCGGCGGGGTGCCGCTGTCGTGTCTGAGCGGCTGGAACGGCGCCGGTCAGCTGCTGGGCTTGCCGTATGACGACCTGGACGGCCGGGGAGCGGCGCGGGAAGCCATTTGGCGGATGCATTCCTGACCGCCTCCCCGCACCATGAATTCATGACCACCACGTCCCTGACCCTCCGAGAGGTCCGCACTCCGGACGATTTCGCCGCCATCGCGGCCGTCCTGAGTGCGGCCGATCCCGACTGGCCCGCCACGCCTGAACTCCTGCAGGCGGAAGACGAGGCGCGTGACCGGCAGTTGTACTTCACGCAGCGGGTGGCCGAGCAGGAGGGCCGGGTGGTGGGCGTGATGCACGCCGGACACGATGACTTCGCCTTCGAGCCGCACCGGTACTCCGGCAAGATCGTGGTGCATCCGGACGCCCGGCGGCAGGGAGTGGGCAGCGCGCTGTACGCGGAGGCGCTGCGGGTGCTTCAGGCGCGTGAGCAGCAGGAACAGCTGGGCCGCCTCGTGCTGCGGACCATGCTGCCCGACAGTGAGCAGACCGGCATTCACTTCCTGAAGGCGCGAGGCTTCGAGGGCGTCTGGCAGCGCTATGATCTGCGGCTGCACACGGCCCGGGTGGACTACGGCACGCTGGACGCGCTGGAACCCCGCCTGCAGCAGGCGGGCGTGCGGCTGGTCAGCCTGGCGTCGCTCGCCGGCGAGCCGGAGCGTGACCGCTGGCTGTGGGCGCTCGACTGGCAGCTGTTTCAGGACGTGCCGATGGGGCAGACGCTCACCCAGCGGCCCCTGGAGGCCTGGGTGCAGCAGGAGCTGCTCGACCCGATGTTCCGCCCGGAGCTGTCGTTCGTGGCGCTGCGTGACGGCCTGGATGACCCCGAGAGTGGCCCCTTCATCGGCTACACCACGCTGATGCAGAGCCCCGGCGGGTTCTACATGATCGGCATGACCGGGGTGCGCCGGCAGGACCGGGGCCTGGGCGTGGCCCGCGCCCTCAAGCTGGCCTCGATGCGGGCGCTGCAACAGCAGGGTGGCGGCGAGATCCGCACCTACAACGACGCGCCAAATGTGGCCATGCGGCGGATGAACGAGCAGCTGGGCTTCGAACTGGCGGTGATCCGGCGCCGCTATGAGCTGACGCTGCAGACCGGGGCGGTGCAGCCGTGACCGTCCGGCCGTTCGTGCGCGGTGATGCGGAGGCGGCCGCCCGGGTCTACACGCGGGGTCGCCCCGGCAACCCGGCCACCGCCGCCACGTTGCTGGCCGAAGATGACCGGCAGCGGCAGGCCGGCGCCACCCACGCCCGCTGGGTGAGCGAGCGGGAAGGACAGATCGTGGGGGTGGCCGAATGGCTGGAGCCGCTGGGGGCGCGCCGGCCCGGTTCGGTGTGGCTGGAGCTGGCGGTGCTGCCGGAGCAGCGGGGCCGTGGGCTGGGCGCGGCCCTGTATGACACGCTGGGGACCGCCATGCAGCCGCTGAACCTGCGGGTGCTGCGGGCGGTGGCGAGCGAGGCCAACCCGGTGGCCCTGCGCTTTGCCGAGCGGCGCGGCTTCGTGGAGGAGCAGCGCTTCTGGGACCGCACCCTGGATCTGGCCGCCTGGACCGATGACGCGGCTCCGCTGCCCGACCTGCAGTGCCTGACCCTGCCGGAGCTGCCCGCCGCCGTGCCCAACTGGGAAGCGCAGCTGTACCACGTCTACCAGCAGGCCCGCCAGGACCTCCCGCGTCCGGAAGGGGAGCCCTTCACGCCGCAGACCCTGGAGCAGTTCCGGCACGATTGGCTGCAGGGCGCGCCGGTGCGGCCCCAGGACCTGATGGTGGCCATCCGGGAGGGCGTGGTGCTGGGCTTCACGGCGCTGGAAGACAGCGGCGAGCCGGGAGAACAGGTGGTGGCCATGACCGCCGTGGCGCGGGCGGCCAGGGGACAGGGTGTGGCGCTGGCCCTCAAACGCGCCTCGATCGGTCAGGCCCGCCGCAGCGGGGTGCAGCGCATCCGCACCTCCAACCACAGCCAGAACCTGCCGATGCTGCGCGTCAACGACCGGCTCGGCTTCACGCGTGAACCGGCCCGTCTGGGCCTGGTGCGCCACGAGAGAGGTGACCTGTGACCATGACGATCAGTATCCAGCCCGCCAGCGCCGCAGATCTGGAGGCGGTGGCGGCGCTGATCACACAGCTGCGTCCGGACCGCGCCATCAGCGCCGACGAACTGGGCAGCATGGACCGCGACCAGCGGCAGCTGGCGTACCATCACGCCCGCTGGGTGCTGCGCGGCCCCCGCGAGCAGCTGCTGGGCTTTGGCCAGTACATGCAGTCGCCCGGTCAGTACCACCCGCGCAAATTTGTGATGGACCTGCTGCTGCACCCGGACGCGCGTGGCCGTGGGCTGGGCCGGCAGCTCTACGACACCGTACTGGAGGGCCTGCGCGCCCACAATCCGCTGTCGGTGCGTGGCGCCGTGCGCGAGGACGATCCGTCCGCCCTGCAGTTCTTCGAGCAGCGCGGGTTCCGGGAACACAAGCGGTACTGGACCAGCTGGCTGGACCTGACCCGCTTCGACGCCGCCCCCTATGCCCGGCTGCAGGCGCAGGTGGCCGAGCAGGGCGTGGAGCTGCTGAGTGTCGCCGACCTGCAGGCTCAGGACCCGTCCGGCTGGAAGGTGCAGCTGCACCGGCTGTTCAGCGAGGTGCGGCTGGACGTGCCGCGCAGCGACCCGGCCACCCCCATCCGCCTGGAGCAGTATGACGAGTGGGTGCTGCAGGACCCCGGCTTTCTGCCGGACGGGTATCTGCTGGCCCGCCACGGAGACCAGCTGATCGGCAGTTCCGACGTGTACCGCAGCGCGGCCAGCCCCGACCTGTTCATCGGCCTGACCGGGGTCCGGCGGGCCTGGCGTGGCCGGGGGGTGGCCACGGCCCTGAAGCTGGCGGGCATCCGGTATGCCCAGGCGGCCGGGGCGGAGCGGCTGTGGACCGACAACGAGAGTGGCAACGCCCCGATCCTGCGGATCAACGAGCAGCTCGGCTTCGTGCGCGAGCCGGCGCTGATCAACCTGCTTAAGGTCTGGCCCGACTGACCGGGGCGCTGTAAGAGGCGCGCAACCGATGAGCCCCTACACTGCGGGGCGTGATCCCGGACGCCCTGATGATCGTTGTGGCCACCGTGCTGGGGCTGCTGATCGGCTCGTTCTCGAACGTGCTGATCTGGCGGCTTCCCCGGCACGAGAGCGTCAATTTTCCGCCGTCTCACTGCCCGAACTGCGACCATGCCCTGGCGCCGCTGGACCTGGTGCCGGTGCTGTCGTGGGTGGCGCTGGGCGGCCGCTGCCGCTACTGCCGCGCCCCGATCAGCCCGCGCTACCCGGTCATCGAGCTGATCACCGGGCTGGCATACGGCCTGCTGGCGTGGGCTTTCCCGTACTCGCAGGTGGGCGCCAGCCTGCTGGGCCTGGGCCTGCTGTTCACGCTGCTGCTGGTCGCCTCGGTCATTGACCAGGGCACCTACACCATCCCCGACGAGCTGACCCTGCCGGGCGCCGCGCTGGGCCTGCTGTTCGGGCTGGTCAACGCCCGCACCGGGGCCGACGCCACCGGCCTCCCGGTGTTCGCCGAGGCGCTGCGCGGCATGCTGCTGGGCGCCGGCCTGCTGATCACCATTGACCTGCTGGGCTCCTGGGTGCTGCGCCGCTTCCGCGAGCGCTCGTTCCCCGAGTATCCGCTGGGGTATCAGCAGATCGCGGTGTCGCTGCTGGTGGGCGCGTGGCTGGGGGTCGGCTGGGGCCTGGGCGCCGGGCTGCTGAGCGCGGCCCTGAACCTGCTGCTGAAACGCACCCTGCGCGTGCCGGAACTGCTGACGCTGGGCGGCGTGCTGGTCAGCCTGGCGCTCGGCTCGGCCGGCTACGGCCCCGGCCTGATCCTGATGGTGCAGGGCGCCCTGGCCGCCGCCGGAGCGATGAGCCTGGTGTGCGGCGTGTACTGGTGGACCCGCCCGGACGACGACAGCGAGGACTACGACCCCTCCGCGATGGGCTTCGGCGACGTGAAGCTGGCCGCCGTGATCGGCGCGTTTCTGGGGTGGGAGCGGCTGCTGGTGGCGGTGGTGGTGGCGGTGGTGGCCGGCGCGCTGCTAGGGCTGCTGCAGCGGCTGATCTGGCGTGAGAACCGGCTGAAGTTCGGTCCGTATCTGGCGCTGGGCGCCCTGGTGGCGCTGTTCTGGGGCGAGGGGCTGGTGCGCGCCTACCTGGGGTACCTGGGGCTGTAAGCGCCAGGGCAGACAGAAGCGCCGGGCCACCCTGACTGGAGTGGCCCGGCGCTTCTGTGTGACTCAGCCTTTCTTGCAGCGCACGTCGGTGCCGAAGTAGGTCTGGCTGAGCTTCTCGTACCGCCCGTCGTGCGTGACCCGGATCAGGCCCAGGTTGAGGGCCGAGCGGGTGGTGGCGTTGTCCTGGGCGGTGGCCATGCCGATCGGCACGTTGAACAGCGCCGGCCCGAACACCACCGGATACTTCGGGTACAGCTTGGCCAGCACCGGCTTCATGATGGTGTAGCCGAAGGTGGCGTCAATCTGGTGGGCGAACAGCGCCAGCGTCACGTCGCTGATGGTCGGGTAGACCCGCACGCTCTTCTGGAACGCCAGGTGCTGCACGTAGCTCTCGATGATGGTGCCGGCCGGAACCCCGATGGTGTGGCCCTGCAGGTCGGTGTGCAGCTGCAGCTTGGGATCAGAACTGATGACACTGACGCCGGCGCACAGGGTCGGCTGGGTGAAGTCCACCCGCTGCTCGCGGGTGCTGGTGATGGCCAGCGCGGCCAGGGCCACGTCGGCGCGGTCGTCCTGCAACGCCTGGAACAGCTGGTTGCTGGGGGCGTGCTGCACCTCGACCTTCAGGTTCATGTCGCTGGCGATGGCGGTGATCAGGTCAATCTCGAACCCCACGTCCGTGCCGCCGGCCACATAGCTGAAGGGCGGCAGGTCGGCCGGGGCGATGACGCGCAGGACGCCGCTGGCACGGATGGCGCTCAGCGGCCGGGCCTGGGCGGCTGAACCGGCGGTCAGGGCCGCCAGCAGGCTGAGGACGGTCAAGGGCAGGGTGCGTCGGAGAAGGGATCTGTGCATGAGTGAAAGGCTCCTGGGCAGCGTTCAGCCGGTCCGGCGCAGGGGCGCACAGACCGGCGGTTCAGATGGAGGCGTGCGCCTCCTGCTGCAGCTGAAGCACTCTAGTGCCCCGACTCTGACACGCTTCTCACCCGGCGATCAGCCGAAGAGGCTGTCCTGCGCCGCTGGCTCTTCGTCCGGCCACCACTGCAGCCGCTTCAGGTCGCAGCGTCCGGCCGTGTCGAACACCACCCCCTCGGCGGCCAGCAGGCCCCGCTGCAGGTCGCCGAAGCCCAGCCGGTCGGTGCTGACCGCCCCCTGCGCGTTGATAACGCGCTGCCAGGGCAGGTCGCCGGCGGCGCCGCCCGCCAGGCCGCTCAACACGAACCCCGCCTGCCGAGCCGCGCCCGGCGCGCCGGCCAGGGTGGCCAGCTGACCGTAGGTCATCACCCGCCCGGACGGAATCCGGGCCACCAGCGCCAGCACCCGTTCACGAAAGCCCGCGTCACTCTGCGTCATGCTGGCAGTGTGGCATAAGCGGCGCTGCGGGGCAGTTTACGCCACTCTCAGCCACGCACCACCCGGCGAGCCTACCCTGGAGGCACCATGACCCGTCCTCCTGTGCTGCTGCTGGCTGCCGTGCTGTTCGCCTCGTGCGCTCCTACCCTGCAGGACACGGCTGGCCGCGTCGTGAATGTCCGCAGCGGCCAGGAAGGCACCATCCGCTTCCCGGCGGGTCTCCCGACCCGCGCGCTGCTGCCCGGCGATCCGGACAACGTCGTCGTGACGCTGGGCCAGGACCGCTACAGCGGCAAGGCCACGGTGCTGGGCGAGGCGCCGCCGCTGGGTCTGAGCGTGAGCTTCGCGGGCGGCTACCAGAGCGGGGGCGGTCCGGATGGCTTCTTCAGCGGGGTGGGGGTGCAGGCGCCGGGTGGCCCGCGCCCCGGCAGCGCCACCCGCCCCGGCAACCTGATCGCCAAGACGCCGCAGGGCAAGACGCTCAGCTGCACCTTTCAGGTGGACCGCTCCGGCCACGGCATCGGGGACTGTCAGGACAGCGCGGGCGGCACCTACACCCTGCAGTTCTGAAGGTCAAAGGGCAGCGGCGCAGAGATGATCCTCTGCGCCGCTGTGGTGAAGCCTGAGGGTTACGACTGGGCGTACATCTCGGCCCGCTTGACCTCCTCGATCAGCTGGGTGATCGGGATGTCGCGGGGGCAGGCCTCGGTGCAGTTGTAGGCGGTGCGGCAGCGCCACACGCCGGTGTTCTGGTTCAGGATGGCCAGGCGCTCGCGCGCCGCGTGGTCGCGGGTGTCGAAGATGAAGCGGTGCGCCTGCACAATGGCCGCCGGACCCAGGTAGCGGCCGTTGACCCAGTAGATCGGGCAACTGGTGGTGCAGCAGGCGCACAGGATGCAGTTGCTGCCGTGGTCCATCCGCTCGGCGTCCTCGGGGCTCTGGATCCGCTCGCCCACCGGGGTGGGGTCGTTGTTGACAAAGAACGGCATCACGGCGCGGTAGGCGTCGAAGAACGGCTCCATGTCCACCAGCAGGTCCTTCTCGACCTTCAGGCCACGGATCGGCTCGGCGGTCAGGGTGCCGCCTTCCTTCACGATGTCCTGCAGCAGCGTCTTGCAGGCCAGCCGGTTGCGCCCGTTGATCAGCATCGCGTCCGAGCCGCAGATGCCGTGGGCGCAGGAGCGGCGGAAGGTCAGACTGGGGTCCACGTACCACTTGACGTAATTCAGCACGTCCAGCACCCGGTCGCCCGGGGCCGCCTCCACCGGGTAGGTCTCCCAGTGGCTCTTTCTGTCCTTCTCCGGGTTGTACCGGAGAATCTTGACGTTGATCTTCATGTGGCTCCTTGCAGCGGGGAAGAGGGCCGGTCAGCCCGGCCGCCCTTCATTGTCCTGCGACCGGCACGGGCCGAACAGGGTCAGGCTTCCAAAGCGGCGGACCTGCGGCCCGGCCGCTCAGTACACGCGGGGTTTCGGCTCGAAGGCGCGGGTGTAGCCCTTCAGCGTCACCGGCTTGTAGTCGATGCGCACGTTGCCCGGGTGCTCGAAATCCTTGTACGCCAGGGTGTGCTTCAGCCAGTTCTCGTCGTCGCGGGCGTGGTAATCCTCGCGGTCATGGGCGCCGCGCGACTCGGTGCGGTTCAGGGCCGAGTGGGCCATCGCCTCGGCGCAGTCGAGCAGGAAGCCAAGTTCCAGCGTCTCGATCAGCTCGCTGTTGTAACGCACGCCCGGGTCCGTTACAGCCACGTGGGCGTAGCGGGCCTTCAGCTCACGGATGATCTGCACCTGCTTTTCCATGTCCGGGCCGTTGCGGAAGATGCCGACGTTGTTCATCATCGACTCCTGCAGCTCCTTACGGATCTGGGCGGCGTTCTCGTTCCCGCTGGCCGACTTGACCTGCTCCAGCAGCGTGCGGGCGTCGGCGGCCGGGTCTTCCGGGACCGGCGGCAGCTCCACCGTCTTGGCGTACTTGGCGGCCACCACCCCGGCCCGGCGCCCGAACACGATCAGGTCGCCCAGGCTGTTGGTGCCCAGCCGGTTCGCCCCGTGCAGGCTCACGCAGGCCTGCTCGCCGGCTGCGTACAGTCCCGGCACCACCGTGGTCGCGTCGGCCAGGCACTCGCCGTCGATGGTGGTCGGGATGCCGCCCATCGCGTAATGCGCGGTCGGCTGGATCGGCACCAGGTCCTTGACCGGGTCCAGGCCCAGGTAGGTGCGCGACAGGTCAGTGATCTCCGAGAGTTTGTTCTCGATGGTCTCGCGCGGCAGGTGCGTCAGGTCGATGTAGATGGCGTCCTTGTCCGGCCCCACCCCGCGCCCCTCGCGGATCTCGGTGATGATGGCGCGGCTGACCATGTCGCGCGGCGCCAGGTCCTTGATGGTCGGTGCGTAGCGTTCCATGAAGCGCTCGCCCGAGTTGTTGCGCAGGATGCCGCCCTCACCGCGCACGCCCTCGGTGATCAGGATGCCCAGCTTGGTCAGGCCGGTCGGGTGGAACTGGTAGAACTCCATGTCCTCCAGCGGCAGGCCCTTGCGGTAGTACACGCTCATCAGGTCGCCGGTCAGGGTCAGGGCGTTGCTGGTGATCTTGAACACCCGCCCGTACCCGCCCGCCGCCAGGATGACGGCCTTGGCCCGGAAGGTGTGCAGCTCGCCGGTGGCGTAGTCGTAGGCCACCACGCCGGCGCAGCGTCCGTCTTCCAGAATCAGGTCCAGCACGTGGTACTCGTTGAAGAAGGTGGTGCCGGCCTTGACGTTCTGCTGGTAGAGCGTCTGCAGGATCATGTGGCCGGTGCGGTCCTTGGCGTAGCAGCTGCGCTCCACCGCCGCCTTGCCGAACTCGCGGGTGTGGCCGCCGAACTTGCGCTGGGCGATCTTGCCTTCCGGGGTGCGCGAGAACGGGAGCCCCATGTGCTCCAGTTCGTACACCGCCTCGATCACGTCCTTGGCGAACACCTCGGCCGCGTCCTGATCGGTCAGGTAGTCGCCGCCCTTGATGGTGTCAAACATGTGCCATTCCCAGTGGTCCTCGGCGATGTTGCCCAGCGCCGCGCCCACGCCGCCCTGCGCCGCCCCGGTGTGCGAGCGGGTGGGGTAGAGCTTGCTGAGGACGGCGACCGAGACGTCGCCCTTGGCCGCGTACAGCGCCGCCATCAGGCCCGCGCCGCCCGCGCCCACCACCAGCACGTCGTATGTATGGTGCATAGCCATTGCTAAACGTCCTTTGAGAGAAAGTACTTCAGATGCTGAACAGGCCCACGGTGCCGAGGGTGAAGATGACGCCCACCAGGGTATAGAAGATGCTCTTGACCCAGAAGCGGTTAGGGCGGGTGCGGATGTAGTCCTCGATGCTGTAGCGCGCGCCGTTGAGGCCGTGCAGCAGGGACAGTACCAGAATCAGCCAGTCGTAGAACTTCCAGGCCGGATTGCTGAGCTTGCTCACCACCGCGTCATAGGTGGCGTCCGACTCCGAAACCTGCACGAAGGTCATGTACACGTGACCCAGCACCAGGAACATCAGGATCAGGCCACTGACCCGCATGAAGATCCACCAGTTCAGCTCGGCATTGCCGCTCGCCTGCGTGCGGGCGTCGCTGTAGGTTTTGGCACGGATCACTTAGAGTCCTCCGAAAAAGATGCGCGGGATGACCTTGTAGGCCACGTAGAGCATGGTGAGCGCGCTGAGGGCGAGCACCCCATACCACATCTGCCGCTGGTAGGCCACGCCGGTCCCGGCAAAGTCCATCACGATGATGCGCAGCCCGTTGAACGAGTGGTACACCACGGCCGCCGAGACGAAGATCAGCCCGATGCGGAACAGCGCGAAATCATAGAGGTTGTGGACCGCCATATAGGGGTCCTCACCGAACACGAACAGCGAGATGCTGATGACGTGCAACAACAGGTAGGCCAGAATGGCCAACCCTGACAGGCGGTGGAGCATAAATGCCCACTGCCCCTCTCTGCCTCGGTACATTCCGTATTCCTCCTTCGAAGTGTCAAGGCTCAGACGTGCAAAGAAACTCCAGGCTTGACTTGCCTCAGAATATCACCCGCTCAGCGGACGCCCGTAAGCCGCGTAGCAGTCTGGGACAACAGTACCGGCCCGCCATCTCCCGCGCGGGCCGGTACTGTTGTCACTGTCAGGGAGACGCGCCAGAGCGGCTCAGTTCAGCAGTGGCCCCATGCTGTCCGACACCACGCGCGGTTGGGTTTCTGTGGGGGTGGGCTCGCCGCGCTGCTCCAGCGGACGCTCCAGCAGCGACATGGCCTGCACCGGCGCGTACATGTCGGTGCTGCTCATCAGGTCGCCCACCGAACTGTAGGTCCGCAGCACCTGTCCGCCCTGCCGCACTGCGTATATCACGCCCTGGTCGGTGACCTGCAGCAGCCACGGCACGTCGCTCGGCTCGCCCACCAGCGTCTCCAGTGGGAAGGTCAGGCCGGGAGTGCCGCCATGCTCGATCTTGCGCAGCTTGCCGGCGGTGCCGTCCACGATGTACACCGCGCCGTGGGCGTCCACCGCCAGCCCCTCCAACGGGCGCAGCGTCTCGGAAGTGCGGTCCTGGCGGAAGGCGTAGCGCGAGACGTACTCACCGTCATAGCTGAAGCGCTGCACCTCGCTGTTGCCGCTGTCCAGCACGTACACGTCGCCCTCCGGGCTGACCGCCAGCTGGCGCGGTCCCTCGAAGCGGCCCCCGCCCTGGCCCCGGCCACCGAAGCGCCGGATGAAGTGGCCCTGGTCGTCGAAGATCACCACGTGGTGCGCCTCGGCGTCCAGCACGTACAACCGTCCGCCCAGCGCCGCCAGACTGACCGGCTGCAGCAGCTCGTCCTCGCCCAGTCCGTAGGCGCCGAACGCCAGCACCTCGTTGCCGTAGGCGTCCAGCTTGCGGATCAGGGCGCCGCTCTTGCCCTGCCGGTACTCCAGCAGGCTCATGTACAGGTTGCCGTGCTCGTCGCCACACAGCGCGCTGGGCGCGGTGGGCAGTGAGCCCGGGCCGGCGAGGTCGCGCAGGCTCTGGCGCAGCTTGGCCTGCAGGTCCAGCAGCCGCAGAGCGCCGCGCTTCTCCTGCACGCTGATGGCCAGCCCCACCGGGTCGGTCCAGCGCTCGTCCGACAGCACCCCGGCGTCAATTCGCGCAATCACTTCATCGAGGGTGGGGCGGCTGGCCGGGTCCTTCTCGATCATGTTCAGGATCAGGTCGTTGAGCTTGCCCGGCACCTCAATCCGCACCTGACGGGGCGGTTTGGGCGACTCGAACACCTGCTGGTGCACCACCGCCTCGTAGCTGCCCTTGAAGGCGGTCTGGCCGGTGACCATCTCGTAGATCAGCAGGCCCAGCGAGTACACGTCGCTGCGGGCGTCCACCCGGTTGCCCTTGGCCTGCTCGGGCGCCATGTAGATGGGCGTGCCGACGCGGGCGCCGGTCATGGTCAGCCGGGTCAGCACCTTGCCCACCGCAATGCCGAAGTCCATCAGCTTCACGCCGCCCTCGCGCAGCCGCCCGTCCTGGAAGGCGCCGCGCAGGACCATCACGTTGGCCGGCTTGATGTCGCGGTGCACCACGTTCTGGGCGTGGATGTGGCGCAGCGCGTCGCTGAGCGCGCGAATCACCTGCACCGTCTCGGCAAAGCTCAGCTGGCGCTCCTCCAGCAGCGCCTCCAGGCTGTCGCCGTCCAGGAACTCCATGGCGATGTAATGTTCGTTGCCCTGCGCCTTGTAGTCATAGACCCGCACGATGCTCGGGTGGCTGAAGCGCTTCAGCACCTCCGCCTCGCGGTAGAAGCGCTTGACGAACTTGGCGTCGGCCAGGTATTTCTCCTGCGGGACCTTCAGCGCCACGATCCGGCTGTCGGCCCGGCGGCGGGCGCGGTAGACGCTGCCCATGCCGCCGATGCCGATGCGGTCCAGCACCTCATAGTCCTGGAAGCTCATCTCGCTGCCCGGCTGGGTCTTGGACGGCTGACGGCTGGACGGCGCCGGCTTGGCGGTCCGCACCACCCGCACCGGAAGGCGGGTGCGGCGCGGCCGGCTGGGCCGCGCGTCCAGCTGCACGTGGCCGAAGACCATCACGGCCCCGCTCACCAGCATGCCGGTCACCACCAGCACGCCCCAGCTGCGGTCCAGGCCGCCCAGCAGCACCAGCAGCAGGGCACACAGACCGGCCGCCACCGCCAGCGAGGTGGCCAGCGCGCGCTCCTGCACGCGGATTACCAGCAGCAGCGCCACCACGAACAGGGCCGTCAGCAGCAGCGCGTTCATGCGGCACCTCCGACCGGAAGCCGGGAACGGAGGCGGGGGAGCAGAAGGCAGCGCGTCATTTGCCCTCCGTTATACCGCCCTGATCCTTTCGGGATACTGACAGGTGCTGCGGTCTCCAACAGGAGCGCGGGTTCACCCCGGATTCCCGCATACTGTGGAGGTGTCACTGCCCACATCTCCGACCTTTGATTACTGGGTGGAGCTGGTCGAGCTCTACGAGTACAAGGTGCGCGACCTGATCGCCGGGCGCACGCCGCGTGGCGGGCGCCGCTCCCTGGGCGACCTGCGCGATCTGCTGCAGGCCGCCCCGCTGGACGCCGCGCTGCTGCGGCGCTTCGGCCGGACCGACCGCGAGTGGCGTAACTTCCTGCGCGCCCAGGTTCAGCGTGCGCATCCGGCAGAGGAAGGCGCGCTGTCGCACTGGAGCCCGCAGCCGCAGGAGGCCGGCGGTGAGCAGCACGCGCTGCTGGAGCTGCGCTACACCATCTGGCGCGAGGCGATGTGGATTCAGGCGCAGGCGCAGGCGGAGCAGTGGCTGCGCGAACCGGACCTGATCACCCTGCGGGTGGCGTACGTGCTGCACGTGGACCTGGAGCGTGGGGAGCACAGCATGACCCTGCCGCGGCTGGGCGATCCGCTGACCTCGCTCGACAACGAGAGTGTGGCGCTGACGCTGCTGCGTGAACTGGCCGATCAGGTCTGCACGGCGGTGCGCGACGGCCGCCGTAGCGGGCCGGGCGGTGCCCAGCCGGTGCTCGGTCGCCTGCGGGACGCGCTGAACGCCATCGTGCACAATCCGTACCCGCGTCATCCGGACCAGGACGTGACCACGGCGCGGGTGCGGGCCGCCGAGCGCGACCGGCTGGGGCCGGAGCTGACCCGCACGCTGATTGAGGCGCTGCGGGCCGAAACCGGAGCGCCCCGGCCGGCCGAGGAGCGTGTGCGGGTGCGTGAGGCGGCCGCACGGCTGCTGGAGTTCCTGCAACGGCTGGTGCCCACCTCGGACGGCGGCCAGGGCATCGAGTGGCCCCCGCTCCCGCAGGTGCTGTACGCCAGCCAGGAACGCTTTGCGCTGGCGCAGCCAGACGACGGCGCCAGCGCCCTGGCGGTGCGGCTGAGCGGCGGCAGCCACACGCGCTGGCGCAACCTGCCGCTGCGCTGGAAGCGGGCCGGCGAGGGCTGGCTGCTGGCGGTGGGCGACCTGGAGTACCGGCTGTCATCGCGGGCAGAGGAACAGCCGGGCGGCATCGAGATCAGCCTGGGCGAGCGGACGGCGGTGGCGCTGGTATCGGGCGACTACCTGTACCTGCACTGCCCCGACGAGCCGGGCACCGACCTGGGCGCGCTGATGGGGCTGGCGCGGGTGGTGGCCGCGCTGCTGGACCCCAACGGGGCCTACCTGAACCTGCGGCTGGCCCGCGCGGTGGCGCAGCGGCTGCGTGACGGCCGGGTGGACCCGGACAGCGTGAGCGCGCTGAGCGCGGACCGTTACACCGCGGCCTCGGGACCGGCGCTGCTGGCCTTCGCCCGCAAGGGAGCCGAGAACCTGCTGGCCCGGCTGCGTCACCTGCCGCCCCCCGAGGCCGAGCAGCTGTTCCGGGCCGCCGCCGAGGCCATCGAGGCGCCGGAAAGCCATGTGGCCCAGCTGCTGGGCCTGCTGCAGCAGGCGGCCGATCCGCTGCGGCTGGTGCCGCCGTCCGAGACGCAGCTGCCGACGGTGGGGCCGCTGCGGCTGGTCAGCCCGGACGAGACACTGAGCCTGCGCTTTGCCGGGGAGCCGCTGGCCATCGAGGTGGAGGGCCGGGTGGTGACGCTGCGCCAGGACTACAAGGGCGACCTGGCGGTGGTGCTGCCCGGCGCCCCGGCCGCCATCCTGCGCGACCTGCTGGTGCTGGAGGTGCCGCTGGGCGGCATTCTGCTGGTGCGCCAGGGCAGCTTTGTGATGGCCAGCGTGCTGCCGCACCTGCCGGTGGACTGACGCTGTCGGTGGCCCACTCCCCCCAGGTGGAGGAGGTCGGCGCGTGAAAATTTGCGCCCGGTGGAACCGGACTCATCCGCTACACTGACCCGAGCCGCAGAACTTTCCCTGCCGGCCCGGAAACGTGAGTGCTGATGACCCAGAGCCCGACACCCCACATGATGAACGGCTATCAGCTGCTGAGCCTGATCGGCCGGGGCAACACGGCCACGGTTTTTCTGGCGCAGAAGCCCGGCGGCGCCCAGCCGGTGGCGCTGAAGGTGCCGTTTACCGAGACCCTGGCCCATCAGGAATCGGCCGAGCGCTTTGCCAACGAGGTGCGGCTCAGCCTGCAGTTCCGGCATCCCCGGCTGGTGGGCGGCCTGGCCGGCACGCCTTTTGGATCGAGCGCCTATCTGGCAATGCCGCATTACCCCGGTGGGCCGCTGGACGAGCTGATGGATCGCCAGCGCCTGACCGTGCCGCAGGCGATTCAGGTGCTGAGCGACGTGGCGGCCGGCATGGAGGAACTGCACCGGCACGAGGCGGTCCACCAGGACATCAAGCCGCAGAACGTCTACCTGGACGCTCAGGGCCGTGCGTCCCTGGGCGACTTCGGCAGCACCTACTTTGTGTCGCTGGGCGGCAAGGTGGCCGGCAGTCCGTTCTACATGGCCCCGGAATGTTACCGGGGTGAACTGGTGGGGCCGCCCAGCGACATCTACAGCTTCTCGGTGATGGCGTACGAACTGTTGACCGGCGAGCGGCCGCACGTGGGCGACAGCTACGACAGCCTGATGATCTCGCACCTGACCCACTTTCCGCCGCCGCTGCACGTGGAGGCGGTGCCGCGCACGCTGCAGCGCCTGCTGGAGCAGGGGCAGGCCAAGCGTCATGAGGCGCGGCCCACGGCGGCGCAGCTGGCCCGCGCCTTCCGGTCGGCGCTGGGGGAGCCGGAGCCCGAAGCCGAAACCGCGCCGGCGCCGGCCTGCTCGGCACCGCCCAGCCGGCTGGGCCGGCATGCCCCGGCCGCCCCGGTTGCCGCCGTCCCGGTGCCGGCCGCTGCGCCGGCCGCCCGCGCTGCCGAGCCGCGGGCCAGCTGGAATCCGTTCAAGCGCCGGAAGAGCTAGCTGCGCTGCCGGGCGACCCCGGCCGCCTGCAGCAGGGCGTCCAAGCCGCCCTCGTAGCCGTCCAGGCGCGGCCACTCCGGCGGGAACGGCTGGGTGGCCGTGACCTCGTTCGGCACCACCACCACCGGCACGCCCGCCGCCACCGCCGCTGTGGCGCCGTTCAGCGAGTCCTCGACCGCCAGACACTCGTGCGGCTGCAGCCCCAGCCGCTCACACGCCAGTGCGTACAGTTCCGGGTCCGGCTTGACCCGCCGCACGTCGTCGCGGGTGACGCGCGCCTCGAACAGTTCGCTCAGGCCGTGCGGCGTGAACCACTGCTCGATCCAGTCGAGCCCGCTGCTGGTGGCCAGCGCCAGCCGCAGCCCCGAATCCCGCGCCTGCTGCAGCACCGTCATCACGCCGGGCCGCAGCTCCGAGGCGGCGATGTCCTGCAGGATGCCCTGATGCAGCACCTCCGCCACCCGCTCGCGGTCCTGCTGCACCGCCTCCGGCAGCCCGGCCCACGGATCGAAGGCGCCCCAGGTGCCGATGCCCTGCTGCCAGTCGCTCAGCGAGAGGTCCAGGCCATGCTGCCGGTACAGCTGGGTCCAGTGCCGGAATTCATGCGTCTCGGTGTCGAGGATGGTGCCGTCGAAGTCGAAGATCAGGGCGCGCAGCATGGCTGTATGGTAACGGGCCCACCCGCTGTCCGGTCCAGGCCTGGGCGCTGGATGAGTCAATCCGCAATGGGGCTCACCCGGCAAACCCGTACCCTGCAGACGTGGCCGAGTGGACGCTGGACCTGATGGACCGCCTGGGATACCTGGGCATCATGCTGCTGATGATTCTCGAGAACCTGTTTCCCCCGCTGCCGAGTGAGCTGATCCTGCCGGCGGCCGGGTTTTCGGCGGCGCGCGGCGACCTGAACCTGATCGGGGTGGTGCTGGCCGGGGCGGCGGGCAGCGTGCTCGGGACGCTGCCACTGTACTACCTGGGCCGCGCCGTGGGCGAGGAGCGGCTGGTGCGCTGGGCCGACCGGTATGGCCGCTGGCTCACGGTGAGTGGCAAGGAGATCCGGAAGGCTGACGACTGGTTCGACCGGCACGGCCAGAAGGCCGTCCTGTTCGGGCGGATGGTGCCGGGCATTCGCAGCCTGCTCAGCCTGCCGGCCGGGATGAGCGACATGCCCCTGCCGCGGTTCCTGCTCTACAGCGCCATCGGCAGCGGGCTGTGGGCCACGCTGCTGAGCGGGGCCGGGTACCTGCTGGGCGACCATTACGACCGGGTGCAGCAGTATGTGGGGCCCATCGGCAGCGGACTGCTGGGACTGCTGGTGGTGCTGGCCGTCGTCTGGGTGGTGCGTCGGCACCGTCAGGGGCAGGCGCCCGCACAGCGTGAGCCGGACCGTGGCTGCTAGGGTGACGGCATGCAGCGTGTGGCGGTGGCCGATGTCGGCACCAATTCGTGTCATCTCCTGATCGCTGAGGCCCGGCCCGGCGGGTTCCGGGTGCTGGACTCGCTCAAGGACCGGACCCGGCTGGGCGAGTGCCTGGATGCTCACGGCATCACCGCCGAGGGCGAGCGGCGGCTGGCCGCAGCGCTCGGCCGTTTCCGTGAGCTGGCCACCTCGCTGGGCGCGCCGGAGCTGAGGGTCTATGCCACCAGCGCCATGCGCGGCGCGCCGAACGGCGAGGCGGTGGCGCGCCGGCTGCGCGAGCAGATTGGGGTGTACCCAGTCATCATCAGTGGGGAGCGCGAGGGCCAGCTGACCTACCTGGGCGCGGCCGGTAGCGTGGAGTTCGGCTCTGACAACCTGCTGCTGGACCTGGGTGGCGGCAGTCTGGAACTGGCGCGCGGCGACCAGCATGTGGCCGCATCGGTGCTGAGTCTGCCGCTCGGCTCGGTGCGGATGCGGCTCGCCCACCTGCACCACGATCCACCCCGCCAGCGTGAGCTGCGGGCCCTGGAAGCCCAGGTCCGGACGGCGCTTACCGGCCAGCTTGACCCCTACCGGGTGCGGGCGGGCACGCGGGTGTTCGGGTCCAGCGGCACCTTCGAGGCGCTGGCGGGGCTGCTGGCGGCCCGGCGTGGGGGGGCGGCCACCGGCATCAACGGCCTGAGTTTCCGGGTGCCGGAGCTCGGCGAGGTGCTGGAGGAACTGCGCGGCCTGTCGCCCACCCGCCGGGGCCGGATGCCGGGCCTGGACCCGCGCCGCGCCGACATCATCGTGGCGGGTGCGGCGGTGCTGCACACGGTCCTGACGGCGGTGGGGGCCAGCACCGTCACGGTCAGCGAAGGTGCGCTGCGCGAGGGCATGCTGCGCGAGGAACTGGGCGAACAGGACCGCTGGAGCCGGGGCCTGAGCGCCCGGCAGCGCAGTGTGCTGGAGATGGCCGAGCGCTTCAGCGTCAGCCTGCCGCACGCCCGGCAGGTCACGCAGCTGTCGCAGCAGCTCTATGACCGGCTGCGTGACCTGGGCCGGCTGCCGGACAGCCCGCACGACCCGCGCAGCCTGCTCAGCACCGCCGCGATGCTGCACGAGACCGGCCTGCTGGTGGCGCAGAGCAGCCATCACAAGCACTCGGCCTACCTGATCCGCCACGCCGGGCTGCGCGGCTACGACCCGCAGCAGCTGGACCGGGTGGCGCAGATCGCGCGGTATCACCGCAAGAGTCCGCCGAAAGCCAGCCACCCGGAGTATGCCGCGCTGCCCCCGGCAGGCCAGCAGCAGGTGGCGCGGCTGGCCGCCATCCTGCGGGTGGCCGACGCGCTGGACCGCAGCCACGCCCAGGCGGTGCGGATCGAGCGGCTGACGCCTCAGGGGCCGGGCCTGCGGCTGACGGTGGGCGGCGCCGGCCCGCTGGAACAGGAGGGGCTGCGCCAGAAGGCCGACCTGTGGCAGCAGGTCTACGGCCCACTGACGCTGGACCCGCTGCCCGGGCAGCTCCTCACCTGAGCGTGCCAGAATGCCTCTCATGACCACGTCCGCCCCGCCGCGCCCGTCCCGCAACAGCCCCGCAAAGACCCTCTGGGACCTGGTGTTCACCCTTCTGATTCCGATTGCCATCCTGAGCCCCAACATCCTGGGCAGCGGGGTCAGCGTGGCGGCGCTGCTGGGCGGCGGCCAGAGCGGCAACGTCCGGTCCTACCTGATCGCGGCGCTGATTCCGGTGGTGTACGTGCTGTGGGACATTCTGGTGCGGCGCAACGTGTCGCCGGTGGCGCTGCTGGGCGGGGCCACCGCGCTGTTCGCAGGGGCGCTGGCGTTCTGGTACGTAGACGGCTTTCTCTACGCCATCAAGGACAGCGCCCGCAGTTACCTGACGGCCCTGTTCGCCTTTCTGAGCGTGCTGACCGCGTATCCGCTGTTCCGCATCTTTCTGGACGCAGCCAGCCTGACCGAGTCGCCGCAGCACCGCGCCGCCACCCAGGTGGCGATGAAGGCCCCTCAGGTGGCGCGCGCCCTGGCACAGGCCACCCTGCTGTTCGGCGTGGTGGACCTGATCGGCGGCGTGGTGAACAGCGTGGTGAACTACCGAATCGTGGTGGCGAAGTTTGGCACAGAAGCCTTCAACGCCCAGGTGGCCCAGGCCAACGCGGTGATGCGCGTGCCGGGCATCGCCATCTCGCTGATCGGGGCGGCGCTGGCCTTCTGGCTGGTGCAGCGCGCCATGACCGCCCGCTACGGCCAGGGCGCCAGCCTACTGGAACCGGAGAAACTGGAAGCCCGCCTGCGCGAGGCGGGCGAGCTGTGAAGCGTTATTTCAGCGTCTTGAGGTAAGCCTGCAGGTCATGCATCTCGGCGGCGGTGGGCGCCGTGCCGTGATCGCCTTTGAAGCCGATCTTGCCCCACACCGGGATCGGAGGCTGGAGCGCCATCCCCTTGTCGTCCCTGGAATGCAGGATCGCGCGGCTGAACAGGGCATACTTCCAGCCGGCCGCCTCATGTAGGTTGGACCCCAGCTGACCCTGGACCCTGCTGCCACGGCACCCAGCGCAGTTGGTGGTGTAGATGCTCTGACCGGGCCCGACATTGGCGGCAGAGGCGGAGCCCAGCAGGGCCAGGGCCATCAGGATTCGGGTGTGCATGGCACAGCGTCACCAACCGTGGTCTGGCCCGGGTAAGACCCTGGCCGGCGGCAGCCTGCCACCGCTTACAGTGCGCCTGCGCCCCCGGCTCTAGCCTGGGCTGTGGCCAAGAAATCCCGCCAGCCCCAGCCCACCCCGCCCGCCGTGGTGCAGCTGATGACCATGCCCGGCACCCGCGTCCAGTTCTGGGCGGTGGGGGAGTGCCCGTACTGCGAGGCGCGGCACTACCACCCCGCCGGAGGCCCCCTGGCCGACCCGCTGGAGCGGCTGGGTGAGGTGGCCTCGCCGTGTGGCAACGGGCCGTACGTGCTGACGCTGCCGCCGCGCCCGGCCCGCAAGAAGGGCAAGCGCGGTCAGCGCCGTGACCGCTGGGACGAGCGCCTGGGCGAGCCGGACGACGCCGACTGGTAACCCCCGCTCAGCGCACCGGAGTTGGTTCCAGCTGGGCGGAGACCGCCGCGCCGATCACGCCCGCCTGGGCACCCAGCTGAGCTGGCCGGATCTGCACCGCCGCGAAGCCCTCGGCGCCCTCGTCGGCAGCGGCCTGCACGTGCTCGAAGAAGTATGGGCCCACGCCCGCCACCCCGCCGCCGATCACGAACACTTCCGGGTCCAGCATCTTCTGCAGGTCGGCCAGCGCCAGCCCGATGCGGTACATCGCGCCGCGCACCACCCGTCCGGCGATGCGGTCGCCCGCCTGCGCCAGCGCGAAGGCTTCGGCGGTCGTCACGTCGCGGTTCAGCGCGAAGCTGGCGTCACGCGCGATGGCCGTGCCGCTCGCCACTGCCTCCAGGGTGCCGGACTGCCCGGCGCCGCTCACCGCCGCCCCTGGCACGCTCACCACGTGCCCCAGCTCACCGGCGATGCCGTGCTGACCGCGCCAGAGCCGCCCGCCGATCACGATGCCCGAGCCGATGCCGGTGCTGACCGTGACGTACACGCTGCTCTGGCTCCCGCGTGCGGCGCCCAGGGTGGCCTCGGCCAGCGCGGCGGCCTTGGCGTCGTTTTCCAGGCTCACATGGACGCCCAGCCGCTCGTAGAGACCTTCCACAAGAGGTACGTCAGTAAAGCCGTAGATATTGGGCGCGAACTTTACCCGCCGCCGGTCCTGGCTGATCGGGCCGGGAATGCCCACACCCACCGCCCGCGCCTGCGGATGGCGCTGCTGCATCAGGCGCACCTGACCGGCCAGCGCGTCCAGCACGGCGGGCCAGCCGGACTCGGGGGTCGGCTGGGTATGAAAGTCGCGCAGTTCCTCGCCGTACAGCACGCCCACCGCAATTTTGGTGCCGCCCACGTCCACGCCGATACTGACCTGATTGTCCAAGAGTTGTCCCGCTGTCACTGCTGTGCCTCCATGTCTGTGGCGTCCGGCTCTGCGGACGTGTCGCCTTCGAGAATCTGAACCGCTTCCGCTTCCTGCACCTGTGGAACATACAGCGCCACGTCGCCCATGTACCCGCCAGTTTCGATCTCAATGACCGGCGTACTCATCACCCACTGGAAGGGCGTGCGGATTACCGACACCACGCCGCGCTCCGACAGCAGCCGCCGATAGCTCTCCGCCACCAGCCGGGGCATCTCGGCCAGCTGTACCCACACGTCGCCCTGGTAGCGCACCTGATGGTCATAGCGCGGCGGGTCAGCCATGCGGACCGCCCGCCACCAGCGGCAGCTGCGCTTCCAGGGCCTCGCGCAGCGGGCCGGGCAGCGGTGCGCCGCGCCGGGTGAGGGGGTCCAGATGCACCTGCACGCTCAGGCCGTCGGCGGCCAGCTGACCGTCAGCCAGAATGCGGAACAGGTACTGCCAGCTGCTGCGGCCCACCGCGCCGGTCAGCAGCTCGACCTCCACCTGCTGGCCCAGGTGCACCTCGCGGCGGTAGTTGAGGTCCAGGCGGGCCAGCACCACCGGCAGGGCGCTGCCCTGAGGCTCCGGCAGCAGCGACTGCATGTATAGGATCCGCGCCGTCTCCAGAAACTGCGCGTACGCGGCGTTGTTGATGTGCCCCATCATGTCGGTGTCGCTGTAGCGCAGCTGAATATGGGTGCGGTGGGCACGGCTCCAGTCCATGCCCGCCAGTCTACAGGCTGCTTCCCGCTTCCAGGCTGGGGCAGGATATGCAGCCTGCCTTCCAGCCGGTCCCGGGCAGGGGCGCTATGCTGGAGCGGTCATGACCCAGACCCATTCTTCCCACACCGGCTCCCGCATCGTGCTGTGGCTGGTGCTGCTGCTCAGCCTGCTGCTGCTGGGCGGACTGACCGTGTTTGCCGTCAGCAGAAACCCGCTCTACAGCGATGTGGGGCGCAACAAGCTCAGCAAGTACCGCTTCATTGAGGAGTGCAAAAGCGAGCTGGGCAAGCAGCTGACCGAGATCAACAAGACCGTCCAGGGCGGCGCCATCCGCGCCGACTTCGACCCGCGCCGGCTGGTGGCGGGCGTGGCCAACAACCCGCAGGGTGCCGGCTGGGTGCTGGGCAGCCAGTTCACCGCCAGCCGGGCCGGCGCGCCCAGCCAGGACGTACCGTTCCTGTGCCAGTCGGACGCCCAGGGCAAGGTGCAGCTGCAGGTGGCCCAGTAGGTCGCCCGGTCCGTTAGCACAGCCTCTGCAATTGCTCTACACGCGCTTCAGCTTGGCATCAGGCTGAGGCGCTTATGCTGCTCCATGCGAAGCACACTTCTTCTGGGCACTCTGGCCCTCGGTCTGAGCGCCTGTACCGTCTCCGTTCAGTCCAACCTCGGTGTGGCCGGCAGCACCGACAGCGGCCTGATCTCGGCCCTCAACCCCGACCGGGGCGAGGGGAGCAGCTACTACGTGGGCGAGGCGGTGCGCTTCTACCTGACCACCCGCACGTCCGGCTACGTGACGCTGCTGAGCCTGGACCCGAACGGCAACAGCAACGTGCTGATCCGGGGCGCCTCGGTGGGCGCCGGCACCACCGTGTTTCCCCGCCCGCAGGACGGCGCGGTCTTCAACGTGGCGCCGCCCCGGGGTGTGCAGCGGGTGCGCGCCATCTTCACGCGCGTGCGGCCCAGCGCCGACCTGTACCTGAGCGGGCAGTACAGCAGCGGCAGCTGGAACGCTACCATCCAGCAGCGCCTGGGCGGGTACGCCGTCGCCGACCGCGACGTGCGCGAGACCTTCTTCTACATTCGCTGAACCGCCCGGACCGCCGCTTGGTCTACACTGCGCCTCGTGATTGTGACGATTGATGGGGTGGCGGCCAGCGGCAAGTCCAGCGTGGCGTCCGGGGTGGCGCGGCGCCTGCAGCTGCCGTATGTGAGCAGCGGCCTGCTGTACCGGGCCGCCGCACTCGTGGCGCTGGACGAGGGGCTGCCCACGGACCGGGCGGAGCCGTTGCTGGCTAGCCTGGAGGCGCAGCCGGTGGAGTTGCGCCCGTTACCCGAGGGCAACGAGGTCTGGCGCGGCAGCCAGGACCTGACCGAGCGGCTGCACACCAGCGAGGTGGACGGCAGCGTCAGTGCGGTGGCACAGTTGCAGCCGCTGCGCGAGTGGGTGAACGACCACCTGCGACAGCTGCCGCCACCGTTCGTGGCCGAGGGGCGCGACATGGGCACCAATGTGTTTCCGCAGGCGGAGTACAAGTTCTACCTGACCGCCAGCCCGCGGGTGCGGGCTGAGCGACGGGTGCAGGAACGCACCGCCGATCTGGAGAGCGTGGAGGCCGCGCTGGTGCTGCGTGACGCCCGTGACGCCCGGCAGTCGGCCCCGGCGCCAGACGCCCGGCACATCGACACCGGCCTGGGCAACCTGGAGCAGGTGATCGCTAAGGTACTGTCGTATCTGCCGGACCCGGCCTGAGCTAGACCAAGACAACGCCGCCGCCTCATCTGGGCGGCGGCGTTGTCTTGATGTCAGGGCTTCAGTTCACGACCTTGGTCTTGTTGCTCATGTAGTCCATCAGTACGTACTGGCCGATGTTGTGCGGGGTGGTGAAGTAGGCCTTCCCGCGGGTCATCTCCGAGACGCGCCGCACGAACGCCACCAGTTCGGCGTCGCGGGCCAGCATGAAGGTGTTGACCTGGATACCGCTGCGGCGGCACTGCGCCACCTCGCGCAGCGTGGCGCCCAGCACGTAGGGGTCCAGGCCATAGGCGTTCTTGTAGATGCGGCCGTCCGGCAGCGTGAGAGCCGAGGGCTTGCCGTCGGTGATCATCACGATCTGCTTCATGTCCTTGTTCTCGCGCTTGAGCAGCTGCTGGGCCAGCCGCAGCCCGCCCGCCGTGTTGGTGTGGTACGGCCCGATCTGCGCCTGGGCCAGCTTGGTGACCGGCACCTCCTCGGCGCTGTCGTGGAACAGCACGAACTTCAGGCTGTCGCCGGGGTACTGGGTGCGGATCAGGTGCGCCAGCGCCAGCGCCACCTGCTTGGCAGGCGTGAAGCGGTCCTCGCCGTACAGAATCATGCTGTGCGAGCAGTCGAGCAGCACCACCGTGGCGGCCGAGCTGTTGTACTCGCTCTGCCGGATCACCAGGTCGCTGTTCTCGGCGTTCTCGAAGCCCTTGCTGATCACGTTGCTGAGCGTGGCGGTGGTGTCGAGGTTGAGCGTGTCCCCGAACTCGTAGGGCTTGAGTTCGCCGGTCATCTCGATGCCGCTGGCGTACTCGCGGGTGTCGTGTGCGCCGGCACTGGAGCGCCCCAGGCCGCCCATCAGGTCGCGCAGGCTCTTGTAGCCCAGGAAGTCGATGCTCTTGTCGGTCAGCTGGAAGCGGCTCTCGCCACTCTGGCCGGCCCCACCGCCCTGGCCGTCCTGGTCATCGAATTCCTTGCGGATGAAGCCGTCCTGCTGGAGCTTGTCCATCAGCCGCTGGATCTGCTGTCCCAGCGGCGTGTCCTGGATGTCGCCGGCCTGCATCGCCTCGGCCAGCATCTCCTCCGGAATCATGTTGCGTTCGGCCAGGGCGTTCAGGATCGCATCGAACAGGTCGTCCATGCTGGGGCGGGCGTTGGGGTCCGGGTCGTAGGGATCGTTCATCCCCTGGCCCAGCAGCGCCTCCTGGATCATCTGCATCAGTTCGCTCGAATCCAGTTCGTCGAGGTCGCCTTCAAATTTGCTGTAGCGAGTCAGGCGTGCCATAGAGTCCTCCGGTTCCCTCAGCATGCCGGGTTTTCGCCGCTGCATTTGTAACGCTGCCGGGGCAGCCGCCCCCAGCAGGAACGCTAGCATGGCCGTATGCCCAGATCGCCGCTCCCCCTTCCGCTGCCTTTTCCCGGTGTTCAGGAAGCGCCGCTGGTCACCGAACTGCGCTTTGAGCATGCGGACATCACTGTGAAGGGCGAGTTCCTGCTGAACGAGTTCGCCACCCTGACCCCCGAGAACCTGGATTTCCTGCGGCTGTACATCAAGGTGCGCGGCAACCTCAAGGAGGTCGAGCGCATCCTGGGACTCAGCTATCCCACGGTGCGCGCCCGCTTTGATGGGCTGCTGCGCGCCATCGGCTACGAGCCGGAGCTGCCGGACCCGCGCGACGAGACGCTGCGGCTGCTGGAACGCGGGGAGATCACGCCGGAGGAGGCCACCCGGCGGCTCAAGAACCGCTGAGCCGGAGATGTGCGGCTCAGGCCACGTCCTCGTCGTCCATGTCAGGGATGTTGCCCAGCGGCAGCCAGACGTGCACCTGCGCGCCCTGCCCCGGTTCCGACTCAATCCAGATCTGCCCCTGGTGGGCGTCCACAATACTCTTGACGATGCTCAGCCCCAGCCCGGCGCCGCCCTGGTCGCGGCTGCGCGACTCCTCCACCCGGTAGAAGCGGTCAAACAGCCGGCCCAGGTGCTCCGGGGCGATGCCGGGGCCGTCGTCCTGCACCGTCAGACGCACGCCGCTCACCGCCGGGGTGCCGCGCGGCTCGGCGCGGCTGCTGAGCGTGATGTGCCTGGAGCCAACCTTCAAGGCGTTGGACACCAGGTTGATCACCACCTGCTTCATGCGGTCCGGGTCGCCCTCGAACGCCACCTCGTCGCCGGTGGCATTGAGGGTGGCGCCCTGCCCCTGGGCCAGCGGTCGCAGCTCGCGGGCGGTGTCCTGCAGCAGCAGCAGCGCCAGCACCGGCTGACGGCGCAGCTGCAGCACCCCGCTGTCACTGCGGGCCAGTTCCAGCAGGCTGCCGATCAGCCCGGTCAGCCGCTCGGACTCGTTCTTGATGATGCCCAGGCTCTCCTGCTGCTGCTCGGTCGGCTGGGTACGGCGCATCAGGTAGCTGGCGTGGCCCTGGATGGCCGTCACCGGGGTCCGCAGCTCATGGCTGGCGTCGCTGGTGAAGCGGCGCTGCGCCTCGAAGGACGCCTCCAGCCGGTCCAGCATCAGGTTCAGCGCGTGGGCCAGCGACTGCACCTCGTCGCCGGTCTGCGGCTCCGGAACCCGCTGCGCCAGGGTGCGGCCGCCGATCTGCTCGGCGGCCCGCTGCACCATCCGCAGGGGCGAGAGCGCCTGACCGGCCAGCAGGTAGGCGCTGGCGGCGGCGGTGCCGGCCCCGAACAGGAACAGCACCAGCATGATGGTCTGCAGGATGCTGAGGGTCTTGTAGGTGTCGGTCAGGCTGCGCCCGAAGTAGATCAGCGCCGTGACCTCCCTGAGGCTGTTGTCGGTGTTGCGGCCATACCGGTACGGCGCCAGCTGCACCAGCACGCGCGTCGGGATCGACGACTGGCCGTAGCCGGGAATGTTCAGGGTCAGCAGCAGCCGGTGGTCCGACGCGCTGATGACGCGCAGCAGTTGATCGTCTGTCAGGACGATGGGTGCGTACTGGTCCAGGCCGCTGCTCTGCCGCACGGCGGTCGTCATCCGGCGCAGGTTGTCGAGCAGCTGACGGCGCTGGGCCGCGCTGCCGTGCGCCTGGTCCTTCAGCTGCGCCACGTCCACCCCGATCAGGGTTTCGATCTGCACCCGGAAGTTGGGGAAGGTGCGCCGGATGTAGCTGCTGGTACTGGTGCTGAAGGGGTCGGCCAGGCTGCCGGACGAGGACGTCGACGGGGTCTGCAGGTCGCTGGATGCGAAGGGCCCCAGGCGAAGCTGCTCTGAGAGATTAGTGAACTGCGAGTAGCGTGACTTCAGGTCCTCGTCCACCCCGCCGAGCAGGCTGTTGCGCATCACCGCCAGCACCAGCACGGCCAGCAGCAGCAGCAGCAGCGAGAGCAGCGCCGTGTACAGCAGGGTCAGGCGGGTCCGCAGGGTCACGGGGCCAGTGTAACGGCTGGGCCGCGCCCGGCCATGAGGCGCGGCCCCGGGCCGGGCGTGGTGAATAACGCTACTCCTCGCGCAGGACGTAGCCCACGCCACGTACGGTATGGATCAGCCGCCGCTCACCGCTCTCCTCCAGCTTGCGCCGCAGGTAGCCGATGTAGACGTCCACCACGTTGCTGCCACCGGTGTACTCGGGCCAGACCTTCTCCTCAATCTCAAAGCGGCTGAACACCTTGCCGGGGTTGCGGGCCAGCAGCTCCAGCAGCTCGAACTCCTTGGCCGACAGCTCCACCCGGCGGCCTCCCCGGAAGATCTCCCGGCCGTCCAGATTCATCACCAGGTCGGCCACCCGCACCTCGCCGGTCACGGCCGGATTCACCCGTCGCAGGTGGGCGCGCACGCGGGCCAGCAGTTCCTCGATGGAGAAGGGCTTGACCAGGTAGTCGTCGGCGCCGGAATCCAGCCCCTCCACCTTGTCCTGAATGTTGTCCTTGGCCGTCAGGATGATGATCGGGGTGTTGCTGGTCTTGCGGATGCGGCGCGCCACTTCCAGGCCGTCCAGCACCGGCAGCATCAGGTCCAGGATCACCAGGTCCGGGTTTACTTCGCGGAATTTACTCAGGCCGGTCACGCCGTCGAACGCGACCTCCGTGGCATACCCTTCAGCCGCCAGTTCCAGTTCAATAAAGCGCGCGATGTCTTTTTCATCTTCAATGACGAGCACGAGCGGCTTGCGTTCCATACCCCCAGCCTAGAAGCCTTCTCATGAGAAGGCAGGCCCTTCGACTTAACCAGTTTTCATCTGGAACGCCGCGCCACCGGTGTTGGCCCGCACCTGCGACAGGCCGCAGGGGGCCACGAACCCGCGCAGCCCAGTCACTTCGCGCTCCATCAGCACGGCGTCGCCGGCCAGGGCGCGCACCGTGTCGCACACCACGGTCTGCCCGGGCTGCGCGGCGGCGGCCACCCGGGCCGCCAGGTTGACCGGCAAGCCGTAGGCGCTCGGGATCCCGCCCACCATGCCCCGGATCACCTCGCCCGCCGCCAGCCCGACCCGCAGGGCCAGCGGTTCGCCCAACACCTCAGCCAGCTGTAGTCGAGCGGCCCGCTGATGCGCCCCCAGGCCCGCCTGAACCGCCTGAGGCGTCTGGGCCAGCGGCCACAGACACACCACCGCATCGCCCTGATGCTGCAGCACCTGACCGCCGTACGCCTCGAAGTGCAGGATCAGCAGCTGAATCAGCTCGGCCATCAGCGCGGCATAACTGGTCAGCGGCAGGCGCTGAGCCAAGCCGGTGCTGTCCACCAGATCGGCAACCAGCAGACACGCCTGCTGAGCGCCCGGTGAGTGCACGCTGGAGGGGAGGGGAAGCAGCTGATCGTTGGGCATGGGACAGGGTTTGGGCCGACACAGCACCCATACGTCTTCAGCATAAGCCGTGCCATGCCTTGAGGGGAATCCCATGATCCGCACATTTATTTAGCGGACCTTTACTTTCCGGGGTAGAGGGTTGGGTGGTCCGCCGGGCTGACCAGAAAGCCGTGCAGCGGCGCCTCGGTCCCAAAGCTGATCCAGTCACCCACCTGCACCGGCAGCGGCCCGAAGCTGGACAGCACCAGCGGCAGCCGCGCCTGCACCACGGCCGTGTGCGGCCGGGGCCGCTCCAGCACCCGGCCCACCCCTTCCAGCGCCGAGACCCCCACCACCGACAGCTGTTCAGCCTGCACCTCGGCCGGAGCCCAGCGGTTCAGGATGCCGTGGACAATCACGCTGGCCTCACCCGGCCGCTGAGAAAAGGGGCCGGTGCGGTCGAACAGATACAGCACCCGCCCGCCAGCCGCGAACTCCATCAGCGGGCTGCCTTCCGGCTGCGGATACACCAGCCCCCGCGCCGCGTGGGCAACGTGGCGCTGAATAAACTCTTCGGGGGTGGTTTCGAGCATGCCCGGATTCTAAAGGACCGGGCAGCACTCTGTCTGTCTCAGTCGTCCAGCAGTTCCAGCCCCGGACGAGGGCGCTGAAGCCGCTCCAGCAGCGTGTCGGCGCGTTCCAGCGCGAAGGTGCCCTCCACCTCACGCTGCATGCTGATCAGCACCAGACCGCACAGCCGTTCCAGAATGGCCCAGCCTTCCGATCCGGCCGGTTCGGCGTCTCGGGCGCGGCTCAGCAGCGTTAAGGCCAGCCGCTCGTCGCCGTCCTGCCACGCCTGCCGGGCGCCGTCCGGAATCAGCGGCATCTCAGGTAAGGGTACGCCACGTCACGTCGATAATCACGCCGGCCAGCATGGTCAGGGCCAGCCACATGTTCGCGTCGAAGAAGGCGATGTTGGCGCGGGTCAGGTCACGGGGATTCACGATGCGGTGCTCGTACAGCAGAATGCCGCCCATCGCCAGCACCGCGAGGTAGTAGAAGCCGCTGGCCCCCACCGCCAGACCGGTCGCGATCAGCAGCACGAAGGTCAGGGCGTGGCTGACGGCCGCCACCCGTAGCGCGCGCGCGATGCCGAAGCGGGCCGGAATGCTCTGGATGCCGTTCTTCCGGTCAAAGTCGTAGTCCATGGTGGCGTAGATGGTGTCCAGCCCGACCATCCAGCAGATCACCACCAGCCACAGCAGCCACGCCCCGGCCCCGAAGTGCCCGGTGACGGCGATCCAGCCGCCGGCCGCCGCCGCCCCGTCGGTGACGCCCAGCCACAGGTGGCACAGCCAGGTGTAGCGCTTCATGTACGGGTAGCCGATCAGGAACAGCACCGCCACCGGCATCAGCGCCAGACACAGCGGGTTCAGCTGCCACGACGCCACCGCCATCACCAGCAGGCTGACCACCACCAGCGCCCAGGCCTGCGGCACGCTGACCTTGCCGGCCGGAATCTCGCGGCCGGCGGTGCGTGGGTTGCGGGCATCAATCGCCCGGTCAATGACCCGGTTGGCGGCCATGGCGGCGGTGCGCGCGCTCGCCATCGCCACCGTCACCCACAGCAGCACGCCCAGGCCGGGCCACCCGGTGCCGCGCTGCAGCATGCTGGCCAGCAGCATGCCGGCGTAGGCGAACGGCAGGGCAAAGACGGTGTGCTCGAACTTGACCAGCTCCAGCAGGGTGCGGGCGGTGGAAGGGCGGGCGGGGCTGACGCTCATTTCAGCGAGCATAGCGCGGGTGGGCGGACCGCAGCTCAGCCGATCTCACGAAGTGGAGCAGGCACGATGCCGCCTGGCGTGCCGCGTTGGCCACTCAGGCAGGCGCCGCATCGGGCTGAACTCCATACAGCTGGGCCATCCGCAGCACCTGGGCGGCCCAGCGGCCGTGGGTGGCCGGTTCGCACATCGCGCCGTCCCGGGCGAACACGGCCGGGGCCTGGGGGTCCAGCACAGCGCGGGCCTGCCGCAGTTCGGCGGCCGTGACCTGGTAGGCAGCGGCCACCACCGCCACCTGGACCGGATGAATCACGGTCTTGCCGCACAGGCCGCGCTGCCGGTCCTGCTGTACCTCGCGCGCCAGGGTGGACGGGTCGCCATACACCTCGTACACCGGGCTGGACAGCTGGAAGCCCCACGGCACGAAGGTCGAGACCAGCATCTGGAGCGTGCCGGACAGTGGTCCCTCGTGCACCGTCTGGCCGGGGGTGCGCCGCAGCCCGAGCAGGCTCAGCAGGTCGTTGCCACCCACCCGTAGGCAGGCGACGCGGCCGGCAAAGCCGCTGTCCAGCAGGAAGTCGCGCAGGCCCTCCATGCGGCGCTGGCTGAACACCTCGCGGGTCTCCAGGGTGGGCAGGGCGCTCAGCTCCGGGGGCAGCAGCTGCAGGTACTCGCGCAGGTTGCTGCGGCTGACCTTCGGCAGTACCACGCCGTGCAGCGCGCTTCGGCCCTCAAAGCCCAGCACTGTTTCCAGCATGCGGGGACTGCGAACCCGCACGAACCGCAGCGGGCCGGTGCCCTGCCGCAGCTGCGGCAGGGCGGAACGCAGCCGCTCCAGCGCCAGCGGCAGCTCGTCGTCGCGCACCGCGTCCTCCAGGCAGTAGATCAGCGAGTGTGGGTTGATGGCCTTCTCCCCGTTCCCCAGTGCCGCCAGATCGGGACGGGTGGCGGGCGCGTACAGGCTGGCGCCCAGCGCCAGCGGGTCGAAGGTGGGGGCGGCGGACGGCAGGCGGCTGGCGGGTCTGGTCATGCGTCGTCTCCTTCGATCAGCGCCATGGTGGCGTAGGGCAGCTCCGGGCAGAGCGTGACTGGCACACCGTGCTGCTGAGCCAGCTCGTTCAGGTGCCGGGTATCGGGGGTGTGCGCCTGCAGCACCAGCCGGGCCGGGCGCCGCCGCAGGAACACGCGGGTGGCTTCGCCCACCGAGGGCTTGGCGCGGTGCGGGTCGGTACAGCCCAGCGCGCGGGCCAGCTGCACGGCGCGATCCGGGGCATGGACCGGCCGGTTGGCGGGCACGGCGCTGGCTTCGGCCTGCTGCACCCGCGTGTCCAGGGCGTCCACATAGGTGCGGCTGACGTCCCACGGCTCCAGGTGATCCAGCCGCTCGGCGGCGTGGGTGCCGTCCGGCCGCAGGAAGGTGCGGCTCAGCAGGCCGCTGACGGTCGCGTTCAGGACCGCGTGCGGCAGCAGCCGGTCGTGGTGGCTGCCGGCCAGATCGGCCACCCCGGCCGGGTCATACAGGGCCGCCAGGGTGGGCGCCACACCGCTGCCGTCCAGGCTGCGCCGAAGGGTCGTGCGGATGCTGCCCTTGCCGGTCCAGCCGTCCACGAACACCACCCGGCTGCCGGGCCGGGCCTGCAGGAGCTGTTGCAGCGCCGTGCGGTCCAGCCCCACGCCCCGGATGATGCTCAGGCCGCCGTGAACGGTCTCCAGGCCTCGCCGCCGCAACTCGCGCTGCAGCAGGATGCCCACCGGAAAGCCGGCGCGGGCCAGCGATACGAGCGTCAGCGGATGCCCGCCGGCGTGCTGCTCCAGCTGCCGGGCCAGGCCCTTCAGGTCGGCAGCGATGGCCGGGCCATTGCGGTCCAGCGTCTGCTGATAGGTGGCCTGCTGCAGGGCGGTGGGCGCGGCTTCTGGGGTCAGGAAGTGTCCGTACGACTCGCCCGCCCCGATCCGCGCTTCCTTCTCGGCCAGGGTCACGGTGGGCGCGGCGGCACGGGCCAGCCACAGGGTCAGGTCATCGGGGGCGTAGCTGGTGGGGAAGGGGGCCACGGCCCACGCCGGCCCGGCGGCACTACCGCTGCTCAAGCTCGGCCTCCTGCACCGCCCGCATCAGCTGACTCTGGCCGGGGGTCAGCGCGAAGTCGCACAGCGCCATGAACGGCACGTCCGCCACGCTGTCGCCCAGGCCCAGCGTCAGCAGCGTCTCGGCCTCCGCGTCCGCCTGCTCCTGCAGGTCCTGCAGCACGTAGCGCACCGCCGCCTCCTTGCTCACCTCCGGCGCGATTAGGGTCAGGTTGTTGCCGTTGGCGAAGGTGCGCAGCTCGATGCGGGTCTCCTGCAGCCACTCGCGCAGCTGAGCGGCCATGCTGTCCAGGCTGCTCTGCAGGGCATACGGATGCTTGATCACCACCATCAGCGGCAACTCCTCGGCGCCGGAGACGCGGTGCAGCCGCACCTCGCAGTCCAGGTTGCCCAGCTGGCTGATGTGCCGCGCCGCCTGGGCCGCCAGTTCCAGCGCCCCGGTGTGCTCGGCCAGCACCTCGGCCATCACAGTGCTCCAGGCCTGGTCCGGGCGTCCGCCGGGCCGCAGCACGGTGGCCCCGTGGTCCAGGATGGCCCAGCTGTCAAACTGCAGCTGCAGCCGCCCGTAGGCGTCCGGGTCGCGCCCGGTCACCGGAATCAGCGTGGCGCCCTCCAGCAGCCGGTCCAGCAGGTACACCTGGGCGCGGTTCATGTAGCTGTGCGGCTCGCCGCTGCGGTCCACGGTGGCCACCCGCACCCGCAGCGCCTCCTCCAGCTTCCGCCCGGTGAAAAACAGCGTGTCGTCCAGATCGCAGAACGCCACCACCCGGGTCATGCCAGCCTCAGGGCGGTGGCGTTCAGGGTGGCGAGCAGCTGCGGGTCCGGGCCCGCCTCGCCCTCGTGAGCCACGTAGACCCGGGCGAACTGGCCGGGCGCCACGTTGTAGAGGTAATTGGGAATGCCGTCCTGATAGTTGTCCATAAAGTCCAGTCGGTGCGCGATGGCCTCTCCCGGCAGGATGGGGCTGCGGGTGGTGGCCGAGGTGAGCAGGCGGAGGTGCGGGCAGGCGACTTGCAGCTGATGGGCCAGCCAGAACGGGAGGTACTGGAACTCGCCGCTGCCGAGCAGCAGTACCGAACTCCCGGAGGGAAGGCCACTTAACTCTTGCCCCAGCCGAGTCTGCGCCGCCCGCATCAGCGGCGTATCACGGGCGTCCAGGCCCAACCGGGCGCTGTGCGGGGCCAGCAGGCTGGTCTTGTCCTGGCCGTTGCCGGACACGGCCGGCAGGACGGGCGGATGGTAGCCGGGGTCGGGCGTGAAGTGGTGGGTGCCCTGCAAAAGGCTGACACTCTGCACCGGCACCCCCAACTGCCGCTCGAACTGGCCCCGTTCCCCACACCAGTCGGTCAGGCTGACCACCACCACCCGCGCCACGGCCGGATTCAGCTGCAGGTAGGCGGCGGCCAGATTCAGCAGGGTGGTGCCGGTGGACACCTCGTCGTCAATCAGCAGCAGGGTGCGGGCCTCCCGGAAGTGCCGCTGGCCCTCCGGGCTGGCCGGCAGGTAGACCCGGTGGGCGGTGGCGTGCGAGTGCGGTTCCTCAAAGTGCAGTGCCAGCGGCGCCTGGAGGTGGTAGCGGGTGCTGTGCAGGAAGGTCAGGTCCGTCCGGCCAGTGCGCTGCTGCCACGTGCGCGCCACCCCCTCGCCCAGGCCGGTGGCGGTCTCGGCCAGCCCGATGGCCAGCACTGGCCCCGGCAGGTCCAGGCTCAGCTGGTCGGCCAGCAGCCGGTGCACCTCGGCCATCCGCAGCGGCGACACCGGCAGGTGTTTGCCCAGCACCCGGCTCACGAACAGAAAGCCCCGGCGCGGATTCTGGCGCACGGCGTAGCCGAGCAGCTGTTCCAGCGGCAGCAGGGTGTGGTCAATCTGCAGCGTCAGGGTGCCGCTGGCCAGCCGCTTCCGGTGGACCTGGGGGGCGGCAGTTGTCATGGCTGTGCCGCCCCGGTCAGCAGGGAAGGGGCGGCTTCCCGGACCACCCAGGCGCTCTTCTCCTCGGCCACCACCAGCCCGGTGGTGGGGCGGGGTGCCTGATCCGGGCGCAGCAGCCCCAGGCTCAGCTCGGCCGCGAGCTGGGCGAAGTTGATGCCGGCCGCCATGCTGTAGCGCAGGCCGCCCGAGGCGCGGGCATTGATCTCCAGCATGTGGGGCCGTCGCTGCCGGTCGTCCTTGGTCTGGAAATTGAAGACGCCGCTCATCCGGTAACGCTGCGCCAGCGCCCGGGCCGCCTCCAGCAGGTCCGGGCGGTCCTCGATCAGCTGGCCGCCCTGCCCCGCCGGTTTGCGCCGCACCACCGCCGCCGCCAGCGTTCCTTCCCAGGCCACGCAGTCCACGCTGCGCTCGGCCCCTTCCAGGGTGTGCATCAGCAGCATGGTAGGCAGCCGCTCACCGGCCTGCTCCGCCTGGGCGAACATGACCCGGGCCTCCGCGTGACTCATCTGGTACAGCTCGCCCTGCAGGAAGCTCTTCAGGTCGCGGCCCTCGGTCAGCACCCGGAACCCGGAGGCGTAGATGCCGCGCGCCGGTTTCAGGCACAGCCGGGTCTGGCCCGGCACCCAGTCCGGGTGCGCCTGCAGCTGTTCCACAGCAGCGTCGAACGTGGCGAGGTCATGGAAGGTGGTCCAGGCGGGAATCGGCAGGATGGAGGAGTCCCAGCCGCGCAGGAAGGCGTCCTTGTGGTCCAGTTCGCGCAGCACCGCCCGGCTCGCCGCCACCACCACCCGCACCCCCAGCCGCTCGAAGTCGGCGCGGCGCGGCGCCACGGCCGCCGCCTCCTTGCCCACGATGAACACCGCCGGGCGGTGCTGCCGGCAGGTAGCAAGCAGCCACTCCGCGTAGGCGTCGCCCAGCAGGCCACGCGGCTCGGTCAGCTGGTGGTCGGCGGCATGCAGCATCACGTTGCTGGGGTCCGAGTGGCTGGCCAGCGTCTCGAACTGGCCCACCTCCCGCATGGCCCGGATCTGCGCCGAGGTCACCGAGAAGTTCTTGTTGAAGTACACGGTCGGCCTGTTCAAATGGGCTCCTGTCCGGCGCTGCGGCCCAGCCGCCGGGCCGCCTCTGAAAGCTGCTGCTCCAGCTGCGGCAGACGCTGGGCCATCACGGTCCGTAGCCGGCTGAGTTCGCCGGGGCTCAAGCGGGCCAGCACCGCGTGCTCCGGCGTGTCCTGGACGGTGGGGCGCCGCCGGGTCAGGCCCTCCACCACCCCGGCGATGAATTCGGCGTCCAGCCGGCTGCTGGCCCGCACGTGCCGCTCCGGGCGGCTGAGCGTCCAGGCGTGCTGCAGCGCGAGCCGCCGGATGCTCTGGGTGATCGGCAGCACGTCGTGCTCGATCTCGGCCGGGTCCAGCTCTCGGCCCGCCTGGGTCAGCAGCGCCGCGTCGATGTCCGGGTCGCCGGATTCATGCGCCCAGCCCACCGCCCGGCTCTGCACCAGCAGCGGCACCGAGATGCGCGACAGCACCCGCGCCCGCTCCGGCGGCGTCAGGTCTTCGGCCTCGATCAGCTGCAACAGGGCCGCCTCCTGGTCGGGGGTGCCCAGCTGGGCCAGCAGGCCCAGGCTGGCGCGCCAGTTGTCCAGGGCTGCCGGATCCTGGCTGTGCGGCAGGCCCGGTTCCAGCTGGTCCAGGTAGAGGTCATGCTGGGTCAGCAGCCGCCGCAGCGCGCCGGCCGCGGCCTGCCGCTCGCCGCCCTGGGCACCCCGGTACAGTCCCAGCACCCGGCGGGCCTTCTGGCGGATATCGGTGTTCGGTTCAGTCATGAAGGGTTCCGGCCATCTGGAGTCTCAGCATAGGCGAAGGGGTGGGGAAACGGGCGGCGGGGAGAACCGCTGCCGGCCCTCCCCGCCTGTCCAGGCCCACTCAGACGCGCTGGGTGGGTTTCTGGTGGGCCTCACGCCGGTTGGCGACCAGGCTGGTCCACACAGCCAGGCCGATGAAGCCGGCGCCGATCAGTCCGGTCACCACTTCCGGGATGTGGATGTTGGGGCTCATGCTCAGCAGCATGATGGTGGCCAGCGCCCCGATGCCGTAGTGCGCGCCGTGTTCCAGGAAGCGGTAGGCCTCCAGTGTGCCGCTCTTGACCATCATCACGGTCAGCGAGCGCACGAAGATGGCGCCGATGGTCAGGCCCGCCGCGATGATCACGATGTCGTTGGTCAGCGCGAAGGCCCCGATCACCCCGTCCAGCGAGAAGCTGGCGTCCAGCACCTCCAGGTACAGGAAGCTGGCCAGTCCGGCCGCGCTGGCCTTGGCCGCGATGTTGTCCACGTTGAACAGGTTGGAGATGGCGTCCATCAGCAGGTACACCAGGATGCCCACCACGCCGGCGGTCAGCGCAGTCAGCTGCTCCTCTTTCGGCACCAGGAAGTGGGTGGCCAGCAGCAGCACCACGCCGGTGATCACCACCTGAATGGTCTCCAGCCGACCGATCCGCGCGAACACCCGCTCGATCGGGTCAATCCAGTGCAGTTCCTTCTCCGGGTCCATCAGGTACTTCAGGAACACCAGCATCAGGAAGCTGCCGCCAAAGGCGCTGATCGGCACGTGCGCGTTGACCAGGTTGCGGGCGTAGGTTTCCGGCTCGCTGAAGGCCTGCTGCACCACCTCGATGAAGCCGAGCCCGGCCGTCAGCGACACGATCACGATCGGGAAGATGAAGCGCATGCCGAACACGGCGATCAGGATGCCCCAGGTCAGGAAGCGGCGCTGCCACTTGGCGTCCATGTTCTGCAGCACGCTGGCGTTGACCACCGCGTTGTCGAAGCTGAGGCTCAGCTCCAGAATGCCCAGCAGCACGGCGATGGTCAGCGCCGAGAGCGCCACGCCGATCACCCCGCCGCTGCGCAGGTAGCCGTCCACGGTGGCCACGGCGATGCAGATCAGCGAAACGATCAGCGCGAAGCCGAAATTGCGGGTGAAGCTCTGCATCAGATCATCACGCCGTAACTGTTGCACAGCGCCTTGAGGCCGCCGGCGTAGCCCTGGCCCACCGCGCGGAACTTCCACTCGCCGGCGTTGCGGTACACCTCGGCGAAGATCACGGCCGTCTCGGTGCTGAAGTCCTCACCCAGATCGAAGCGCACCACCTCGGCGCCGGTGTCCTCGTTGACCACCCGCACGAAGGCGTTGTGCACCTGCCCGAAGTTCTGGCGGCGCTGGTCGGCGTCGTGGATGGTCACGGTGATGGCCACCTTGTCCACGTCGGCCGGCACGCGGCTCAGGTCGACCTTGATCTGCTCGTCGTCGCCGTCGCCGGCCCCGGTGCGGTTGTCGCCGGTGTGCTCCACGCTGCCGTCCAGGCTCTTGAGCTGGTTGTAGAAGATGAAGTCGGCGTCGCTGCGGGTGCGGCCTGCACTGTTCAGCAGAAAGGCGCTGGCGTCCAGATCGAAGTCCTGGCCGTCGGTGCTGCGGGCGTCCCAGCCCAGACCCACCACCAGCCGCTTGAGGTTGGGGTCCTGCTTGCTGAGCGAGAGATTGCCGCCTTTTTGTAGGGTCAGTGCCATATCGGTGTTGCCTCCAGAGAGAAGTACGGGGTGACCGGGCCGCGGGTTGCTGCCTAGGATCTTAAGCCATTCTTGGCCGGAAGTGCCGCTCCATACAGGGGTGCGGCGGCCTCAGAGGTGCTGACGGATGTCGCCCATCATGTCCTGAAAGGTGCGGCCGCTGCTGACCTGCCCCAGCGCCTGCAGCTGCCAGTCGCCGCCCTGCCGGTACAGCCGGGCCATGATCTGCCCGGTATGCGCTCCGCCGCTCGACAGGTTGTAACGGGCGATCTCGGCGCCGCCCCTGTCGTTGATCAGCCGGCAGTAGGCGTTCTCCACCCGGCTGAAGTCCTGGCCGGTGAAGCTGTTGACCGTGAAGACCAGCGTCTGAACGGTGGCGGGCAGCCGTGAGAGGTTCACCCGGATCTGCTCGTCGTCGCCGTCGCCGGCCCCGGTGCGGTTGTCGCCGCTGTGCTGGATGCTGCCGTCCCGGCTCTGCAGCTGCCGGAACCACACCTGGTCCTGCAGCTGGCCCTGGGCGTCAAACAGCAGCACGCTGGCGTCCAGGTCAATGCTGTCCTGACCGCCGCCCATCAGCCGGCCCAGAAAGCCCTTGGGTTTGGCCACGTCCCAGCCCAGGCCCATAGTCACGCTCTCCAGGCGGCTGCCGACGGTCTTTTCCAGGCTGATGGTCTGATTCTTGGTGAGGCTGAGTGCCATACATACTCTCCTTTGTGGTCAGCGCAGGCCGGCCCGGCGGCTGTCGCGGTCCCAGCTGTCCAGCTCGTTGACCAGCAGCTCGAACAGCTCGGCGTCCGGCAGGCGGATGGGGCTCTTTACCTTGAAGAAGTCGGCGTTGTCCACCACCCGGCCCGGCAGATCGTCGAGCTTCTCCAGGAATTCGAAGTCCACCCGCCCCTGCTCGATGCCCATGAACTTCCAGAACAGCGGCTCGCGGGAGGCGTCGCGCATCTCCTGCTCGGCGGCCTTGCGGTTGCTGGTGGCGCCGTCGGTGATGAACAGCACCAGCGCCGGATAGGTGCTCGACTCGGTCCGGCTGTCCTCGCGGACCATCCGCATCACCGGCGAGTAGTGGGTGCCGCCCTCGAAGCTGAAGCGCAGCCCCGGCACGAAGCCCTGCACGTTCTCCAGCGACACCTGCCCGGCCCGCTGCGGCCGGATGCCGAACAGGTACACGTCCACCTGACCGTCGTCGTCCAGGCGGGCGGCCAGCGCCAGGGCGCGGCGCACCAGATCGTCCACCGCGCCACTGCGGTATTCGTCGGTCATGGAGGCGCTGATGTCCAGCACCAGCTTCACCCGGTAGCGTGCCTCGCCCAGCCCGCGCTTCTCCAGGCTGACCGCCGCCGTCTTGATCAGGTTCACCATGCCGGGGGTGGCCTCGGCCTTCTGGAGCAGCACCGCCTGCCGCTGCTTGACCAGCGACACGGGGGCGGCCGCAGCGGCCACGGGTGGGGGAGGCGCCGTCTCCGGCTCGGCCTCGCCGCCGAAGTACTCCAGCAGCGCCTTGAGGCCGCCGTCAAAGCCCTGGCCCACCGCCGACACGCGCCACTCGCCCTGGTGCCGGTACAGTTCCAGCAGCATCAGGGCCCGCTGCTGCCCCAGCGCGGCGCGGTCCAGCGGGTAGCGGGCCAGCGGCTGCCCGCCGGCCAGCAGCGTCACCTCGCCGCCCTGCATCGCGGCCACCGGCTGACTGTCGCTGGTGGCGGTGAACATCAGCCGCGAGATGCTGGCCGGCAGGGCGTTCAGGTCCACCTCGAAGGTCCGCGCGGTGGCTGAGCCGCTCATCCGCAGGGCGCCTTCCGGGCTGGCCGGCTGGTTGAAGAACACGAAGTAGCGGTCGTCGCGCAGCTGACGCTGGTCATCCAGCCCGAACACCGAGAGGTCCAGGTCCGGGTGCTGCACATTGACCTGGACCGTGAGCTGAAGGCGTGGGGTGAGGTCTGTCAGCTTGAGTTTCTGGCCAGTATTGAGCTGAATCATGGGTTCCGTTCTGTACCCGGCCGTCTCACGATTTGCGCCCGGCCGTCCACTGGAAGCCGAAGCCGTAGTGGCGGTCGCAGTCGGGGTGGCCCTGGAAGTAGCGCTCCTCCTTGCTCACCTCGATGCGGCCGCCCACGTTCCGGAACAGCGCGATGGCACAGAAGGTGTGGCGCGGATCGGGGTTGTTGAGGCGCATGAAGATCTCGTTGCCCTGGACGTCCTGAATGTTCAGCCGCCCCTGCACGCTGCTGAAGGTGCTGGTGCCCTCGTAGATGTACGCGAACACCAGCACCTGATCGATCAGGTCCGGCCGCTGCACCACCAGGTTCTCGCCGTCCTGGGCGCTGCCGCTGCGGTCGTCCTTGTCCAGATGGATGTAGGGCGGGGCGTGCTGCGCGCCGAAGCGGTTGCCCAGCGCCTGCACCACGCCTGCCTGCCCGTCTTTCAGGCGGTACATGCAACCCAGGTCCAGGTCGGCCTCGGCGGACCCGCCGCCCAGCAGCCCCAGCAGGCCACGCCGCGGCGCCACGGTGTTGCGTTCCCAGTTGAGGTTCACGCGCACCGGCTGCACCCCGCCGGTCTTGCTCAGGCTGATGCTGGCCGTCTGCCCCTGTTTCTCCAGCGTCACTTTGCTGAGGCTGACCCGGGAGGTGGGGGCGGTGGCGGCTGCGGGCCGCGACACGTCCACCCGGCTGGGCGGCGGTGGCGGTGGGGCCGGGGTGGGTGGCTGCGGGCGCGGTGCCGGCGCGCTCACCTCACCGCCGTAGGCTTTGACCAGCGCGTCCAGCCCGCCCGCGAAGCCCTGACCCACCGCCGAGAAGCGCCAGCCGTCCCGGAAGTACAGCTCGCCCAGGATCACGGCCCGTTCGGTGCCGAAGTCCTGACCGGCCACCCGGAAGCGCGCCAGCTCCTGCCCGCCCGAGCGCAGCAGCAGGGTGCCGCTGCCCAGCTGGCCGAAGGTGCTGCCCTCCACGCTGGCCGTGATCATCAGGCGCGGCACCGTGCCGGGCAGCCGCGAGAGGTCCACCGCAAAGCGAGTTTCCCCGGCGGCGTTGCCCTGCAGCTGCACCGCGCCTTCCGGGCTGCGCGGCTGGTTATAGAACACCATGTAGCGGTCGTCGGAGAGTTTGCCGGCCTGATCCAGCCCCATGACGCTCACGTCATAGGCCGGGGCGGGGCCCTGCAACTGCACCGCCAGTTCCAGCTGCAGGGCCGGGGTCAGGTCCGCAAGTTTCAGGCGCTGTCCACGAATCACTTCAGGCATGGGGGCTCCCACACGGCAGCCGGCCCACACCCGCTGGGGGTGCTGGGCCGGCGTTCCGTGCTCAGGCGTTGACGCCGTAGCTGCGGACCAGTGCCTGGAAGCCCTCGTTGTAGCCCTGGCCGATGGCCTTGAACTTCCACTCGCTCCCGTTGCGGTACACCTCGCCGAAGATCATGGCCGTTACGGTGCCGGCGTCCTCTGACAGGTCGAAGCGGGCGATCTCGCTGCCGCCCTCGCCGTTCAGCACCCGGATGAACGCCTTGTCCACCATGCCGAAGTTCTGGCCGCGCTCGGTGCCCTCGTAGATCACCACGGCCGCGATCACCCGCTGCACGTCGGCCGGCACCTTCTCCAGGTCGATGTTGACCGTCTCGTCGTCGCCGGAGCCGGCCCCGGTCAGGTTGTCGCCGCCGTGCACCACCGAGCCGTCCGCCGATTGCTTGTTGTTGAAGAACACGAAGTCCTGGTCGCTGCGGACCTTGCCCTGGTCGTTGACCAGGAACACCATCGCGTCCAGGTCGAAGGCCTTGCCGTCGGTCTGACGCGGGTCCCAGCCCAGGCCCAGCGTGATGCGCTTCAGCCCCGGCGCTTCCTTGCTCAGCGAAACGTTTCCACCCTTGCTCAGCGATACGGCCATGTGTTCCTCCTGTGAGAGTCTCTGAAGGGGGCGGCCCTGTGGGGACCGCAGAACGGTGCATCCGGCCAGTGGCCGGGTGTGCAGGCACCAGTGCGCCTGACCTTCAATACGCCGCCCGCCCTCCGGGAGTTCCGCCGCGCTCAGGCCTGCGGCGAGGCCTGCCAGATCTCGGCCACCTCGAAGCTCCAGCTCTTGCACCCGGGCGGCACCCGCAGCGCCGGCACCTCACCCATCCAGCGGCTCTCCAGCAGGCACAGCCCCGGCTGCTCCGGCGAGACGAGCAGCTCGGCCCCCAGAAAGCCGTCCCGGTGGCCCAGCCGCGCCATCAGGTCCGAGAGCTGCGCCTGAATGTCGTCGCCCTGTTCGCGGCGCCCCTCGATGTAATGCACCCGGATGCTCACCCCGTGCCTCCCCGGCTGGTGTGTCAGCTGCCCTTTTCCAGATAGTCGCGCAGCGCCTGCATGTCCACCACGATGGGGGTGCGCGCCCGCACGATGCCGCCTTCCTGCCGCAGTTTGCCCAGGCTGTGACTCACCGTTTCACGGGTGGCGCCCACCATCCGGGCGATGTCTTCCTGGTTGAGTTTCAGGTGCAGTTCCACGCCCTGCGCGTGCGGCTTGCCGAACTCGCGGGCCAGCCGGTAGAGCAGGCTCGCCACCCGCTCGGGCGCGCTGTAGGCACTCACCTCGGCGCTCCAGGCCTGCGCCTCGAACAGCCGCGCAGCCATCAGCCGGATCAGTTTCATGGCCAGGTCCGGTTTGGTGTTCAGCAGTTTCTGCAGCTCATTCCTGGGCAGCACGATCAGGGTGGTGCGCTCCAGCGCCTCGGCCTGGGTGGGCCGGCGCTCCTCCGGCTGCAGCAGCAGCTCCCCGAAGGTGTCGTGCTGGCCCACCACGCCCAGGATCGCCTCCTTGCCGTTCGGGAACAGCTTGCTGATCTTGATCAGGCCGCTGCGCACGAAATACAGGGCGTCGGCCGGGTCATCCATGCGGTAGACCACCTCGCCCGGCTGATACGAGCGGTAGGGCGTCGAGGCGGCCACCCGTTCGAGCTCGTTCAGTTCCAGGTCGGCGAACAGCTCTGTACGTTTGAGGTGCCACACCAGACTGGGATAATTCATGTGCGGCCAGAATACCGCATGCACTGCGGCGTGGGGGCGGTCTGCGTGCGGCCGGACGCACCGGCGGTCTGCAGACGGGGCGGAAGACCTGGGCCGACCCGCTTCACCGGGCCGCCCGCTGCTGTGCAACAAACGTCATAAATTCCCCCTGGGTCATGGTATTGACGACCTGTGTGGGCGTCAGCCCAGCCTTGCGCGCCACCATCACGCCGTAGCGGGTGTCCTGCAACCCCCCCAGACTGTGGGCATCGGTGTTGATGGCGAACTTCAGGCGGTCGCGCCAGCGCAGCGCGACCCGCCAGTCCAGGTCCAGCCGGTACGGGCTGGCATTGATCTCCACCACCGTGCCGCGTTCGGCGCAGGCCTCCAGCACCGCCTCCAGATCCAGGGCGTAGCCGGGCCGCCGCAGCAGCAGGCGTCCGGTGGGGTGGCCCAGCACTGTGACCAGCGGGTGCGAGGCGGCCCGCACCAGCCGCTCGGTCTGGCGGGCGCTGTCCAGGGTGAACAGGCTGTGGACGCTCGCCACCACGTAGTCCAGCTCCGCCAGCAGCTCGTCCGGGTAGTCCAGCGAGCCGTCCTCTAGGATGTCCACCTCGCTGCCGGCCACCAGCGGAATGCCGGCGCCCTGCAGTTCCCGCACCTCGCGCAGCTGGGCGCGCAGCCGGGCCGCGTCCAGGCCGTTGGCGTAGTAGGCGGCCCCCGAGTGGTCGGCGGTGCCCAGGTACTGGTGGCCCAGCCGCAGCGCCTCACGCGCCATGCCCTCGATGCTGACCGCGCCGTCCGACCAGGTGCTGTGGGTATGCAGCATGCCCAGAATGTCGCGCGGCTGGATCAGCTCGCTGGTGGCTGGCAGCCGCTCCAGGCCGTACGCCAGATGCTCGGCCTCCCGGTACTCTGGCGGCACGGCCGGCCAGCCAAGCGCCTCCAGCACGTCGAGTTCCTGCGGGGTGCTGAGACGCTCTTCGCCCCGGCGCAGGCCGCGCCCGCTCAGGTGCAGCCCCAGTTCGTCCGCGCGGGCGCGGGCGTTGTGGCGGTACTGGCTGCCCCCACCGAAGGTCAGGTCCAGCGCGCCACGGGCTTCCGCGTCGGCGTAGCCCACTTCCAGCGGGAGGCCTTCCAGCCGTCCGGTCACCAGCGGCTTGCCTTCCGCCGGCTCCAGCTGCTCCACATGGCCCTGCAGCTGCTCCAGCACCTGCTCGGCCGTGCCGGTGACGGTCAGGCGCAGCACGCCCACCGTGTCCAAGCCGCGCCGTAGCTCGCCGCTCAGGCGCGGCGTCAGGCCCTCCAGCCAGCCGGCCGCCTGCACCCCCAGCGCCAGGGCGGTGTTGAGCAGCTGCCGCGACTGGGACTCCAGCGCGAAATCGGCAGCTTCCAGCAGGGTGGCGGCACTCCTGGCCCCAAAGCCCTTGATGGCCGCCAGCCGGCCGTCGTGGGCCGCCTCGCGCAGCGTTTCCAGCGACAGGATGCCGGCATGCCACAGCGCCTGGATCTTCTTGGGGCCCAGGCCGCGCACCTGGAACAGGCTCAGCACGCCTGGCGGAATCTGGCTGGCGGCCTCCTCCAGCGGCTCGAACACGCCGGTTTCGGTGTAGCGGCTCAGCTCGGTGGCGATGGCCGGTCCCACCTTCGGAATGCCCCGGAAGCTGCGGGCCCGCAACTCGGGAAGCGGAGTGTTCAGGCCCTCCAGGCTACGGGCCGCGCCCCGGAAGGCATTGGCCCGGAAGGCTTCGGCGTTCAGCACGTCCAGCAGGTCGGCGGTGCGCTTGAGCACCGACACCAGCGCCTTGAGGCCCTGGACCACCTCGCCCGTCTCGATGTCCAGCGGCGGCTCGGTCATGCCTGATTGTCCTGCCTGGTGCGTTGCTGATACGTGATGACGCGTCCACCGGCGGCCAGGACGGTGTCCAGCGCCTGCACGAACGCGCTGCCCACCTCACCCGGGCGGTGCGCGTCGCTGCCCAGCACGAACGGAATCTGCCGCGCGGCCGCCGCCTGCAGCAGATCCGGGGCCGGGTACGCCTCGGCGACCGGCTTGCGCAGGCCCGCCGTGTTGTAGTCCAGGCTCAGGCCCTGCAGCGCGATGGTATCCAGCGCCCGAAGCGCCGCCGCACCCTGCGGGTCACGGTGCCCGAACTTCTTGGGCAGGTCCAGGTGCCCGATGGCGTCGAAAAGGCCGCTGCGGGCCGCCCCCTCGATCAGCGCGTAGTAGTGACGGTACAGGGTGCCCAGGTCGCGGCGCTCGTACTCGTCCACAAATTCGGGGTTGTCGAACCCCCAGGCGCCCAGGTAATGCACCGACCCGATCACGTAGTCCCAGGGGTGCGCCTCCAGCACCTCCGCCACGTAGCCCTCGGTGCCCGGGTGAAAGTCGGCCTCCAGGCCCAGCCGCACGTCCAGCCGACCGGCAAACTCCCGCTGCACCTCCTGCACCGTCTGGATGTACTCGTCCAGCTGATCGCGGCGCATCCGCCAGGGCGCGTCGTACCAGCGCGGCATCGGGATGTGGTCAGTGAAGCAGATGCCGCTCAGGCCCGCGTCCAGGGCCGCCTGAGCGTACTCGCGCGGGTGGCCGCTGGCGTGGCCGCACAGCGGGGTGTGCAGGTGCGAGTCGTAGAGTCCTTGCGGCAGCGTCATGCTGCACAGGCTAGCAAGGGGGCTGGAGGGGTGCGCCTTGGGCGTGCCTCAATCTGCCGCGCCGGCCCAGCGTTCCAGGTGGCCGATGTCGTTCCAGGTCTCCAGCGCCCAGCGGCCCTCCTCACGCACCAGCCGGGTGATGGAAGCGTGCAGCAGCCGCAGCGGAAACGGCAGCGCGGCGCCCGGCTGCGCTGCGGTGGGCCACGCCAGCAGCAGGCTGGTGAGCGCCCGCACCGTGCCGCCGTGCGTGAAGGCCACCACCTCCTGCCCGTCCGTCAGCTGCTCGGCCCAGGCGCGGGCGCGCTCGCCCACCGCGCGGAGGCTCTCCCCGCCGGGTGGTGCCTGGGTCCAGCTGTCCTGCTGCCACTGCTCGAACTCGGGGTGCACCCGGTTCTCGGCGTAGGTGTGGCCATCGTACTGACCGAAATGCACCTCGCGCAGGCGAGGATCCAGCTGGGGCGTGCGGCCCGGCAGCGCGAGCTGGGCCGTCTGCTGAGCGCGCTGCAGGTCGCTGCTCCACACCTGATCGAAGTGGGCGTGCCGCAGACGGACAGCCAGCCGCCGCGCCTGGGCCTCGCCCTCCGGAGAAAGTGGGGTGTCGGTGTGGCCCTGCCAGCGCCCCTCACGGTTCCAGGTGGTGATGCCGTGCCGCACCAGGGTCAGGCGCATCAGGGCTGCGGACCGATACGGGCGGGGCGGCCCTCCTCGTCCACATGCACGAACACGAACACGCCACTGGTGGCGAGCTGTTGCTCGCCGGTGGCGAGCGTTTCGCGGTACACGTCCACCTTGACGCGCATGCTGGTGCGCCCGGTGTGAATCACCTCCGCTTCCAGCGCCACCGCGTCGCCGCGCCGGATCGGGAGGTGAAAGTCCACCGCCTCCATGCGAGCGGTCACCACGCTGCCTTTTGCGTGCCGGATGGCGGCCATGCTGGCGGCCTTGTCCATCAGGGACAATACAAACCCCCCGAAGGCCGTGCCGTGGCCGTTCAGGTCCTTGGGGAACACCAGTTCCAGCATGCGCGCGGAGCTGCGCGGCGCCGGCAGGGTGGGGGGAGCAGAGGAATCAGAAGTCATGGGGCGAGTCTAGCCGCTGGCCCGCGCCTCCGGCTGTGCCTCGCCCCGTGACGCTTCAGGCGTGCTGCTTCTGGAGGGCCTGTACCAGGGCGTCCTTGCTCATGCGGCTGCGTCCGCCAATGCCCGCTTCCTTGGCGCGGTTGTACAGCTCGTCGCGGCTCAGGTCCGTGAGGGCGGCATTGGGGTTGCCGGTGCCCTGGGTGCGCCGGTTGGGGGTGCGGCCTTCCTCGCGGCGGTGCTTGTTGACGGTGCGCGCCGCGATCTCCTCGGCCCGGTCCTCAGAGGCCCCGCGCGCCTCTTCGCTCTCCTTGACGTGCTGGTACTGGCGTTCGTCCTTGTTGCTCCAGGCGTCTGGCATGGCTGTGTCCCCCTTGTGTCCGCACGGTACGCGCCACTCTGAGGTGCGGGGTGAAAACAAGCTCAAGCGTGGCCGGGCATGTCTTCAGATGGGCGCCACCTGGAACGGCCCGGGCGTGCTGGTCGGCAGGGCCCAGTCGGGCAACGACGTGGTCCCGAGGTCCAGCGGCGGGAGCTGCAGCCACAGGTCCACGAGGGCCGGGTCGAACATGCGGCCGGCCTCCTCCTGGAGGTGCTGGTTGGCCTGCTGATGGCTCCACGGCTGCCTATAGGCGCGCTGACTGGTGAGGGCGTCATACACGTCCGCAACGCTCAGGATGCGGGCCAGCAGCGGGATGGCGTCTCCCGCAAGCCGGTCCGGGTAGCCGGTGCCGTCCCAGCGTTCGTGGTGCGAGCGGATGATGCCCAGCTCCTCCGGCAGATACCCCAGCTGGCGGCAGCGCTCGTAACCGTACAGTGGGTGCTGCTGAATCTGGGCCCACTGCTCCGGGGTCAGACGGGCCGGGGAGTTGAGCACCTCGTAGGCCACGTTCAGCTTGCCCAGGTCGTGCAGGACGCCGCCCTGGGTGATGGCCCGCAGCGCCTCCGGCCCGCAGCCCACCACCCGCGCCAGCCGCAGCGCCTGGAGGGCCACCCGGTAGCTGTGTCCGGCGGTGTACGGATCATGCCGCTCGGTGGCCAGCACCAGCTGCTGCACGCTGACCGAGAGCCCCGCCGCCAGCAGGTCGTCCGGATCGTTGTTCCACAGACCGCGCACCACCGTGCCCAGCGGCAGCTGCGGTCCGCGCTGCTGGCTCAGCAGTCCCACCACCACGGCGGCGGTCACCCCCACCAGCATCACGTGGTAGAGCCACCACGCGACCGTCCAGGCCGGGGCCAGCGCGATGATCAGCTGGGCGCCGCCCAGCCAGCCGGACGCGTACACGATGGCCAGCTGAACCGGAAACCTGGAGTAGCGCCACGACTGCCAGTACTGCCGGCCCGCCACCCCGCACAGCAGCGTGGTCAGGACCAGCAGTGTGCTGGACCAGACGCCGTCCGGCACCAGCCGGTGCGCCATGCCCGGCACGAACAGCAGGGCCATCAGCGCTGTCAGCACCAGCAGCCACAGCACGCTGAGGGAGCCGCGCAGCCGGGCCAGCCGCCGCAACGCCGGGGTGTCGCTCGCCAGCGAGGACAGCCACAGCCACGTGGCGGTGAGCAGCGCGCCCAGCTGGGCGGCGACCGGCATCATGGGATTGTCGTAGCTGGAGGCCATGGCCATGTCCGACATGCCGTCCATGCCCAGCTCCGGAGCCGCCAGGCCGTGAACGCCGTACACCAGCGTCAGGGAGGCGAACGCCAGCGACAGCAGTGTTACCTGCACGTTGCGCTGCCGGGCGCCGACCTGACCGATCAGCAGCGAGAGCACCACCGCCAGCACCGCCACCGTGCCCACCAGCCCGGCGTGCAGGCCGAACAGCTCCACTTCCGGATTGAGCCCAGGCAGCAGCAGCGCCAGCAGGGCGAGCGTGACCGGCAGCAACAGGGTGCCGAGCATCAGCAGGCGGGAGCGGTGCGGGGGGCGCATGATCCACCGAGTGTAAAAAACTTCTTCTCACCAGAAGATCACCAGGGCGGCTTAGACCCGCTTCAGCCGCGCCGGTCCCAGGCACCGGTTCTCGGGGCGCTCTTGTAATGCAGCGCCTCACCGGAAAGCGCGAGCCTCAAGTCTTTCTGAACCACTCCTGATCCGCTGCCGGTCCCTGCCAGGGTATTTCTGAGAAGTACACAGCTCAACTCACCTGGAGGTCTGGAATGACTGTACGGAACTTTGCACGCTGGATCGGCATCGTCTTTATCCTGGTCGGCATCCTCGGATTCATTCCCGGCATCACGCAGATGATGACCGACTCGTCGGACCTGCGGGTGGACACCAGCAACGGCATGCTGCTCGGGCTGTTCCACGTGAACCTGATTCATAACCTGGTGCACATCCTGCTGGGCCTCTGGGGCGTGGCGTCTGCGGGGCGGACCGACTCCGCCGTCGCCTACGCGCGCGGCATCACCTACATCTACGCGATCCTGGCGGTGCTGGGCCTGATTCCCGCCACCAACACGCTGTTCGGCCTCGCACCCATCGGCGGGGCGGACGTGGGCCTGCACATTGTGCTGGCGGCCATCGCGGCGTACTTCGGCTGGGGCGTGCGCGACTCGTCTACCGCCCGCGCCTGAGGGAAGGCAGAAAGGGGGCACCGAAGAGGTGCTCCCTTTTCATGCCTCCTGCTCGCGGTCCGGACGGATCACCGCCTGCACCCGGCCCACCACGCCGCTGGTCAGCCGTACCTTGATGCCGTGCGGATGGGTGGGCGAGCGCGTGAGCAACTGCGCCACCACGCCACGGGTCAGCCTGCCGCTCGGCTGATCCTGCTTCTGAACGACATCCACGGTCACGCCGGGAACGATCTGGGAACGGGGAGGGGCCATACATAGAGGATAGGCGGGCGACATGGAACGCCCGGCAAGTCAGAAGGCCGCCCCAACTTGGGGCGGCCCCGGCGGTTCAGTGCTCGCTGTTCTCCTACACTTCCAGCGCCAGCTTGTCCACGTCGTTGAGCAGCGGCGTGCCGGCCGGGTACTCACCGTTGAAGCAGGCGAGGCACAGGCCGGGGCCGCCCACCGCCTCCCGCAGGCCCCGCTCCGAGATGAAGCTCAGGGTGTCGGCCCCGATCAGCTCTCGAATTTCCTCCTGGGTATGGGTGCTGGCCACCAGTTCCTTGCGGGCGGCGGTGTCGATGCCGTAGAAGCACGGGTGCTTGATCGCCGGGCTGCTCACCCGGAAGTGCACCTCGGTGGCGCCCGCCTCGCGCAGCAGGTTCACGATCTGGCGGCTGGTGGTGCCGCGCACGATGCTGTCGTCGATCAGCACCACCCGCTTGCCGCGCACCGCGCTGGTGGGGGAGAGCTTCATCTTGACCTTCAGCTCGCGCGCCTCCTGGGTGGGCGCGATGAAGGTGCGGCCCGCGTAGGGGTTCTTGTACAGGCCGTAGTCGAACGGAATGCCGCTCTCGCGGGCATAGCCGATGGCCGCGCCCATGCCGCTGTCCGGCACCGGCACCACGATGTCCGCGTCCACCGGGAACTCGCGGGCCAGCTGCTCGCCCATCCGGATACGGCTCTCGTGGGTGTCGATGCCGTCCAGCTGGCTGTCGGAGCGCGCGAAGTAGATCCACTCGAACGCGCAGGGCGTGGGCACTTTCGGCTGCACCATCAGGCTGTGCAGGCCGCTGCGGTCAATCCACACCAGCTCACCCGGCAGCACGTCGCGCACCAGCCGCGCTCCCACCGCGTACAGCGCGCACGGCTCGGAGGCCAGCACGTAGGCGCCCACCTCGCCGTCCACGCCGTCGCGCTGGCCGATCACCAGCGGTCGCACTCCGTTCGGGTCGCGGAAGCCCAGCAGCGCGGTGCGGCTCATCATCACGCAGGCGAAGCCGCCCTTCAGGCGCTTCATGGCCGCAGCGGTCGCCTCGATCAGGTCCAGGTCCGCCTCCCGCGCGATCAGGTTCAGCATCACCTCGCTGTCGTTGGTGGTCTGGAACAGCGCGCCCTCCAGCAGCATCTCGCCCCGCACCTCGCGGGCGTTCACGAAGTTGCCGTTGTGCGCCAGCCCCAGAATGCCCTTGTTGGTGCGGGTGGTCAGCGGCTGGGCATTGAAGCGCAGGTTGCTGCCGGTGGTGCTGTAGCGCACGTGCCCGATGCTGACGCGGGCGTTCGCCAGCCGCACGCTGTCGAGCCGCCGCTCGTCAAAGACCTGCGTTACCAGCCCCAGATCCTTCTCGACGTGGAAGCGCTCGCCGTCGCTGACGCACATGCCGGCCGCCTCCTGGCCGCGGTGCTGCAGCGCGAACATGCCCAGGTAGGTGAGCCACGCCAGGTCCAGCGGCGTGGGGGTGTACATGCCGAACACGCCGCATTCCTCCTGCGGCTTGTCGGTCTCGGGATCAAAGATCATGGCGCGTCTCCCTCACCCCAGGATCTCAGCGAGGGGCGTGTTGTAGGCGGTCTGCAGTTCCGGCAGGGTCACGCTCAAGTGTAGATTCTGCGCCGGCAGCGAAATGGCGACGTTCTCACCGCCGCTGTGTCCAATGCGGGTGAACGGCACGTCCAGCTCGGTCAGCACCCGCTCGGCCTCCGGCTCCTGGCCCACCGGCACCGCCACCACCACCCGGCTCTGCGCCTCGCCGAACAGGGCGGCGTCCGGGCGCAGCGGCGTTTCGATCTGGACGCTGAGGCCCTGGCCGCCGGCAATCGCCATCTCCGCCAGCGCCACGCTCAGCCCGCCCTCGGCGCAGTCATGGGCGGTGCGGGTCAGGCCGCCGCGAATCAGGGCCAGCGTGCCGGCAATCACCCGCTGCTCCAGCGTCAGGTCCAGGGCCGGCACCTGTCCGGCCTCCAGCCCGTGAATGCTTTCCAGGTACTGCGACGCCCCGAGCTCGTCGGTGAGGCGGCCCAGCAGGTACAGCGTGTGCGGCCCGGGCTTCAGGTCCAGGGTGGCGTGCTGCGACACGTCCGGCAGCACCCCCACCATTCCGATGGTCGGGGTGGGGTGGATGGCCACCGTGCGGCCCGCCTCCACGTACTGGTTGTAGAGGCTCACGTTGCCGCCCGTGACGGGGGTATTCAGCGCGCGGCAGGCGTCCGCAATGCCCTGCACCCCGCGCTGCATCTGGTAGTACACCTCCGGGCGGTGCGGGTTGCCGTAGTTCAGGTTGTCGGTGATGGCGAGCGGGGTGGCACCCACGCAGGCCAGGTTGCGGGCGGCCTCGGCCACCGCGCTCGCCGCCCCCACGTACGGGTCCAGCTGCACGAAGCGCGGGTTGCAGTCGCTGGTGGCGGCCACCCCCTTGCGGCTGCCCTTCACCCGCAGCACGGCGGCGTCGGCGGCGCCCGGCACCACCACCGTGTTGGTCATCACCTGATGGTCGTAGCGCTGGAAGATCGGCCGCTTGCTGGCGATGGTCGGGTGGCTGAGCAGCGTCAGCAGCACCCCCTTCAGGTCGTCCGGCACCGGCACGCCGCTCAGGTCCCGCTCGCGGGCCGCCCGGATCTCCTCGCTCTCGATGCCCTCGCGGGTGTACTTGGGCGCCTCGTTCAACAGGTCCACCGGCAGGTCGCACACCACCTCGCCGCGCCACGTCAGGCGGTAGTTGTGGTGCTCCTCTACCTGCCCGATGGTCACCACGTCCAGCTCCCACTTGGCCAGCAGATCGTTGAGTTCCTGCTCACGGCCCGGCACCGGTACCAGGATCATGCGCTCCTGGGACTCGGAGAGGCACAGTTCCATCGGCACCATGCCGCTCTCGCGGGTGGGGACCCGGTCCAGGTCCATGGTGATGCCCAGCCCGGCGCGGTAGGCCATCTCGCAGGTGCTGCTCACCAGCCCGGCGGCGCCCATGTCCTGCACGCCCGCCACCACGCCCGCCTGGATTGCCTCCAGGGTCGCTTCCAGCAGCAGCTTCTCCATGAACGGGTCGCCCACCTGCACGGCGGGCCGGTCGGCCTGCGAGGCATCACTGAGGTCCGCGCTCGCAAACACCGCGCCGCCCAGGCCGTCACGGCCGGTCTTGCTGCCCACGTACACGATCACGTTGCCGACCTCGCCCATGGTGCCCTTGGCCAGGTCCTCGTGGCGCAGCAGGCCCAGCGCCATCACGTTCACCAGCGGATTCTCCTGGTAGCTGGGATGGAACGTCACCTCGCCGCCCACCGTCGGCACCCCGATGGCGTTGCCGTAGTGGGAGATGCCCTCCACCACGCCGTTCAGCAGGAAGCGGGTGCGTGGGCTGTCGGGGTTCCCGAAGCGCAGGCTGTCCAGCACCGCGAACGGCCGCGCGCCCATCGCGAAGATGTCGCGCAGGATGCCGCCCACGCCGGTGGCCGCACCCTGAAACGGCTCCACCGCCGACGGGTGGTTGTGGCTCTCCATCTTGAAGGCCACGCCCCAGCCGTCCCCGATGTCCACCACGCCGGCGTTCTCACCGGGGCCCTGCAGTACCTGCGGGCCGGTGGTGGGGAAGACGCTGAAGAGCGGGCGGCTGTTCTTGTAGCCGCAGTGCTCGGACCACATGGCCCCCACGATGGCGGCCTCCAGCGCGTTCGGCTCACGCCCGATGCGCGAGACCAGCAGGTCGTATTCGTCGGTGGACAGGCCAAAGGTGCTGGCCCGGTCACGCAGCGAGTGGGTGGCAGTCATCGGCTTCCTTTCTTGCCCAGCTGCACCTGTCCGCGGTGGTAGGCGATGTGACGCAGGTGCTGGCCCAGGGCGGGCAGGCGGGGCCGTTCCCCGCTGGGCGCGCTGGGTGAGGGCACCATGCCGCCAAGCTGCGTCTCGGTGGCGGCCTCCAGGGTGGCCACGGCCCGCGCGCCGATGTCGTCCAGCTGGCCCAGAATGTCGGCCTTGCTGGCCGTTTCACTCAGTGGGGCCGGCGCTGTGCCGAGGCTCCGCACCCACTCTCGGTCCTCCCAGCCCAGGTGGTGGAAGGTGGGCGTGCGGTCTTCCAGCACCGTCACCCGCAGCCACTCCCCGATGTGCAGCGCGTGCCATGCCGGGCTGTGGCTCAGGGTGGCCACGCCGAACTGTTCATCCGGCACCGCGTCCAGCGCCGCACGGAAGGCCTCCAGTTCAGCGCGGTACTGCTCGGCCAGGAAGGCCCCCAGGGTCGGGAGCGTCATGGCCGCACCGCCACGGCCTGCAGGCTCTCGAAGAGGCCGCGGCCGTCCTCGCTGCCCAGCAGCCGCTCCACTGCGCGTTCCGGGTGCGGCATCATGCCCAGCACGTTGCCGCGCTCGCTCACGATGCCGGCAATGTCGTTCAGCGAGCCGTTCGGGTTGTCCAGGTAGCGGAACACCACCCGGCCCTCGCCTTCCAGCCGCTCCAGCACCCCGGCGTCCGCGTAGTAGTTGCCCTCGCCGTGCGCGATGGGAATCTCGATGCTCTGTCCCTCCTGGTAACGGGAGGTGTAGGCGGTGTGCGTGTTCTCCACCCGGAGATGCACCGGGCGACACTGGAAGTGCAGGTCGCGGTTGCGCGAGAGGGCGCCTGGCAGCAGCCCGGCCTCGGTCAGCACCTGAAAGCCGTTGCAGACACCCAGCACGTACCCGCCGCGCTCGGCGTGCTGCCGGACCGCCGTCATGATCGGGCTGCGGGCCGCAATGGCCCCGCTGCGCAGGTGGTCGCCGTAGCTGAAGCCGCCGGGCAGGAACACCAGATCAGTGCCGCTGGGCAGGCCGTCCTCGGTGTGCCACACGAAGCGCGCCTGCGGGTCCAGCGTCTCACGGGCCGCGTGCAGCGCGTCGGCGTCGCAGTTGCTGCCGGGAAACTGAATCACCGCGACCTTCACAGGCGCTCCAGCGTGGCCACGGTGCGCTCGCTCTGCACGTTGCCGGTATTGAGGGTGCTGGCCGGCTCGAACATCATGATCCAGGTCTCCTCGGTTTCGGCCACCGGCTGGTGCTCCACGCCCCTGGGCACCACCAGCAGTTCGCCCTCCTGCAGCACCGCGTCGCCGTCCCGGAAGCGCAGGCGCAGCACTCCGCGCACCACCATGAACAGTTCGTCCTCGTGCTCGTGGTGGTGCCACTCGAACTCGCCGCTGATCTTGGCCAGCTTGACCTGCTGGCCGTTCAGGTCGGCCACCACCTTTGGGGTCCAGTGCTCCTGAAACCGCTCGAACTTCTCCTGCAGGTTCACCCGCTCCGGCACGCTCACGCTTCGGTCAGCTCCCAGCGCACGTTTTCCATCACGGGGTTGCTCAGCACCGTCTCGGCAATCTGCTGCACCTGCGCTTCCACGTCGCCGCGCTCGCCGGACAGCGTCATCTCGACGTATTTGCCGATGCGCACGCCCTCCACGTTCTGGTGCTCTAGGTGGCTGAGCGCCCGCTCGACGGTGCGGCCCTGCGGGTCGAGGATGCTGGGTTTGAGGGTCACGTAGATCTTGGCTCGGTAGGTCATGGTCAGTTGCTCCGGGGGCTCAGCGGGTGGGGGCCTGGGTCACGCGGCGCAGCATCTCCTGATATGCGCCCTCCACATTGCCCAGATCGCGGCGAAAACGGTCCTTGTCCAGCTTCTCACCGGTCTCGGCGTCCCAGAAGCGGCAGGTGTCGGGGCTGATCTCGTCGGCCAGCACGATCTCGCCGCTCTCCAGCGTCCCGAACTCCAGCTTGAAGTCGATCAGGCGAGTGCCGCGCTCGGCGAAGTAGGGGGTCAGGAAGCGCTGCACCTGCAGGGCCAGTTCACGGATGCGTGTGAGCTGCTCGGGGGTGGCCCAGCCGAGCGCCACAGCGGTGTCGGTGTTGATCAGCGGATCGCCCAGGGCGTCACTCTTGTAGCAGTACTCCACCACCGGGCGCGCGAGCGCGGTGCCTTCTTCCACGCCCAGGCGCTTGCTGAAGCTGCCGGCGGCCACGTTCCGCACGATCACCTCCACCGGCACGATGGTTACGGCCCGCACCCGCTGCTCGCGCTCCGAGAGCTGCTCGATGAAATGGGTCGGGATGCCCGCCTGTTCCAGCTGCGGATACAGGTGCGCCGTGATGCGGTTGTTGATGGCGCCCTTGCCGCTGATCTGGTCCTTCTTGACGCCGTTGAAGGCGGTGGCGTCGTCCTTGTACTCCACAACGTATTCCTGGGGGTTCGCGCTGGCATACACGCGCTTGGCCTTGCCCTCGTACCGCAGTTCACCCTTCACGCTGGACCTCTGGCTGCTCAAAGTAGGGCGAGCGCTGCCCCCGCTGGGCGGAGGTGACGCTCGTGTGGCGAAAACTGGTCATGCTGGAGCCTCCGACGCCGCCTCGCGGGCGGACTTACCGCTGCTGGGCAGCGGGGCGTCTCTCAGGACGCGGAAGGAACAGGGCGAATGGAGCTGAAGCAGGCCACAGGGGCCCGGTGTACGCTCCACACTAACACCTGCGGATGTGAGCGACGCCGGGACCGGCCAGACAGGCCGCCGGGGCTCAGCCGGTCCGGCCCTCGCGGACGGTAGCGGCCCAGGCCCTGGCGCTGCGTTCCAGAATCCGGAACATCCGGGTGAAGCCGTCCGGGCCGCCGTAGTACGGGTCCGGCACATCGCCGGGACCTTCCGGGTCGTATTCGCGCATCAGGTGCAGCCGGGCGCGGGCCTGCGGCGGGGCGGCGCGGCGAGCGTCCTCCAGGTTCTGGTGGTCCATGCACAGGATCAGGTCGAAGTCCAGGAAGTCCTGGACCGTCAGCTGCCGGGCGCGGTGGTTCAGGTCCAGACCGTTCTGACGCGCCACGACCCGGCTACGCGGGTCGGCCGGCTTGCCCACATGCCACGCGCCGGTTCCGGCACTCGCCACCAGCGCCTCGAAGCCTGCGGCCTTCAGCTCGCGGCGCAGCAGCACCTCGGCCACCGGGCTGCGGCAGATGTTGCCCATACACAGCGTCAGAATCTTCAGCGATGACTCGGCCATATGTACCGCCAGTGTGCCACGCGGCCCGTCCTGGTCCTATTGTCCTGCCCCGGCGGCCGTCCGGCGCGGCATACTGGAGGTTATGACGCCGGACGCTGGCCTGCTGACCATTGATGTGCTGGACCAAGACACCGGAATGGCGGAGGTCGAGGACGACCAGGGCCGCAGCTTCGAGGTGCCGGCCGCGTGGCTGCCCCAGGCGGCCGAGGGACAGGCCTACCGCATTACCCTGCGACCGGACGGCCCCAGGTTCGAGCTGCTGCAGGGCGGCGCCCGTGAACTGCGCGAACGCAGCAAACAGACGCTGCTGGACTTCCACGACGACCCCGCCGAGGACGGGCGCGACTGATGCGCGAGGTGGTGGTGATTCCGGACCTGCACGGGCGGCTGGACCTGTTGCAGGCGGCCGTGCAGAACTTTGCGGGCGCGCATTTCCTGAGCCTGGGCGACGCCATTGACCGCGGGCCGCGCAGCATGGAAACGGTGGACGCGCTGCTGCGGCTGCACGCCGAGGGCCGCGCCACCCTGCTGATGGGCAATCACGAGCGGATGGCGCTGGAGGGCCTGCGCTGGTACCGCCGGTATCAGGAGACCCAGGACCTGTCCGATTACCGCCGCGCCATGCAGGGCTACGCGTGGTGGATGCAGAACGGCGGCGAGACGGTGCGGCGCGAGGTGCGCGGCGGCGTGACGCTGGAGCACTTCCCGGAACGGCTGGCCCAGTATCTGGACCTGCTGCGCCGGATCGTCTACGTCACGGCCGACGGCGCCATTCACGACCAGCGGCCCGCCGAGCCGAGCGTGCTGGTGGCCCACGCCAGCCCCCCGGTCCGCCACAAGGACCACGAGGACCCGGAAGAGGCGGCGCTGTGGCTGCGGCCCTACGAGGGTCCTTTCCCGCTGCCGGAGGGCGTGGTCTACTCGGTGCACGGGCATACCCCGGTGCGGGTGCCACTGCGGGTCGGGCGGCACGTCTATCTGGATCTGGGGGCGCACGCCACCGGGCGGCTGGCGCTGCTGCCGCTGACGGTTCAGACGCTCAGCGTGGTCACGGTGCTGGTGGGCCCCGGCGACCCCGGACAGGCGGCGCGGTACCCGGTGATCGGGGAGCCGGTCTCGGCCCGCAGCGTCCGGGTAGAGCCGCAGTCGTACCGCCGGTAGCGTCCTGGCGCAGCCCGAGCAGGGGTCGGATTCGGCCGCTGCAGCCATCATTGAGACTCATGGGCAGGTGGTCTATACTGCCGTCCGTTAACGATCGTTCAAGAAACGACGTTGATCTTCAGACTGTCTATACTTCCACTGCCCATCCTGTGTACGAGGTTCACATGAAGAAACTGCTCACGCTCACCCTGTTTGCCACTGTCGCCACCGCCAGCGCCGCCGAGAACTGCCGCGTCATCAACATGGGCTTCAACCCGGCCCAGGACAGCAGCGCCGTGCTGACCAGCGGCAAGGCCATCGCCACCTACCTGGAGAGCAAGATCCGCGGCGTGGAGGTGCGCACCACCGTGGCCCAGGACTACCAGGCCCTGGTGGAGGCCACCCGCAGCGGCAAGCTGGACTTCGCCTGGCTCAGCCCGGTCAGTTACGTGCAGGCGCACGACCAGGCCGGCGCCCAGGTGCTGCTCAAGAGCGTCCGCAACGGCGGCCCCTACTACTGGAGCGCCTTCGTGGTCCGCAAGGACAGCGGCATCAAGACCCTGAACGACCTGCGCGGCAAGACCGTCGCCTGGATCGACCCGACCAGCGCGGCCGGCTACACCTTCCCGCGCGCCCTGCTGGTCAGCAAGGGCATCAACCCCGACACCTTCTTCAGCAAGCAGACCTTCGCGGGCAAGCACGACGCGGCGGTGCTGTCGCTGGCGAACGGCACGGTGGACGCCATCGCCACCTTCAGCAACAACACCCAGGGCACCAGCGGCAGCTGGACCCAGTACCTGCCGGCCGACAAGGCCTCGCAGCTCGCGGTGGTGGCCTACACCAAGCCGATCCCCGGTGACACCCTCTCGGTGCGCTCCGACTACCAGACCGGCTGCGCCGACGTCGTGACCCGTGTGCGTGCCGCGATCATCGGCATGAAGAGCGATCCGGCCGGCCAGGGCCTGCTGAAGAAGCTCTACACCATCGATAGCATGATTCCGGCCAAGGACGCCGACTACAACGTCGTGCGTGACGCCGTGAAGGCCAGCCAGAAGAAGTAAGCAAGTGGCCCTTCAGGGAGGCGCAGGTGGCCTCCCTGATCTTTTTGCCCCGGAGACCTCCCTTGATTCAGGTTCAGCATCTCACCAAGATCTATCCCAACGGCACCCGCGGCCTCGACGACGTCAACGTGGACATTCAGGACGGCGAGTTCGTGTGTGTCATCGGGCTGTCGGGTGCCGGCAAGAGCACCTTCCTGCGCTGCATCAACCGCCTCAACGACGCCACCTCAGGCCAGATCCTGATCGACGGCGAGGACATTGCCTTCGCGCAGGGCGCCAAACTCCGCAGCCTGCGGCGGCGCATCGGCTTCATCTTCCAGCAGTTCAACCTGACCACCCGGCTCACCGCACTGGAAAACGTGCTGGCCGGGCGACTCGGGTATCACAACCGCTTTGCCGGCGCGCTGGGTCTGTACCCCGAGTCGGACATCCAGCTGGCCAAGGATGCCCTGACGCGGGTGGGGCTGGCCGACCGCATGACCGTGCGGGTGGACCAGCTCTCCGGCGGGCAGCAGCAACGGGTGGCCATCGCGCGCGCCGTGGCGCAGCAGCCGACCCTGATCCTGGCCGACGAGCCGATGGCCAGCCTGGACCCCAAGCTCAGCAACGTGATCATGGGGCTGTTGAAAAGCTTCAACCAGGACGGCATCAGCGTGCTGGTCAACATCCACGTGCTGGAGCTGGCCACCGCCTACGCCGACCGCATCCTGGGCTTCAACCAGGGGCGGCTGGTGTTTGACGGCCCGCCCTCGGCCCTGACCCCCGACGTGATTGACCGGATCTACGCCGGCAGTGTGGCGGACCTGTGATCACGGCCCTGATTACCGCGCTGCTGATCGTGGCGTTCATCTGGCTGTCGCGCGGCTCCGGCCGCCGGCTGGGGCTGGTGGGCGTGATCGGCCTGCTGCTGAGCTTTCTGACGCTGCCGTTCGTGGACGTGGTGGGGGCGCGCAGCGACCAGGGGCTGGCCCCCACCGCCCTGGCGCTGGCCTCGCAGTATCCGCAGCTGTGGCTGGCGCCGCTGCTGAGCGTGCTGGCCCTGGTGGTCGTGGCGCTGCGCTCCTCCGAGTGGCTGGGCGGCACGGTCCTGGCGGCCTCGGGCGCCGTCAGCCTGCTGGTGGCGCTGCTGTTCCGCAACGGCCAGGACCGCTTCCTGACACTGGCGCCGGTGCCGGGCGTGCTGGAACTGGGCCTGCCGCTGGCGCTGGCCGCCGGCCTGTATCTGCTGATGCGGGCCAGCCAGCCGACCGGCCGCGCCCGCGTGGCGCTGCTGCTCACCACCGTGCTGGTGCCGCTGGCGCTGGCCGCCCTGCTGTTCTCCTCGCTGGGCGCCAGCCTGTTTCCGTCGCTGCGCGGGTACTATCAGATCACCCGCGCCACCACGGCGCAGCAGACGGGTCTGATCACCCACGACTGGCAGCTGGACGTGCGCGACTACCTGCAGGCTGACGTGGCCAAGCGGGCCAGTGACTGGCAGGCCACCCGGGCCCTGCTGGCCAAGCCCGCCGCCGGCACCGACCGGGCCAAGCAGCGCCGCGACTACTACGGCCTGCAGGACCAGTACGAGCTGTACCGCCGCACCCCCGGCGACGCCACCCCGCTGCCCGCGACCATCACCACGCCGGCCGCCATGCCCTACGGGTACGCGCCGGGCCCGGACTCCAGCAACGCCGGGGTGCGCCGCACCATCGCGCGCGCTCAGGAGTATGGCTACCAGAGCTGGGTGCTGTTCTCGGTGCTGGCGCTGGGCGGCGGCCTGATCGCGCTCAGCCGCCGCACCCTGGTGCTGGAATCGGGCGCGGCGGCCACCCGGCGCCGCGCCGAGCTGGGCAGCGCGCTGCTGCTGGCGCTGGTGGTGGTGGTGGTGGCCTCGGGCCTGCACAGCACCGGCTTCAACTTCCGCGACCTGTGGGTCAACTTCCCCTGGATCGTGGACTTCCTGGACCGGGCCACCCCGCCGGACGCCACCTTCCTCTCGGACGTGATGCGCGAGATGCTGATCACCATCAACATCGCGCTGATCGGGACGGTGGTGGGCGCGGCCTTCGCGCTGCCGCTCAGCCTGCTGGCCGCCCGCAACCTGACCCAGAACAGCCCGCTGACCCGCGCGGCCTACTGGATCACCCGCACCTTCTTCAACGTGGACCGCAGCGTGGACACCCTGATCCTGGCGCTGATCCTGGTGGCGGCGGTGGGCCTGGGCCCGTTCGCCGGCGCGCTGGCCATGGCGGTCCACAGCATCGCCGACCTGGGCAAGCTGTACTCGGAGGCCATCGAGAACGCCGACCGGGGCCCGATCGAGGCGCTGGAGTCGGCGGGCGCGCCCGGCACCAGCGTGGTGCGCTGGGGGCTGCTGCCGCAGGTGCTGCCGCTCTTCCTGAGCTACACGCTCTACCGCTTCGAGATCAACTTCCGCGTCAGCATCGTGCTGGGCTTCGTGGGCGCGGGCGGCATCGGCTTCATCCTGAACGAGACGATGCGCGGTGGCCAGTACCCGAAAGCGGCGGTGGCGCTGCTGGTGATCGTGCTGGTGGTCAATGTGCTCGACAGCATCAGCTCGATCATCCGTCGCCGGGTGATCTGACCCGGCCAGGACCAAAATGAAGGGGGCCGCTGCTCAATTGAGCAGCGGCCCCTCCGATTGGTGTGAGCTCAGTGGCCGGACAGGGCCACCATCAGCTCCTGCAGGGTGGTGGTGACCAGTTTGCCCTCCTTCACATACTTCACCTGCACCTGATCGCCCGGCAGCAGGTCCAGGTCGCTGCCGTCGGCAAGCGAACCCGCAGCACGCATGCTGAGGTGTCCGTTGTGGGTCAGGCTGGCGCTGAGGGTGCCGCCGATCTGGGCGAAGGGATGCTGAGCCTGCAGGGCACTCTGACTGAAGGTCAGGTTGCTGAGGCTGCTCAACTTCAGGCTGGTCACCACGCTGTTTCCGGGCACGCTGGCGCTGGCGTCGAAGCTGAGGCTGGTCGGAGTGAAGCTCAGGCCGGTGTCGCAGCGGTGCTGCGTGGTGCCGGGTGCCGCCAGATTCAGGCTGGTGGAAGCCGTGCCCTGACCGGTCTGCAGCGTGGCGTTGCCCTGCAGAGTCAGGCCGGTGCTGTCCCAAGCGTAGTTCAGCGAGCCTTTCAGGGCCGGGTTGGTCTGGTTGCCGGCCCACAGGTTCAGGGTCAGCGCGTCGGGGCCGGTCTGTTCCAGGCAGGCGCCGGGCGTCATGCCGAAAGTGAGGGCGCCTATCGTCGCGCTGCCCTTCTGCACCGACATGGCGGCCTTCGTGGGCAGTTCCATCCGCGTCAGGTAGGGCTGACCGGACAGGTCCGCACCGGTGAACCGGGTGATGAGCACGCTCGGTGCACCGCCGACATGCCACTGGGCGGTCAGGGTGCTGCCGCGCTGAGCGTCCGTGATGATCATGCCGTCGGTGGGCGTCTGGCTCACCGGCGTCAGCTGACCTTGGGTGTCGCGGCTGTAGGTGCCGGTAGGCAGCAGCTGGTCTGGCAGCGTGGTGCTGAGTGCCTGGAGCTGCCGCGGGCGAGGCGTCAGGGCGCGGCCCAGTATGGCCGGCGAGAACTGCTTCAGGTTCTGCGCGGTGATCGGTGCCGGGATGAGCACCGCAGGGTCTGCCCCAATGGCGGCCAGCACGTCCTGCAGTTCGGCGGGCAGGGCGCTGCTGCTGAGCATTTTCAGCAGTTGGCCCTGCGCCTGCTGGGCCGCGGCTGGCATGTCGTTCACATCAGTGGCGGTCCCCACAACCGGGTCGGCTGGAGGGGTTGCCCCACGGTTGTCAGGCACGGCGGTGTTGGTGCAGGCCGTCAGGGCGAGGGTCAGCAGGCCGAGTGTTCCGGCAGTCCTTAGGAGGTTCATCATATTGTTCTCAGCTATAGCAGACCGGCAGGCCAGGACGGCCCACACATGTGGTCCCTGGGGCGGTTCTTTGAGGGTAGCCGCGCCTTACAGCAGCCCAGCCGCCCACAGCAGGCCGCGCTGCGTGAGTTCCTGCGCCTCCGGCACCTCGAAGTCACTCAGGGTATGGCCCAGCGCGCAGACATACACCCGGCCCTGGCCCCAACGCCGCTTCCAGGCCACCGGCATTACGGTGCCCTGGACCCACGGCTGGTGCTCGCGCACGTAGGCGCCGTCGAAGGTGGTGGTGGCCAGCACCTCGTTGCCGGGGTCGGTGTGCAGGTAATACTGCTCAGACTGGATCTCGAAGTCGCTGAGCCCCTGGGTGATCGGGTCGCCGGTCGGCAGGATCTGCACCGGGTAGCGGATGATGTTGCCCGGATGCGCCACCCACTGCCCGCCGACCATGTACTGGTAGTCCGGGCTGGCGCGGAAGGCATCGGTCACGCCGCCGTGCCAGCCGCCGAACCCTACGCCCCCCGCCACGGCGCCCAGCAGGCCGCGCTCCTGCTCGGCGGTCAGGCTGCTCATCGTGACGCACTGGACGATCAGGGCCTGCGCCTGCAGCCGCTCGGCGTCCCGGTACACGTCCAGGTCGTCCGTGACGCTGACCTCCAGCCCGGCTTGCTCCAGCAGGCGGGCGAAGTGACGGGTGGTCTGTTCCGGCTGGTGGCCGGCCCAGCCGCCCCAGACCATCAGGGCGCGGCGAGGGGAGCTGTCCTGCTGAGATGTCGGGTTCACCCGGTCACTCTACGGCTGAGGCGGCCCCGACGGGAAGCGGGCCTCTGCTAGCCTGGGGCGTGCAGCAGAACGGCGGTCCTGTCTTGCTCGTCTCCAACGGAGGCGCGGAAGACCTGATCGGCGCGGCGCTCGCGCGTGAGTTGCGGGTGCTCGGCATAGAGCAGCTGAGGGCGCTGCCGCTGGTCGGGCCCGGTGAGGCGTATCAGGGCGTGGCCGAGCGGGTAGGACCGGTGCTGGCGCTGCCATCCGGCGGCTTTCCCTTCGGCAGCCTGAGCAACCTGCAGGCGGACCTGCGGGCTGGGTTGATTGGCACCTCGCTGCGGCAGGGGCAGGCGGCCCTCCAGCAGGGGAGTCGGGCAGAGCAGGTGATCGTGATCGGGGACGTGTACGCCCTGCTGGTCGGCACGCTGGCGGCGCGCCGGAAGCCCGGCGCCGGACCACGCCTGCCCCTCACCCACCTTCAGCCGCTGGTGTCGCGCCTGTACGCCGAGGGCATGACGCTGCCGGATCATCTGCGCGAGCTGAACGCGCTGGGGGCCAACCGCTTCATGCCGTGGGAGATCGCGCTGGGCCGACAGGCCCGGCGGGTCTACACCCGCGACCGCGCCTCGGCCGGGTATCTGGCGCGCCGGGGCGTGAACGCCGTGTACCGGGGCAGCTTCGCGATGGACGTGCTGCCGGCCCCCGACGACACGCTCGCCCCGCTGCTTGACGGTCGTCCGGTGCTGGCGTTGCTGCCGGGCGGCCGGGGCGACGCCCGCGAGTCGCTGCCGATCATGCTGGCGACGGCGGCCGGGTGTCCTGAGTTTCAGGCGCTGGTCGCGTGGCCGCGGCCGTGGGACGAGCTGCCGGAGCTGCCCGGCTGGAGCGTGCAGGTGCAGAGCGACGGACTGGCGCAGGCGTGTGCTGCAGGCACCCGCGTGCTGCTGCTGCGCGGCGCCTTCAGCAGCGTGCTGCACACGGCGCGGCTGGCGGTCGGCACGGCAGGGACGGCCAGCGAGCAGGCAGCCGGGCTGGGTGTGCCGGTGGTGGCCTTCCCGACACACGGCCCGCAGTACACGCCCGGTTTCGCCCGCCGGCAGGCCCGGCTGCTGGGCGCCGCCCTCACGGTGGTGGCGCCCGATCCGCTGGCGGTGACGGCGGCGCTGAGGGCGCTGCACAGGCCACAGGCCCACCTGCACGCGGCGCTGGTGGGTCGGGACCGCATCGGAGCTCCCGGAGCGCTGCCTCAGATTGCGGCGGAACTGCTTCAGCCCTGACGCCACATCTGGCGGGCCCGCCGCCAGCCGTCCGACCAACCGATCCGCTGTGGCGACAGGTCGTCCAGCCTGACCGCCTGCAGTCCACGGGCCTCGAGTTCCGGAAGGAGCCGCTCCAGCAGGGCCAAGGTCCGTTTCGGTCCGTCGTGCAGCAGCAGCACGGCACCTGGGCGTAGCTGGGGCCGCAGCCGATCCAGCAGTGTTTCCGGCGCGAGATCCAGCCAGTCGCGTGACTCCGCGGTCCACAGCGCCACCTGCACGCCAGCCCGGCGCGCCAGCCACCGGGTGAGCAGCGAGTGGCCCCCCCAGGGCGGGCGGTACAGCCGGGCTGTCCGGGCCGGCTCCGGGTGCCAGCGCAGGTGGGGCCACTCCTGCCACGGCAGCAGCAGGGCCGCGTGCCGGTGCGTGTAGCCGTGCGATTCCAGCTGATGTCCAGCGGCCCGCAGCCGCTCCACCAGTTCCGGCTGCGCCTCGGCCCGCTCGCCGGTCAGGAAGAAGGTGGCACTGGCGTGGTGCTGGGCCAGCAGCTCCAGCAGCCGCTCAGTCTGCGGGCCGGGACCGTCGTCGAAGGTGAGGGCCAGCCGGGGCCGCTGCGCCGGGCCGCCGCCCAGGGCACCCAGGCCCAGCTGCCGGCCCAGCACATCGGTCAGCAGGGCACCCAGCAGAAGGCCCAGCCCGGCCCGGATGACCCGGCGCCTCACGTTCCGCTCCGGCGGCTGGGCCACAGGTACACGGCGGCCGTCAGCAGCAGCAGCACCATGCTCAGCAGAAAGGGCGCCCGCAGGCTCACCCCCGCCGCCACGGTGCCGAGCAGCGGGCCGGTGGCCATGCCCGCGTTCTCCACCGTCATCACCATGCCCCAGCTGGCCGCACGGTTCTCCTGCGGCAACAGGCTGGCCACCAGCCCGCCCCAGCCGGGCAGCAGACAGGCGTAGCCGGTGCCTAGCAGCACGGCCAGCAGCACGTAGCCCCACAGCGGCGGCAGCGTGGCCATCAGCCCCATGCCCAGCGCGGCCAGCAGCAGACCGGCCACCAGCAGCGGCTGCGCGCCGTAGCGTCCGGCCAGCCGGGAGGTGTAGCCCAGCAGCAGGTAGGCACTCAGGGCGCCGGCGGCCATCACGCCGTTGAGTCCCCACTGCCCCAGGTGAATGTCGTCCGCGAAGTTCCGGATCACCAGCGCCAGCACGCTCAGCGCCAGCGTCTGAATCAGAGCGGCCGGCATCAGAAACAGCAGGGTGCGGCGCAGCTGGGCGGGTGGAGCAGCCCGCGCCGGTTCCCCGGTGTGCAGCCGCACCGCGCTGAGGCCGAGCGTCAGCAGCAGCGCCAGCGTCTGGGCCAGCAGCAGAATGGCCAGCGGCCAGCCGCCCAGCGTGTGCAGGCGCGAGTCGGCGCCACTGGCGAAATGCAGGCTGCTCAGCGTGCCGATCCCCAGGAATCCGAGCCCGGTGAAGGGACCGGCCGCCGCGCTGACCACGGCCACCGCCTTGGGCTGCTGATCGCTGTCGGCACGCACGCTGCTGAGCGTCATGACCGCCGGCCACAGCGGGCTGAGGGCCGCGCCGTGCAGGGCCGCCAGCGGCACCAGCAGCCACGCGTAGGGCACCAGTTGCATCAGCAGGACGCATAGCAGGCTCACTGCGCAGCCGATCAGCAGCACCCGGCGCAGGCCGTAGCGTTCCACCAGATGTCCCCCCGGCGAGCGGCAGAGCGTGTCAGAGGCGTAGTGGACGGTCCAGGCCAGCCCGGCGGCGCTCAGCGGCAGGCCGTGGGCGGCCAGCTGCTGTGGCAGAAACCCGACGTACAGGCCGGTGCGGACCAGCTCGCACAGGCCCAGCAGCAGCACCGCGCGCAGCATCAGCCCACGGTTCGGCTGCGGCCAGGGGAGAGCGTTCTGAAGGGTGCGGGTCAGGGTCATGATCGGGCGCTTCGGAGTGAGGACGCGCCGCACGCCGGCCCTGAGCTTACGCTAGCCTGCGGGGGTGCGTCTCAGTGTCGTGATTCCCGCCCGCGACGAGGAAGGACAGCTGCCGGCGCTGCTGCGGGCGTTGGCCGCTCAGCAGCGCCCGCCGGATGAGGTGATCGTGGTGGACAATGCCAGCCGCGACGCGACGGCCCGGGTGGCGCGTTCGCTGGGGGCCACGGTGCTGCCGTGTGTCCGGCCGGGGGTGGCCTACGCCCGCCAGTGTGGGCTGGAGGCGGCGATTGGAGATTGGGTGGTCAGCACCGACGCCGACTCGGTGCCGCCGCCCGACTGGCTGCTGCTGCTGGAAGCCGCCATGCAGCCGGGGACGGTGTGCGTGTACGGGCCGCTGCGGCTTCAACCCTGGCCGCGCCGGGTGGGCCCGCTGGGGTCGGCGCTGAGCGAATGGGGCTACCGATTGTTTCTGTACGTGATGAGCGGGGTGGGGCGGCCGAACACGGCGGGTGCCAACATGGCGGTGCAGCGCGAGGCGGCGCTGCGGGTGGGCGGGTACCCGGCGGTCGAGGCCCGTGAGGACGTGCTGCTGGGTCTGGCCCTGCAGCGGCTGGGCCGGGTTCAGTACGTGCCGGGCGCACTGGTCCAGACCTCGGCGCGGCGGCTGCAGCGCGGGTGGCTTCCTTTTCTGTGGCAGCAGCTCAGAAACCTCGCAGGCCGTACTTCCGGCTATTTTGAGCCGCATGCACCGAGGGCTCCAGGTTCCGGGCAGCCTGAAGAGTGAGCGGCGTGCCCGCCACGCTGTCCCAGGCCACCCGCGGCCGGGCGGCGCTGAGCGCGTAGCTGTACAGGTCCAGCATCTGCTCGGCCATTTGAGCAGCGCTGAACTGCGCGGCGAAGGTGTGGGCTTCCCGCCGAAAGGCGGCGTGCTGCTCCGGATGGGCCAGCAGGGTGGCGGCGTGGTCCGCCAGGGCCGCCCAGTCGCCCGGCGACACCAGATAACCGCTCACCTGATGCTGCACCCCGTTCAGGGTGCCCTGCGCGCCCACTGCCACCACCGGCAGCCCCATCGTCTGCGCCTCGATCAGCACCAGTCCCTGCGTCTCGCTGTCACTGCCGAACATGAACAGCTCGGCCATGCGGTAGTACGCTCCGATGTCGGAGAACGGCACCGGTCCCAGGAAGGTGACGTGATCGCGCAGCCCCAGCGTGTCGGCGTGCGTCCGCAGCGCCGCTTCCTGCGGGCCTTCTCCCAGCACCACCAGATGCGCGTCATGCTGCTCGCGCAGGGCGGCCAGCGCATTCAGTACCAGATCCATTCGCTTCTCGTGGCCCAGCCGCCCCACGCTCAGCAGCCGGCGCGTTCCGGCAGGCCAGGGTGACGGCTGGTCCGGCGCGGCAGCCAGCAGCGCCTCATCGATGCCGGTTGGCAGCACCACACTGGGCCGCAGGATGCCGTAGTCGTGCAGCATACTCTGGCTACCCTCCGAGGGCGCCACGATCAGGTCGGCCGTGCTGTAGAAGCGCCGCACCACCCGGGTCACGAACCCTGCGTGGCGCTCCAGCTGGGTCAGGCCGGGGATGTAGTGGGTATAGCGCTCCAGGTGCGTGTGGAAGGTCGAGACATGCGGCACGTCCCAGCGCCGGGCCAGCCGCGAGCCCCACCAGCCGATGGAGCCGGGGGTATGGGTGTGGATCAAGTCAAACCGGCCAGGCAGCCGTCGCCGGGTAGGAAAGGCCAACCGCTGACGCGGCAGCGCCGGATTCACCACGCTGGGCATCCGCAGCACGCCCTGGTACTCACTGCTGTCACGGTGGCCGGGAAAACGAGGTGCCATGATCACCGCCTGATGCCCGCGCCGGCGCAGCTCACGCTGCAGCAGCAGCACACTGGTGGACACGCCGTTCTGGTCGGGGAAGAAAACATCGGTCAGCAGGCCAATCCGCAGGCTACTCATTTGTGACCCCCCGCCAGACCACGGCACGTGTGGCGCTCGTCTCGCAGATAATGAACTTCAGAACGTGGATCGGCGACCACCTCACCGAGTCTGGGCCTGCTGGATTGGAACTGCCTGAGACAGGCTCCGCCGCCG